>PLHK01000063.1:35856-37558 GCA_003139955.1 Limisphaerales bacterium
GCATCAGAAATCACGATTGACTGGAACATTTTTCCAAACGCCTACAACTGGTTTCATCTGTGAGCGCTGTCCGTTTTGCTGCTTGGTTTTAACCCCGAATTTGTGTTTTAATGGCCACCGCCATTTTTATGGAAGACACGAATTCACTCATCGAACAGCGCAAGGCCAAGCTCAAATCGCTTGAAGCCAAAGGCATTTTTCCGTTTGCGAACAAGTTCACGCCCGATAGCAAATGCAACGATGCCCGCAGCGGATTCGATTCCGGCGCGCTGCCCGAAGGTCATCGCGTGTCCGTCGCCGGTCGCATCACCGCGCACCGCGACATGGGCAAATCCATGTTCATTGACGTTCGCGACCAGAGCGGACGCATCCAAGTTTACGCGCAGAAAAACACTTTGGGCGACGAGCAGTTTAACATTTTTACGCACCTCGACCTCGGCGATTTTGTCGGCGTCACCGGAACTTTATTTCGCACCAAAACTGGCGAACCGAGCATCAAGCTGGAAGCGTTCACGATTCTCGCCAAAGCCCTGCGCCCGCCGCCCGCGAAATGGCACGGCCTCGAAGACACCGAGATCCGCTACCGCCAGCGCTATCTGGATTTGATCGCGAATCCTGACGTGAAGAAAATTTTTCTGCAACGCAGCGAAATCGTTCATGAAATCCGCCAGTTTTTTCACGCGCGCGGCTACGTCGAGGTCGAGACGCCGGCGATGCAGGCGATTCCCGGCGGTGCGGCGGCGCAGCCGTTCAAGACCTTTCACAACGCGCTCGGCTGCGAATTTTATCTGCGCATCGCGCTGGAGCTTTACCACAAGCGGCTGCTCGTGGGCGGCATCGACAAGCTATTTGAGATCGGGAAAAACTTCCGCAACGAAGGTCTCTCGCGCCGGCACAATCCCGAATTCACGATGCTCGAGGCCTACTGCGCGTTCGGCGATTACGCGACGATGATGGAAACGGTGGAGTCGCTCATCAAACATGTTGCGCAAAAAGTTCTCCGCACGCTCGTCATTGAAAACAAAGATGCCGAAGGTAAAGTTACCAAAACAATAGACCTGACAAACTGGCGACGAGTTAAATACAAAGACTTAATTCGGGAGCGGATAAAAGCCGATTGGTTCGAAATGAGTTCATCTGACCGTTTGGCCTACGCTGAGAATGTTTTAGAGATTGAAGTAGCAGGCAGGCCTTCTCGAAAAGCTCTTGAGACTGCCCTGCAAATCCAACCACTCTTCGCTCGTTTGAAATCTTATGCCGATCAAGGGATAGGTTTCACTGCGTTGCCAGCGTCTGATCAAGAGCAATTCAATTTGGCATTAAACGAAATGACCAAGCGACTGGAAGATATTAACCAAGGTGTGCAAGACTTTGAAGTCACACAGGCCGTATTTGAAAAGTATATTGAGCCAAGACTTATCAATCCAACCTTTGTTACTCATGTTCCCAAGGAACTCGTGCCGCTCGCCAAGCTTTCGCCCGACGACCCGACGACCGTCGAGGTCTTCGAGTGCTGCATCAACGGCCAGGAAATTTCGCCCGGCTACACCGAGCAGAACGATCCCATCGCGCAGCGCGCCACGCTGGAACATCAGGCTGGCGGCGAACAGCAGAAGCTGGACGAGGATTTTCTCGTAGCGCTCGAACACGGCATGCCGCCCGCCGGCGGCATCGGCATCGGCATTGACCGCCTGTGCATGAT
>PLHK01000158.1 GCA_003139955.1 Limisphaerales bacterium
GAGGGCGTGTATCGTTTTCTCGGTCGAGTGTGGCGTCTGTTCGTGGATGAAAAATCGGAAACCGCGTTTGAACAGGCCGAAACGACCGAGCAAAACAAAAATGAACTGCTCGATCTGATTCTGCTTGACGGCGCGATTGCGGAAATGGACGCCACGCCCGCGCAACTCAAGGCGCTGCACGCGTGCATCAAAAAAGTCACGGAAGATTTGGACGGAATGCGTTTCAACACGGCGATTTCCGCGATGATGGTTTTCATCAACGAGGCGATGACGTGGCAGACAAAGCCGTTGTCCGTGATGAAAACTTTTCTGCAACTGCTCGCGCCGTTCGCGCCGCACCTCGCGGAAGAATTGTGGGCGCGGCTGCACGCCACGTTCGGCCAAACCGCGCCGTCGCTCGCCTACGCGCCGTGGCCGAAATTTGACGCCGCGTTGCTCGTCGAGAGCGAGATTGAAATTCCCGTGCAGGTGAACGGCAAGCTGCGCGATGTCATCAAAGTTTCCGTGAACGCGACGCCGGCGGATTTGGAAACGGCGGCGAAAAATTCCGAGAAAGTGAAACCGTTCATCGAAGGCAAAACGATCAAGAAAATCATCGTCGTGCCGAAGAAAATGGTGAACTTGATTGTGGGTTGAAAAATTTGTTGGGCGTATAACGCTGAAATCCCTTGACTTTATTGGATCAATCTGTTTTGATGTAGTTGTTGCAAATGCAACACCTCTTTCAGAGAGGAACACCAAAGCGCAAGTCCAGTTGGACTTCGCACCGGCGAAAGTCGGTGGTTCTGAAAAGAGTAAACTAAAAAGAGAGCTAGTTCCAACGCTCGACGAGAACAAAACAATGCAAAATAGTAATGTAGTCGTGGCCGCATCTACTGCGGTCGTTAACACCCAAGAAAACCTCCACATTCGCGTCGCTTTTCCAATCGACAAAGAATGTATTCGTAAGTTCGTGCTGAAGGACAACGGCAAAGACATAGTCATCTATCATCTTTATCCGTTGCTGTCAGACTGGCAGGGTAAATCATTGCCAGATGAAGTTAATCCTAGAAGTCACGATGAACAGGCGTTGAAATCTGGCGTTGCGCGCAGAATTGAAACGACACTTATTGAATCGCCGGAGGATTTTTATCTGGCCAATCGTGGAGCAACTATATTGGCTCAAGACCTCAAATTTACTCCGCCAAAAAATGACCACGATAAAGGATTTGTCGAGTTGTTTGTAACGGACGAATCGCTTCATGGAATTGCCGATGGAGCAACAACCGACGCCGTTCTTGGAAAAGTTCAGCGTGATATTCAAACTGGTGCTGCACAGCGTGAATCAGGAGATTCTGTCGCGGCAGATTCTCTTAACCGTGGGCGCATTCATCTTGAAATTATTCTTGGCCTTGTTTCGCAGGAGCGAATCAATGCAATGGTCGAGGGGCGAAACACAAGTCGCCAAGTCACGCCTTGGTCAATGTCTGATTTCAAAGGCGCGTTTGACTGGATAAGTGATATTCTCGAAGTGCCATCAAGTCCGTTTCGTGGCAAGGTGGGCTACGAAGAAAATGCGGGAAAGCAAATTACTGTTCTCGACATTTTGAGTCTGCTCACGTTGTTTCATCCTGCTTATGATGAAAAACGAAAAGCTCCGACGGTTGCATATTCCAGCAAGGGCAGAATGGATGCTCGTCTCAACGATCCAAAACTTTTGCCCGGATACAAAGCGCTCGCGCCTTTGATGCAGGACATTCTAAATTTGCATGACACGATTTATGCAGGTTTTGAAAATGCCTACAAAGAAGCACGCGATGGAAAAGCCAAGCTGGGCAAACGTCAAGGAATCGAACAGAAATTACATAACTTGCCACTCACCGGCATTGAAGTGAACTATGTAATTCCGAGCGGTTTGATTTTTCCGTTGCTCGCATCGCTTCGCGCATTGATTGGTTATGACAAAACGGGCAATGCTTATTGGAAATCGGATGCAGTTCGCTTTTTTGAAAAATATGGCGGCGAACTTGTTGCGACGCTCATTGAGCAACTTGAAATGCTCGGCGGTAATCCGCAAACAGCCGGAAAAAAGAAACCTGTTTATACGGCACTTCACGACAGAGCGCGTTTGCTTTTGTCTGATGAAATGAATAGTTAAGTGTTAAAAGTTACCAAGCCCGCAGGCATTTTGCTTGCGGGCTTTTTAATTTTTTGCGCAACAATTTTATTTTTCCGCGCTCGCCAGAATGGTCTGGAAATGCGGCGGCTGTTCCTCGGCGGCGACGATGCTGATTTCGATTTTCTTGAAACCGGCGGCTTCGAGCCAGCGGTGCAGATCGCTTTCGGCAAAACCGAGCCAGCGGTCGCCGTAAAGTTCGCGCGCCTTGTCGAAATTGTGCTTGAGCAAATCGAGCAGCAAAATTTGCCCGCGTGGTTTCAGAATTTTGTGCGCGGCGGCGATGGCGTCCGCCGGAATCTCGGCGTGATGCAACGCCTGGCTCAAGATCACGAGGTCAACGCTGTCCGCGTCAATCGGCGGGTTTTGCAGATTGCCGAGGCGGAANNTCCAGATTTTTCAGGCCGTTCTTTTTCGCCTTGGCCGCACCGAACGCGACGATTTTTTCCGAGTTGTCCACGGCGATGACTTTTTTCGCGCGGCGCGCGAGCAATTCGCTCAACAGACCTTCGCCCGCGCCGAGGTCTGCGACGATGAGCGGCGGCAAAATCCGCAGCAGTAAATGCCCGAACGCCTGCCATGAGCGACCGGGGCCATAAACGCGGTCAAAGCGTCCGGCGATCTGATTGAAATAAACCTGCGCCTGTTCGCGACGGCGGGCGACGACGCGTTTCAAATTGATCTGGTCGTGCGAATGTTCGGGCAATTCCTTCGCGCCACGAATCGCGAGCTGGATAAATTCGGCGGTCGCGCCGCTGGTTTGTGGATTCAGTTTGTAAAAAGTCCGTTTGCCTTCGCGCCGCGATTGCACGAGGCCGGAATCTTGCAGCAAACCGAGATGCGTCGAGATGCGCGACTGGCCGAGGCGCGTGATTTCCTGAAGCTCGTTGACGGACAATTCGTCACGCTCGAGCAACGCGACAATGCGCAGGCGCGTGGCGTCGGACAAGGCGCGCAGGGATTTCAAAGTCGAGGACATATTTCTTTTCGCATGGCGAATTTTCCAGTAATCATTGTTTTATAGATAAATAATGCATTGGTAACCGGTTCCTATTTGTTCGTTGATGAAGAATTAAGTCGTTGAATTATTTTTCGTCCCAACGCAATACCGGGATTTTCAACCAGACGAAGTGTTATCGTCGAAATAATCACAGTTAAAATCAGAGTGATGGTAATTATCTTGGCGAATAACAATAAATTGGAAAAAGAATGCCCGGTGTCCAAAAATGTTAGATCCGCTGTCAGGTGAATCCCAAGTAACTTCAGCGTAATTCCCAAAGCTGCAAAATGCACCAAATAACAACTATAACTTATTTTTCCGATGTAGCAAATGAATGGATTGACCAGGAATGGCAATTGTCCGCCTGAAATGGCAATAATGATTCCAGCGAGAGTTAAAACAACAAAAAAACAACTCGGGACAAAACCGCTGTTTCCACGAAGTAAGCTTAACAATGTCATGGCAAGAAAGAATAATAGGCAGCCCACCCAAAACCGATTTTTCGCCAATGATTTAACAGAATCATTACAAAGAATATGGTAGGCCAAGAAACCGATTAGGAAAACGGGCAATTGGGAAGGAAACCAAAGGTTTGTGAAAAATTCCCAGATGCGATCTGGAATCTCAGAAAAAAAATGATACCGAAGCCAAGAATCAGCATATCCCAAAATTTTAATGTAAAAAATTCCAAATAAAACAAAGACGGCGGTTTTTTTTGGAGAAATTCCGAGAAAATGAAAAATAAGTGGAAAAAAAACATAGAAAGTCATTTCTACAGCGATGGACCAGCCACCCGGAACAATGCTGTTGAATGTGTAAGGATACCAACCATGAAGAAATAGGGTGGTAAGGATAAAATACGACGGGTGAACCCCGGATGGCGCCCATTGTGAATGCCAAAATGTTGGCATGACGTTAGGGAACGTCCAGTAGAACACCATGGCAATCCAAAATAGTGGGGCGATGCGAAACAGTCGCCGTAAATAGAAATAAAAAATAGGATTTTTATCAATTTTCTGACGGGCAGCCATTGAGTGACACAGAGTTATGGCACTCGCCAAAAAAAACAACTGCACGCCATATCCTCCTTGAGTAAGAATGCCTCTGCCAAAGAAATGGCCTACTGTGAGTGCTGAATGGAATGCCAGAACAGCCAAAAAAGCCACGCCGCGAACAGTATCTATGTATGCAAAATGACTTGGCTCGGTCATTTTTACGGGTTTAACCTTGTTGCGATTTAGTATCATTGGTTTTTTGACAATCAAAGCATTATCCCACTTTATTCAAGAAAGCATTTGACGCGCTTTGAAAAAGATATATCATCTTATCTTGATACGTCAATATGTTGTTAACTCAAAACTAAAATAATCCATGAGCAACCGTTACATCTTTTCTTCCGAGTCCGTCGGCGAGGGTCATCCTGACAAGGTCGCAGACACAATTTCCGACGCGGTTTTGGACGCGTGCCTTGCGCAGGACAAATTTTCCCGTGTCGCCTGCGAAACGTATGTGAAGTCGAACGTCGCGATCATCGGTGGCGAAATCACGACGAAGGCGAAACTGGATTTTGTGAAGATCGCGCGTGCTGCGATCCGCGAAATCGGCTACGTCAACGACGACGACGTGTTTCATGCGGACAAGGTTTTCATCAACGTCATCGTGACGCAGCAATCGCCGGACATCGCGCAGGGCGTGGACGCGCGCAAGGCCAAGGGCAAAAAAACCGCGAAGCAGGGCGCGGGTGACCAGGGCTTGATGTTCGGCTACGCCAGCAATGAAACGCCGGAGCTGATGCCTGCGCCGATCATGTTCGCCCATCGTCTCGGCCGCGAGCTGACGAAGATCCGCAAGAGCGGCAAAGTGCCGTGGCTGCGGCCGGATGCGAAGTCGCAGGTGTCGGTCGTTTATGAAAACGGCAAACCCGTTTCCATTTCTAACGTGGTCATTTCCACGCAGCACGCGGCGGATGTCGAGCACGCCGAAATCGAAAAATTTTGCATCGAGCAGGTCATCAAAAAAGTTTTGCCGAAGCGTTTACTCACCAACAAAACGGAATTTCTCATCAATCCGACCGGACGTTTCGTCGTTGGCGGACCGCAGGGCGACACGGGTTTGACCGGTAGAAAAATCATCGTGGACAGCTACGGCGGCATGGGNNCGTCACGGCGGCGGCGCGTTTTCCGGCAAAGACCCAACAAAAGTGGATCGCAGCGCCGCTTACATGGGCCGCTGGGTCGCGAAAAATATTGTCGCCGCTGGCCTGGCCGCAAAGTGTGAAATCCAGTTCGCTTATGCCATCGGTTATCCCGATCCGGTGAGCGTTCACGTCGAGACGTTCGGCACGAACACCGTGGCCGACAGCAAAATCATACGCGCGGTCAATCGCGTGTTCAGCTTCCAGCCGTCCGATATCATTGACCAGCTCAACTTGCGTCGCCCGATTTACAGCAAGACGACCAACTACGGCCATTTCGGAAAAAACGATCCGGCGTTGACGTGGGAAAGAACGGACAAAGTCGCCGCACTCAAAAATGCTCTTTAATCAACCAAACAAAATAAAAATTATGCCAGCAATCAAACTTCCACCTTCACGCGCCAAACTTACGAAAGCAGTCGCCAAAAACGGCAGCGGCGCAGCCAAACAAGACTTCTTCGTCAAAGACATTTCGCTCGCGGAATGGGGACGCAAGACCATCCAGGTTTCCGAGCACGAAATGCCCGGCCTGATGTCCATCCGCAAGAAATACGCCCAAGGCAAGCCGCTCAAGGGCGTGCGCATCACGGGTTCCCTGCACATGACGACGGAAACGGCCATCCTCATCGAGACCTTGGTGGATCTGGGCGCCTCGGTGCGCTGGGCCAGTTGCAACATCTTCTCCACCCAGGA
>PLHK01000076.1 GCA_003139955.1 Limisphaerales bacterium
GCCTGAAGGTTGATCCCGGAGTTCACAATGGCGCACTACAAAACCTCAATACCAGCGTGCGCCCGGATGCCGACATCCGACAGTCAGTTCAGGCAGCTCTCAAATCTGACCCGCGGGTTTCCGTCTTCTCTCCGGAAATCACCGTAGTGGACGGCACGGTTACTTTGCGCGGCACGGTGGGGAATCCGAAGGCGGAAACCTCGGCGAAACAAGACGCTAAAAACGTGGTGGGCGTCCGCCTGGTGGAAAGTCATTTGAAAGTCCGTTCCAGTGATGCGACGGTGGCGACGGACACGCAAAACCAGTTGAAAGCGGCCCTGGCCTGGGATCCCTGGCTGGATGACAGCCCCACTATTGATGTGGCGGTCATCAANNAGTTTTCAAAAGGCCGAGGCGCAGGACGTGGCTTCCCGGACCAAGGGCGTGTTGGAGGTTCGCAACCATCTGAAGGTGGTTCCCGACTTTACGGCGGCGGACTATTATGATGATTACGGGTACTATTCGGATTACGATTATGGTTACTACGGCTGGCCGTATTACAGCGCGTCACCGTATTACAACGAATCTCCCGATTACGTTTACAATGTGTCCGGACCGCAGGCATACAAGACGGACGCTCAAATCAAGAAGAGCATTGAGGACCGCATGTTCTGGAGTCCGTTTGTGGATCGGAGTGACGTGAAGGTGGCGGTCGACGGAGGCGTGGCCACCCTGACTGGGAGCATTGGCACCTGGGTTGGCTGGGGTGAGGCGGAAAATGACGCCCACAAAGGGGGCGCCAGTTTCGTGCGTGACCGCGTCAAGGTTGATTAAGTTACAAAACCAATCTCTGATGACCCGCCAGCAGGCCGTCGTGGCGACGTTTCAGTCCCACGACGAAGCGGCGATGGCCCGCAAGTCTGGGCGCCACGCTTGTTGGAACTTGCTATAATGCAATCCGCAACATGAATCATAAATTCAATGGAATGGTGGCCGTCCTGGGGCTATTGGTGCTGCTCGCCCAGCCGGTTTGGGGAGACGAACGATTGGTCCTGCCGGGGCTGGTACCACCGGTCGTAATGACATTGAGCCCGGTGGGGCGGTTACCAGCGACCAATCATCTGGAATTGGCCATCGGACTGCCGTTGCGCAATCAAGCTGCGCTCACCCTTAAACTGCGGCAAATGTACGATGCCTCAAGCACAAATTTTCATCGTTATCTGACCCCAAAGGAGTTTGCCGCGAACTATGGGCCGACCGAGGTGGACTATCAGAAGGTGCTGGAGTTTGCCCGCAACAACGGATTATCGATCGTGCGCACCTATGACAACCGCCAGTTGGTGGATGTGTCCGCCACGGTGGCGGCCATTGACAACGCTTTCCAGATCAACTTGTTCCGTTATCAGCATCCGACCGAGCACCGGTTGTTTTACGCGCCGAATGCGGAACCTTCAATTCCGGCGGGGGTGCCCATTCTGAGCGTTGAGGGATTGAACAACTATGAACGGCCGCATCCGGCCTTGCAGCAGCAATTTCATTAATTTAATCGTTCAAGCTGGAGTTGGGCGTCGGAGGGAACCTGGTCAGGCTATCAGCCCACATGCGGTTTGGCTATCAGTGGAGTTTTGATGTGCCTTCACCAAACGCCTATGAAACGCTCCTGTGGAATGTCATGAAGAGCGCCACCGCCCTCTTTATGCGGGACGACCAAGTGCAGGCCGTCTGGTTGCCGCTCATGCCGGTGCGCGAAGCACNNGCGAAGGGTGGAAGGCCGCTGCCCCAATTGATTTGCCCAAATTCGCCGCCGATATGTGGGGACCGGAGGCAACCCAAGGGCTGCTCGCGCAGGGACAACGGTGGCCGCTGCCCACGGAATTGGTGTCCGCTAATAAAAAACGATTAAGAGGACATAATTATGAAAAATCTATCACGTTTACTTTTAGTCACATTGCTTTTGACCACACTGATTGGCCACCCAGCGGACACAAGGGCCGCCAGCATCATTGAAAGCCTCGCCAAGGGCAATACAGAGTTCGCCCTGGACCTCTACGCCCAGCTTAAAAACGCCGACGGCAATTTGTTCTTCTCCCCTTACAGCATCTCGACCTGCCTGGCCATGACCTATGCTGGCGCGCGGGGGGACACGGCTGCACAGATGGCCCGGACGCTTCATTTCGACACGAATGAGGTCCAGCTGGCTGACTCATTCGGCGAATTGCAAAAGGAATTGAGCGTTGGGCAGGAGAAAAACGGAATCGAACTGGACGTCGCCAACGGGTTGTGGGGACAAAAGGACCATCCTTTCCTCCCGGCGTTTGTGGACGTGGCAAAACAAAGCTATGGTGCCAATTTGAAACTGGTTGATTTCCGAACCGATTCGGAAAGCGCCCGGATTGAAATCAATGATTGGGTGAGCAACAAGACCCAGGGCAAAATCACCGACCTCATTCAACCAGGAGTGCTGGATCAAAAAGCGCGGCTGGTTTTGATTAATGCCATTTACTTCAAGGGACAATGGGCCCGGGAGTTCGACAAAAATAACTCGGCCAAGGCGCCTTTCTTGGTTTCTCCCACGCAAAAGCCGGAGGTACCGTTGATGCACTTGGAAGCTGGATTCAGATATGCCGAGGATGACGGATTGCAGTTGTTGGAGCTTCCCTATGCTGGCGGCGACCTGGCCATGGTCGTTCTGCTTCCCCGCGAAACCTATGGTTTGAAAGGCCTTGAAGAAAGGCTCACGGAACAATCGCTTGACCGCTGGCTGGCGCGGGCTTTCGAACAAAAAGTTAACGTATCCATGCCAAAATTCAAAGTGATCGCGCAATTCAGCCTCGCGAAACCGCTCGCCGCGATGGGGATGACGGATGCCTTTTCACGCCGTGCGGACTTTTCTGGAATGGATGGCCAGCGGGATCTGTTCATCTCGGCAGTGGTGCACAAGGCGTTCGTTGAGGTTAATGAATCGGGCACAGTGGCCGCCGCGGCAACGGGCGTGGTCATGAGGGACATGGCCGTGATGATGGCACCGAGGCCAACGCCCATTTTTAGGGCTGACCATCCCTTCATCTTCCTGATCCGCGATTCTCATTCCGGCAGCATCCTCTTCCTCGG
>PLHK01000039.1 GCA_003139955.1 Limisphaerales bacterium
GTGATGGCATTGGGATTGCCCGCCGTGAACTGGAGGCGAAGTGCTCCATAGCTCAGACCGGACAAATACACGCCCAGACCCGAGGTTCCATTGATGAGGTTGCCATCGCAATTTTCCGCCCCGAGCCAAGCAGCGGAGCGGCCTGCACCGGAACCGTAATCGTTCGTATCCGCCACGTTCAGCCGGATGAACAGGTCAAAGCCACCGTTCAAGTTCATGTAAACGTGACCATTATTGGTGATGTTCGGACCGACCAAGCTGGCAAAGGAATTACTGGCGCTGTCCGGTGTGTAGATAAGAAAAGTGCCACCGGTATTTTGATTCCAGTGGACATTCAAATAGTTACTGCTGGTCAAGTTGAACGGCTGCGTCCCGCTGATCTGGACGACCTGATAGGCGTTGCTGAAAAGTCCGGTGCATCCGCCGCCAAAGGTGACGATGTTGGTGGTGCTGCCCTCCGATCCGCCCGTGCCACTATAATCCGCTTGAAAAACTACCGCCGCACTCACCTTGAAACTCACATCCGAGAACAGCGACAGCACTCCCAAGCTGGTCGCCCAGACCACGCTGGAAAGATGCCGCATCAAGGATTTAATCACGAACCTATTCATTTTACCGGTAAATTATACGACACATCGGTAAATGGGTCACAACCAAAACAGCTAATCAATCGGGGCTGGAAGGCCCAAAGTATGATTAAAGCAAGGATTTGGTTCTACCACAAGTTCCGCGAGGACCCACACCTGCTTGTAATCCCAAGGCTACAGCCAGCGATGTAATTGGGGGCTCACGGCTAATAGTCCAACGATTTCCAGCGCACAATTAGAATGTGATTAAACGTATTGTCCACGTCATAGGTCTGATGTCCAGAGTATCGCCGCGATTGAACAAGGCAGCGTGGTATAAGCAACCGCGATACAAACGATGAATTTCTTGATTATCGCCTGTGCAGGTTTTGCGCGATGAAGATTATGACCCCAGCTGCAATATTTGCGCAGTTGAAGATGTGCGCTAAGTCGTTGCCGTAAAATGTTATGCGATTTCCGCAATCATGTAACCGTTTGGTTACTTGATCGTCCACTTAGATATGGGGCAAAACGCCTCACTAAAAAATAAACTAAACACAATCATTATGAAAACGAAAACTCTCCTACTGGCCGCGCTTGTCGGTGCGGCTGCCGTGTCTGCCAACGCCGGAGTCAGCTTCGGACTGTCCGTGAATCTGCCGCTGCCGGTGGTTTATGCGAGTCCAGTGGTAGTGGCCACTCCGACCGTGCCGGCTCCCTGTGTTGAAACAGTTTCCGCCTGCCCCGACGTGGATTACGTCTGGGCACCGGGTTATTGGGTTTACCGCAACATGCATTATGTCTGGGTTCATGGCGGCTGGAATTATCGCCCGGCTCACACCTTCCATGGCCATCGCTGGTAAACTGAATCAAAGCGGGCGGCTTTCACTCGGCCGGAGCGACCACGACTCATCACACCGCCATCGGCCAAGACCTATAGTTTGGGCGGCACGAAGTTGGCTTGCAAGAATTCAAGCCATTCCGGCAATTGGATGGCGATGGTTTTGTAGCCCGTCACCGCAAAACAATTGATTGCCGTCTGCTGATAAAATTGTGGTGAAGGCGCGGCCCGGCGCTGATGTCGGCGCGCCGCCTCTTCGTAGAAAAGGCCGAGGCCGATTGTGATCCGGTTGGCGATGGTTGCCGGCGGATCATATCTGCATTGGTCACCGTTTCCGGACAAAATTCGGCAAAACTGTCCCAATTGGTTCAGTTGGGATAAAAATGCCTCATAGATCCGGAGCGTGTCCGTTTCTTCGGCCCCAAAGGTGGAGAGCTTGCACAGTATCCAACTGAACGATTTTTGCGGAACCAAGCCGGCGTTATCCTCCGCCATCTGGCTTAATTGCTGGCGAATCAGTTTCCGCGAGCCGGGGTCGTCCAGCAACCGTTGCGCGTGGGCCTGCTGTTTTGGCGGAACCAAGGTTGAAATCAATTCTTCCATACCTCAACGGTAGTGAAATCAGCAGCTTCATTGCCAACCGTTCAGATTTACGTGGCCAAACAGCCCGTTGAAAAGAATGTTTGAGGAATTGGGCAACAAAATTCCAGCTATGTCAACAGCTTCAGACGCGCTGCATTTATCTCGCGCTGTTCCACGGAAGCATAGAACGCGTCCATGTCCAAATGGAAGCTGACGCAAACTATCATCGAAGGACTGACTGGTTGGCTTTCAGCCATCGTTCCGCCGTCAAATAATCCGGGCACAACCGTTCCACCTCGTGCCAGAATTTATCCGAATGATTCATCTGCCTGCGGTGTGCCAGCTCATGCAAGATGATGTAATCGCGCACAAATTCCGGGGCTTGGATCAACCGCCAGTTTAGCGAAATTGTCCCTCTTCGCGAACATGAACCCCAGCGGGATTTTTGATTCCTGATTGAAACGCGAGTCACTTCTATGCCATGAAGCGATGCCAATTCTAAAACCCGCGCAGGCAGTTCATATTGAGCGAGCTTACGAAGGTGTTTTTGCAGTGCAGGTTTAACGTCATTGGCCTGATCGGCGATGACCAATTCGGTGCCAAACCGAATTTTGTCGGCTTCAGTCTCAATCCGAAACAAATCACCTCGGAAATAAATTTCAGTCCCCGCCCTCCATTCAGAAGCCAATTTTGGGCGATCTGCCTGGAGCTTGAATTGTTGTTCCAGCCAGTTTACGTTCCGAAGAGCAAAATCTCTGGCCGCTTTAAGGGAACCTCGGCGTGGAATTGTGACTCTGGCAACGCCATCTGACCGCAGGCGCAGAAGATAACGACGGGCGCGGGGATGGTGCACGAATTGAAGCGGCACCGATCTCGCCCCGACTTGAAGTGAATCTGGCTTGGGCGGCGCTGGGTTTAATCTGAAAAATCGGTCGAATATCATTTTTGGTCGTTGGTAAGTTCCACCGCGTGTTACGAGCCGTCAGCAAGTCCATGTGTGGCCGCTGCGACCAGCCACAAGCGTTGCTGATTGACGCAACGTGCCGCTGCTGATTTTCGTATTTAACTAAAAGAATCAGAAGCGTATCAAACAAATAGTGAATGAATGGATTCAAAACTGATTCCCGTGGCGGCGCGC
>PLHK01000097.1 GCA_003139955.1 Limisphaerales bacterium
GACGCGAACGCGGCGAAATGCGTCACGTCTTTTCTCAGGCGTCCCTCAATCGTCGAAACCAAATGCTGCACCTGCGCGAATTTTTCGAGCTTGGCGAGTTCCGGCACTTGCACGGAACCAAATTCGCAGACTTTGCCCAAATCACTTCGCAGCAAATCGGTAATCATCACGAGTTCGGACAATTCCTTCGCGCTCGTCTGCAATTCGTAGGCAAGCTGCGCGTCGCGCGTTGCGTCGGCATCGCGCGGGCGCGTGCCTTTGATCGGGCGCGAAATGATTTGCGAACCGCTCATCCGCAAAAATTGTTCCGGCGACGACGACGCGATTTGAAATTCGCCGCAATCCAGAAACGCGGAAAACGGCGCGGGCGAAACGGCGGACAATTTTTCAAAAAAATCCCAGCCGGACAAATCGCCTCGCGCCGTGAGCCGTTGCGAAAGGTTGACCTGATAAATATCGCCGGCGCGGATGTAACGCTGCGCGCGCGCGACGGCGGCAAGAAATTCAGCGCGAGATAAATTTGAATTGGGAGGGACGGCGTGTCGCNNGCGACACGCCGTCCCTCCCAATTAAGCGCGATTGCCAGAACTCCAATTCCGCCTTTGCCCGCGTTTCGCTGCGAGAGCCGTCGGCGTTCAAGCCGGTGGACACAACGCAAACTTTGCCGAGGCGATGGTCGAAGACGACGAGGCTGTCGTAAAAACCCACGTGGCAATCTGGTAATTCCAAATCGTTCACCGCGCGCCGCGGGAGTTTCGCCTCGGTGAAATTTTTCAGGTCGTAGCCGAAGTAACCGAACGCGCCGCCGAGCGGGAATGGCAGATCAATTTCGTCGAGCAGTTCAAAGCGCGACATGAGCGCGTCGAGCAAATGCCAGGGATTGCCGAACTGTAGTTGAAGGTTGAAAGTTGAAGGTTGAAAGTTGGAAACAATTTCGCAGCGCGAGCCAAAAGATTTGAAAGTTAAAAATGGATTGGCGGCGACAAAGGAATAACGCGCTTGCGGCGAGTCGAAGGAATTGCTGCGCAGTAAAATAATTCCAGATTCACCGCGCAAATTTTCGACGAGCGATTCGGGCGTGTGCGCGGTTTGAATTTCTTGAATCAGCGGGCGCATGAATTTTTACGCAAACGCCGTGGGCGTGATCGCGGGCGGGCCGACGCGGCGTTCGTAGTCGCGGATGATGGCGATGACTTCGTCCACGTCATCAGTGATTTTCAGCAAGTCAAGATCGCCGCGACTGATGAGCGCGTCTTTTTCCAGCCGCGTTTTCATCCAGACAAGCAGGCCGCGCCAGTGTTCGCGACCGAACAGGATGAGCGGGAACTGCGGGATGCGCTGGGTCTGCACAAGCGTGAGGACTTCGAATAATTCGTCGAGCGTGCCGAAGCCGCCGGGCATATAAACGAAGCCGAGACTGTATTTCACGAAGCAGACTTTGCGCGCGAAAAAATAATGGAAGTGAATCGGGATGTTGGCGTAGCGGTTGCCGTTTTGCTCGTGCGGCAGCTCGATGTTCAGGCCGACGGATTTGCCGCCGGCGTGTTCCGCACCCTTGTTCGCGGCTTCCATGATGCCGGGACCGCCGCCGGTGATGACGGCGAGTTTATGTTTGGCGAGGCCTTTGGCGATGTCGTGCGCGGCGCGATAATATTTATCGGACGGCTTGGTTCGCGCGGAGCCGAAGATCGTCACAGCCGGACCGACTTGGGACATGGTCTGGAATGAATCCACAAATTCGGCCATGATGCGGAAGATGCGCCACGGATCTTCGCGGATGAAATTGTTGTCGCTCATGGCCGAAACATAATCCCGCCGCGAAAATGAAACAAGCCGGAGAACGCAAATTCTCCGGCTTGCTTCGCGAATTGTATTTTTACGAGCAGCCGAGACTTTCACCGCAGTTCAGGCATTTGTAGCACGCGCCGTTGCGGACTACAACATTGCCGCAGTTCGGACACGTCGGCGCGTCCTGCTGGTTCATGATCATCGAGGTGAGCGTCAACGCGCGACGCGCATGGCCGTTTCCGGATTTCACTTCAAGGATGTCCGTGTCGTCGGAGATCGGCAGTTCAGGCACCGGGCGGTTCACCTTTTTTTTTATTTCTTCGATTAGGCCGGGCATGGCCAACTCCTGCTGCGTGCGCGCGACGGTCACGCTCTCGCGGTAGCCGGGGATGAATTGCAGCGCGAGCCAGCGGAAAACGTAGTCGGTGATGGACGACGCGTTGCGGATCTCGGGATTTTTCGTGAAACCACTCGGCTCGAAACGCTGGTGCGCGAACTTGCGGACGAGCGCGTCAAGTGGCACGCCGTATTGCAGCGCCATGCTCGTGAGCGTGCCGATGCTGTCCATCAAGCCGCCGATAGTCGAACCTTCTTTTGCCATGGTGATGAACAATTCGCCGGGCTGACCGTCCTCGAAAAGTCCAACGGTGAGATAACCTTCGTGGCCAGCGATGTCGAACTTGTGCGTGACCGCGCCGCGCGTGTCCGTCAGACGGCGGCGCAACGGCTTGCCGGCCTCGCCGCGCAGCTTGACGATTTCGGCCTCAAGTTCCTTGACGCGCGCCTCGACGCTGGCGGAATCAACTGCCGCCGCCGCAGTTTTGTTCGCACCCTCATTGGTTTTCTTCGTGTTGAGCGGCTGCGAACGTTTCGAGCCATCGCGATAAATCGCCACGCATTTGAGACCCATTTTCCACGCTTGAACGTAAGTGTCGCGGATTTCGGCGACGGTGCTTTCATTCGGCATGTTGACGGTCTTGGAAATCGCACCGCTGATGAACGGCTGCGCGGCACCCATCATTTTCAGATGTGCGAGATAGCCGATGCTGCGCTTGCCTTGATGCGGTTTGAACGCGCAATCAAAGACCGGCAGATGTTCCGGCTTCAAGCCGCTGTGAATCGTCGCCGCATTTTCCTGAACATCTTCAATCGTGTCGTGCTTCTCGATGTGCGCGATGATTTTCGTGACGGTCGCCGCATCGTAGCCGAGCCGGCGCAACGCATCCGGCACGCCGCGATTCACAATTTTCAACATGCCGCCGCCCGCGAGCAATTTGTATTTCACCAATGCGATGTCGGGTTCCACGCCCGTCGTGTCGCAATCCATTAAAAACGCAATCGTGCCGGTCGGCGCGAGGACGGTGACTTGGGCGTTACGATAACCGTGTTGCTTGCCTTTGGCGAGTGCGCTGTCCCAAGTCCTGCGCGCTTCGTCTTTGAGGTAATTAAATTCCGCGCTCGGCTGAATTTGTTCGACGGCGTCGCGATGAAGCTTGATCACGCCGAGCATAGATTCGACATTATCCTTGGCAACCGGATTCGGCACGCCGGCACAACGCGCATCGCGATAACCTTTGAAAGCGCCGGTCGTTGCCGCGATGTCCGCGCTTTGCTCGTAAGCATGACCAGTCATGATCGCCGTGATCGCACCGGCGAGCGCGCGGCCTTCGTCGGAATCGTAAGGTAAACCGTAGCTCATGCAGAGCGAACCGAGGTTCGCGAAGCCAAGGCCGAGCGTGCGAAAAATGTGGGAATTTTCCGCGATGTCTTTGGTCGGATAACTCGCATTATCCACGAGAATTTCCTGGGCGGTGATGAAAATGCGGCAGGCGGCCTTGAAGCGTTCCACATCAAACTTGTCGTCCGAGCGCTTGAACTTCATCAGGTTCAACGACGCGAGATTGCACGCTGTATTATTGACGAAAACGTATTCGCTACACGGATTCGTGGAGTGAATCGGCTCGGTGCCTTTGCAGGTGTGCCATTTCTGGATCGCACCGTCGTATTGGATGCCGGGATCGCCGCAGATGTGCGTGCCTTCGGCGATTTTGCCGAGCAACACGCTGGCGCTTTTTTTCTGGAGCGGCTTGTCGCCTTTGACCGTGCGCGTCCACCAATCTTTACCAGCCAGCGCGGCTTCAAAAAATTCGTCGCTCGCGCGCACAGAAAGGTTTTCGTTCTGATACATCACGCTGCCGTAGGCGTCGCCGTTGTAAGAACCGTCGTAGCCCTGCTCGATTAAGGCCCACGCTTTCTTTTCTTCCTTCTGCTTCGCGTCAATAAATTCCTCGATGTCGCCGTGCCAATCGCGGAGCGTGTTCATCTTCGCCGCGCGCCGCGTCTTGCCACCGGATTTCACAACGTTGGCGACTTGGTCATAAACTTTCAGGAAACTCATCGGGCCGCTCGGACGACCGCCGCCGCTCAATTTCTCGCGGCTCGAACGGATCGGCGTCAAATCGGTGCCGGTGCCGGAACCATACTTGAACAACATCGCTTCGCTGTAGGCGAGGTGCATGATGTTTTCCATGTTGTCCTCGACGCTTTGGATGAAGCACGCGCTGCCCTGCGGATATTCATATTGGGTCTTGGCGCGCTCGGCCTCGCCAGTTTCGCGGTTGTAAAACCAGTTACCCTTGCCGGAATTTTTACCGACACCGTATTGGTGATACAGTCCGACATTGAACCACACCGGCGAATTGAAAGCGCCGAATTGATTCACGCAAAGCCAGGTGAGTTCGTCAAAAAAGATTTCGCCATCCGCCTTGCTAAAATATCCATCCGCGATGCCCCAATCTGCAATCGTCCGCGCGATGCGATGAATCAACTGCTTCACCGAAGTTTCGCGCTCGGACGTGTTTTGCTCGCCGTAAAAATATTTCGACACGACGACTTTGGTGGCGAGCACCGACCAGGACTTCGGCACTTCGACATTTTCCTGTTTAAAAATGACCTTGTTCGCGTCGTCGGTGATTTCGGCGGTGCGCTTGTCCCATTCGATCTGGTCAAACGGCTTCACTTGTGCGTCGCTAAAAACGCGTTCGATGCGCAGCGACTTTTGGGACTTGGATTTGGCGGGTTTCACGGAGCGGGTGGCAGAAATTTTGTTGGTTCGGCGACTAGCGGTTTTGGCAACCGGCGTCGAGACATCCTCACGGGCATCAATCATGGTAATCTCCAGGTTAATTTTTAGGGCTTGTCCGGACAGTTTCAAGCGAGACAGAAACATACCGGCGCGAAAAACTCCCAATTTTGAGGAAAAGTTGGCTTTTTCTTAAAATTGCCGTTCCCCAACTAATTGGGGAACGGGAGCCATCATGCTACCACCGGTGGTATCTTTCAAGAAAAATTTTCAAAAAAGTTACACGAAGGTTATTCCCAAATGAAATCAAGGTTATCCGCACGTTCAACCGCTCAAATGAGGACTTATTCCCCAGCGGTGAACAACCTTTTACCGCCGACCTTTGGCGCGGTTGCTGCCGCGCGGATGCGATTTCTTGCCGCGATTTTCGCCACGGTTCTTGGCAAACGTCGGCTCCGCCCCGCCCGCAGGCCGGTAAAAAGGTTTTTCTCCCGGCTTGCCCGCCGGTCGGACGAACGGTTTGCCGCCAGCTTTTGCGCCGGGCTTGCCCGTCGGACGGATGTAAGGACGGCGGCCAAATTTTCCCGGCGCGATTTCAGCGGGCCGGAATTTCCGTTTCGGCACGACGGTCTTCGGACGCGCTTTCGGCACGAGCACAATCGGACAACCTTCGTAACCGAACGCGGCGCGCAGTTCGTTCGCAAGACTTTTCTTGTATTGGTCGGAAAACAATTCGTCGCGGTTCACGAACAGCAGAAACGTCGGCGGTGCCTGCCGCACCTGCGTGGCGTAATAAAATTTCAGCCGGTGGCCGGCGGCGCTGATGGGCTGGCGGCGCTCGACGGCGTCGTTGATGGTGCGGTTCAGAATCGCCGTGGGAATTTTCTGCTGCAACTGCGCGGCGACGTAGCGCACGGCTTCGAGCAAGCGGTCGAGGTGAAAACCCGTCGTGGCGGAGGTGAAAATCACCGGCGCGTAATCAAGAAAAAATAATTTGTCCTGCACCCACGCGCCGAACTCGCTCAACGTCGTGAGTTTTTTGGCTGTGCCTTCAGTGCGCTCTTTCGCCTCGCGCCGGACAATTTCTTCTTCGCGCGCTTTGCGGATTTCTTCGGCGAACAAATCCCATTTATTGATGACGAGAATGCAAGCGCGCCGTTGCTCGACGATGGTGTCGGCAATTTTTTTGTCCTGCTCGGTCACGCCGACTTCGGCATCAATCACAAGCACGGCGATGTCGCAACGCGCGATGGATTCCGTCGCGCGCTGCACACTGAAAAATTCCACGGAGTCGTCCACCTGCCGCGCTTTGCGCATGCCGGCGGTATCAATCAAAATATATTTCGAGCGCACGCCGTCGGTCTCCACCTCGAACGGCACGTCCACGGAATCGCGCGTCGTCCCCGCGATGGGCGAGACGATGACGCGTTTGGAATTGGTGAGCGCATTGATGATGGAGGACTTGCCGACGTTCGGGCGGCCGACGATGGCGAGCTTCAAAGGTTCAGGTTGAAAGTTGCGGGTCGAAGATTCTTCCGCATCGGCCGCGTCTGAATTTTCCGAACCTTCAACTTTCAACTTGAAACTTTCAACTGGCGGTAGAAACGCCGCCGCCGCGTTCATCAAATTTTGAATGCCTTCGCCGTGGATGGCGCTGACGGGGAAAATTTTCGGGAAACCAAGCTGCGCGAATTCCATCGCCTGCTCTTCCAGCCGGTGCGTGTCCACTTTGTTCACCGCGACCAAAACCGGCTTGCCGCTTTTGCGCAATCGTTGCGCCACTTCGCGATCCAGCGGCACGATGCCTTCCTGCACGTTGACGACGAGAATGATGGCGTTCGCCGATTCAATCGCGATGCCGACCTGCTCCACGGCAGCGCGGATAATCACGTCGTCCGATTTTTCGCCGCGCAGCAAACCGATGCCGCCGGTATCCACGAGCGTGTAAGGCCGGCCCTGCCATTCGGCCTCGACGCTCACGCGGTCGCGCGTGACGCCGGGTTGGTCGTGCACGATCGCGATGCGTTTTTTGACGATGCGATTGAACAGCGCGGATTTGCCGACATTGGGGCGACCGACGATGGCGATGAGTCCTGACATGATGACAGCTTGCGCTATTTTACGCGGTCGAGAAAGCCAAAACGAACTGTCCGCTTGTTTTCGCGCCGAATCTTTCTGACAATTGCGCGCCGCATGAACCAGACGCTCATCATCGTGCCGACCTACAATGAACGGGAAAATCTCCCGCGCATGGCGCAAAAAATTTTGTCGCTGCCGGTCGCCGTGGATTTGCTCGTCGTGGACGACAATTCACCCGACGGCACGGGAAAAATCGCCGATGAACTCGCCGCGCAACATCCGCAAATAAATGTTTTGCACCGCTCGGAGAAAAACGGACTAGGCCGCGCCTACATCGCCGGCTTCAAATGGGCGCTGGAGAAAAATTACGAATTTATTTTTGAGATGGACTGCGATTTTTCCCACGACCCGGAGGAGATTCCAAATTTTCTTAAAGCCGCGCAAAATTTCGATCTCGTCCTCGGCTCGCGTTATTCCGGCGGCGTGCGCGTGTTGAACTGGCCGCTCAAACGCCTGTTGTTAAGCCGTTGCGCCGGCATTTACGTCTGGCTCATCACCGGGATGCCGATCACGGATCCGACCGGCGGCTTCAAATGTTTTCGCCGCCGCGCGCTGCAAGCCATCCAGCTCGACGCCGTCCAGTCCAACGGTTACAGCTTTCAGATTGAGTTGACGCACCGGCTCTGGCGCGACGGTTTCAAAGTGGTTGAAGTTCCCATTATCTTCACCGAGCGCGTCGAAGGCACGTCCAAGCTTTCGCGCGGCATCGTCACCGAGGCGTTCTGGATGGTGTGGTGGCTCTGGCTGCAAAACGCCTGCCGCCGCTGGCCGCGCAAAAAAACTTAACTGCCGCTTGCAAAATCCCGCCAGTTGGGTGATTGACTCTGATATGAAATTAAAATCCACCATCGCAACCGCGCTGCTCTTTTCCGCCACCGCCGTATTTGCCGCAATGCCCAAAGTCGGCGACACCGCGCCGACGTTCACCGGTCAGGATCAGGACGGCAAGCCGTTCAACCTCGCCGATCACGTCGGCAAGAAAATCGTGTTGCTGTATTTTTATCCGAAGGATTTCACCGGCGGCTGCACGAAAGAAGCGTGCGGCTTCCGCGACCGCGTGGGCGATTTGCAGACGAACAATGTCGAAGTCATCGGCGTCAGCCACGACACAGTGGACAGCCACAAAAAATTTGCCGATGAAAATCAATTGAACTTCACGCTCGTCGCCGATCCCGACGGCAAGATCATCGCCGCCTACGATGTGAAGATTCCGATGATGTCCCTGTCCAAGCGCGTGAGCTTCCTGATCGGCCTCGACGGAAAAATTGTCCACGTCACCGACGCGATGAGTCCGCAGGCGCATTTTAATGAGATGAAGGAAGCGATTGCGGGATTGAAGAAACCATGAAAAAAGTGCGCCGACTTTGCTGAATTGATTGATAGCGATATAAGCCACCTAAATTTTTTTACTAGACAATAATTTTTTGAAATTTATCGTGATTTTCATGAAAAAGGATAGGCCACACAAGTCGCCGTCCATTAATTGTTAGGCGGCAGCAGTCATTTAGTTTATGACACTTGAAGAGGCAGTCCGAAAGAATCCGAAGCGCAAGCTTTCGGTGCGCCAGAAGATTTTCTCTGGGCTGTTTGGGTTTCTCGTTGCGCTTGTGTATGCCAATCTCGTTTGGTTTATGATGTGGTTCTATTTGCGCCACGGCTGGAGTGCTTATGACCTTCCGACCACAGCATCACGACTTTGGGATATTTGTTTTGATGTGGTTTTGTTGCCATTTCAGATTATTCCTTTTCTGGATCGTTTTGCAGTTTTGCTAGACATAATATTTTGGGGATTTATTGGCGGATTTATTTATGCGATGTTTTGTTCCAAGAGAGCTGCCGCCTAATATAAGAATAGGCTGCACAGTGTTTGTTTTCGGTCCGAAAGTTTTGCCAATTGCCCGGTGAAAAGACTTCTTCCAGCCCGCCAAAATCTCTAACCTCCGGGCGTGCCGCTCAAACTTGCAGATAAAATTTCCCTGACCATCCACGACCTCGCGTTCGGCGGCGAAGGCGTCGGGCGCGTGGATGATTTCGTCGTCTTCGTGCCGTTCGTCATCACCGGCGAAACGGTCGAGGTCGAAATCACCGAGGTCAAAAAAAATTTCGCGCGGGCAAAATTGTTGCGCGTCGTCACGCCATCGCCGGAGCGCGTCGCGCCGGAATGCCGTTACTTCGGCGCGTGCGGCGGTTGCCAGTATCAGCACATCGGCTACGCGGCGCAGTTGCGCTTCAAGCATAAGCAGATCGCGGACTTGTTCGAACGAGTCGGGAAAATTTCGGCGGACAAAATCGCACCGGTAATCGCGTGTCCGCAGCCTTACGGTTATCGCAACCGCATCATGATTCGCAGCCAGTGGAACGGCCCGGAGAAAAAACTGGTCATCGGCTTCATCCGCGCGGACAACCAGTTTGTCGAGGACATCGCGGAATGCAAAATCGCCGAGCCGGTGTTGAACGAACAGATCAAGGAAGTCCGCGCCAACCCGCCGCCGAAGGGTGGGATCAAAGTCGTCTTGCGCGTGCAGCCGGAGAATTGGGACGTGCCGCGCGATTCATTTTTCCAGAATAATTTTTTCCTGCTGCCGAAACTCGTGGAGACGGTGCGCGAATTTTTGTCGGCCAGCGGCGCGAGGCATTTGATTGACCTGTATTGCGGCGTGGGCTTCTTCGGCATCGAGGCGGCGGGCGTGGTGGATTCGTTCGTCGGCGTGGAATATGACAAACTGGCGATCGCCGCCGCGCGGCAAAACGCGGCGTCACGCAAAATTAACAATGGCGAATTCGTGGCGGCGAAGGTGGAAGAAATTTTGCCGGAGTTGCTAAAGAAATTTTCAGCGGAAAAAACGGCGGTGATTCTCGACCCGCCGCGCAAAGGTTGCTGGCCGGAAACATTGCAGTTATTGCGCGAAACCAAGCCGGCACAGGTGATTTATGTCTCCTGCCATCCGGCGACGATGGCGCGGGATTTGAACATCCTGTGCGCGGATGGTGTCTTTGAACTGTCGCGCGTGCAGCCGCTGGATATGTTTCCGCAGACGCAGCACGTCGAGTGCGTGGCGGATTTGCGCCGCCGAAACTGAACTTGCCAACGGGCGGTTCTTGGATTCAACTGGAAAATTCAGATGCCACAAAAAAATCAATCGAACCCGGATCGGCAATTTGCGCCGCGCTATCTGCCATGGCTGCTGGCGATGGCGATGCTGGCGATTTATGCGCTGACGCTGAACCCGTGGGTAACGGTGGCGAACCTTATGCCGGTGGCGAAAGTTTCCGGCTACCTCTGGCAGCCGGATTTTTACAATCCGCTGATGTTCCTGTTCACCTATCCGTTCCGCTGGCTGCCGCCGGCAAAAATTCCGCTGGCGTTGAATATTTTCTCCGCCCTGTGCGCGGCGGCAACGCTGGGTTTGCTGGCGCGGTCGGTGGCGCTGCTGCCGCATGACCGCACGGAAATGGAGCGGACGCGGGAGCGCAGCGATTTCGCGTATCTCACGACGCGCAGCGCCTGGCTGCCGCCGCTGCTGACGGTGGCGTTGCTGGGATTGGAATTTGGCTTCTGGGAAAACGCGACGAGTTTCACCGGCGAGTCGCTGAACATGCTGATCTTCGCCATCGTCATCTGGCTGCTGCTGGAATTCCGGCGGGACGAACGCGTGGGTCGGCTTTATCTCGCGGCGGTGATCTATGGCGCGGGGCTGACGGAGAATTGGGCGCTGGTCGGTTTCCTGCCGGTGTTCGTGATCGCGATTCTCTGGCTGCGCGGACTGGAATTTTTCAAACTGCGGTTTCTCCTCCGCATGACGTTGTGCGGGCTGGCGGGAATGTTGTTTTTCCTCGTGCTGCCGGTCGTCGGAAAAATGAACGGAAATTTTTCCATGACTTTCTGGGAGTTGCTCAAGCCGGCGTGGCAACTGGACTGGCAGGTAATCCACGCCCTCAGCAACGACGACGTGCGGCAAAACCTGCTCATCATGTCGGCGACAACATTTTTGCCGGTGCTGGTCATGGCCATCCGCTGGAGCGCGAGCTTTGGCGACCACAGCCGGATGGGCACGGCGCTGACGAACTATATGTTTCACGGCGTCCACGCGGTGATTTTCACGGTCTGCGTGTGGGTGATGTTTGACTCGCCGTTTAGTCCGAGCCAGTTGAGCTTGGGCACACCGGCGCTGACGATGTATTATTTCTCCGCGTTGGGCGTCGGCTACTACTGCGGTTATTATCTGCTGGTGTTCGGCAAAAAAGCCGTGCCGACCCGCCGAAGTCCCCGACCGAGGCCAGCACTGCCCGGACAGTTAAAATTTTTTATCCCGGTCGTTTATTGGGGAACCTACGCCGCCGCCGTCGTGGTCATCAGCACGCTCGTTTATAAAAATCTGCCGCGCATCCGCGCCGTCAACGACAACACACTCCTTCAATACGCGCAGTTGACGGAACAAAGCCTGCCCGCTGGCGGCGGCATTCTGTTGAGCGACGCCGAGGGAATCAGTTCCAGCCAGCAAACGCGCACGCTGTTGATGGAAGCGGCGCTGACCCGCAGCGGGCGCGACCGGGAATTTCTCGTGGTGGACACCCAGTCGCTGAACTGGGCGGCTTATCATCGTTACCTGCACAAAAAATCCCCGCAGAAATGGCCGCTGTTCGTCGGCGATAAAGACATGGGCGGCGTCAAGCCTGTGACTATCTTGAGCGCGTTGAGCCAGCTCGCGAAAAGCAACACCATCTGCTACCTCAACCCCAGCTTCGGTTACTATTTTGAACTTTTCTATGAAGAGCCGCACGGCCTGATCTATCAGCTTAAAAAACTGCCGGAAGACACGCTGATTCCGCCGCCGTTGACCGCCAACCTGATTGCCGAAAATCAAAATTTCTGGAGCCAGTTTGCGCAGCACCAGCTTGAGCCGCTGCAAAAGACGCTGATTCCGCGCGATCCCAATTTCCTTCCGAACAACAACATCGCCGACTGGCTGCTCATGCATTTGCACGACCAGTGGGACGTGAATCCCAACGCCCTGCTCGTCGCCAGTTTTTATTCCCGCGCGCTCGATTACTGGGGCGTCGAACTCCAGCGCACCGGCCAACTGACCAACGCCGCCGAATGTTTCGTCAACGCACAAAAAATTAATTCTGACAACATCGCCGCCGCCATCAACCTTGAATTCAACCGTTCGCTTCAAGCCGGCACCGCCGCCGTGATTGACCCCGACCGCGTCACGACCGACCAGTTCGGCAAATACCGCGACTGGAACTCCGTCATGAACGCCAACGGCCCGTTTGACGAACCCAGTTTTACTTTTGCCAACAGCGCCCTGCTCGCCAAAGCGGGCCTGATGCGCCAGGCCATAGCGCCCTTCGACCGCGTCCGCCAGCTTGCGCCCGACAACCTGCCCGCCCGCCTCTGGCTCGCGCAGCTTTACCTTTACAACCGGCTGCCCGACCGCGCGCTCGAAGCCTTGCGCGACCCGCTGAATCATCCCGACCGGTTTTCGCTGACCGAAAGCAATTCCGGCGAACTGAATCTCCTCGCCGCCGCCGGCTATTTCCAGAAAAACGAACTGCCGCGCGGCATCGAACTCATTGATCGGGAAGTTTCCCGCCACCCTGACGATGGCGTGCTGCTGACTTCCGCCGCCCAAGCCTTTTTCATCCGCGGCCTTTACACCAACGCGCTCCGCATCATTGACCGTCGCCTCGCACAAACGCCGGAAGACCCGCAATGGCTTTTTGGTAAAGGCTTCGCCAATCTACAGCTTGGCCGCTACGATCAGGCCATCGCCGCTCTCACGCGCGTCATGGCCGTTACCAACGATCCCACGGCGCGCTTCAATCGCGCGCTCGCCTACCTGAAAAGCGACAAACTGGATCAAGCCCGGGCGGACTATCTCGAACTGCAATCCACCTACACCAATTCGATCCAAGTCGCCTACGGTCTGGGCGAAGTTGCGTGGCGCCGGCATGACACCAACGAGGCGGTGCAAAACTACGAACTCTACCTCGCCAACGCGCCGACCAATTCCGCCGAGGTCAGGACCGTCCGCGAACGACTGGATCAGCTCCAGAAAAATTAGCGCGCCATGCGCGTCACCCACATTATCACCCGGCTCGTGATTGGCGGCGCGCAGGAAAACACCCTCGCCACCGTTCGCGGCCTGCGTGCCATCCATGGCGTTGAAGTGAAACTCATTTCTGGTCCGACCCTCGGGCCAGAAGGCTCGCTTGAAAACGCGGCGCAAAATATTTTCCGAGAGCAGCCTTCCGACTTCACCGTCGTTCCTGAACTTGTCCGTCCCGTTCATCCGCTGAAAGATTTTATCGCCCTGCGAAAACTGGAAAATCTTCTGCGCGCACAAAAACCTGACCTCGTCCACACGCACAGCGGCAAGGCGGGAATCCTCGGACGCCTCGCCGCGAAACGCGCGGGCGTGCCCGTCATCATTCATCATATTCACGGCCCGTCGTTCGGAAATTTTCAGGTGGCACCCGCCAATTTCATTTTCACCGCCGCCGAACGGCACGCCGCCAAAGTCACCGGCCATTTCTTCTGCTCCGCCGGCGCGATGACGAAACTCTATCTAGCCGCCGGCATCGGCCAGCCGGAAATGTTCACGCGCATCTTCAGCGGCTTCGACTTGCAGCCGTTCTTGAACGCGACCAACGACCTTGCCTTACGCAAGCAACTCGGACTCGCCGAAAACCATTTCGTCATCGGCAAAATTGGCCGCATCTTCAAACTCAAAGGCCACGCCGATTTGCTGTCTGCATTCGCCAAAACCCTGCCTCAAATTCCGCACGCGCGCTTGCTGTTCGTCGGCGATGGCGCACTGCGCGGCGAAATTGAACATCAAATCCACGCGCTCGGCCTCGACGGCAAAGTAATTTTCACCGGCCTCGTTCCGCCCGATGACGTCGCGCGTTACGTCGGCATCATGGACTGCCTCGCGCATCTTTCTTATCGCGAGGCGTTGTCGCGCGCGCTGCCGCAAGCGCTCGCCGCCGGAAAGCCGGTCATCGCTTATGACTTCGACGGCGCGGATGAAATTTGTCTGGAAAATGAGACCGGCTTTCTCGTCCGCACCGGCGACATCGAGACCGTCGCGCAAAAACTTTTGCAATTCGCCGGTGACGCTCCGCTCCGCGAGAAATTTGGCCGGGCCGGCACGGCCTTCGTGAGGGAAAATTTCTCCGTCGAAAAAATGGTTGCCGAACAATACTCTGTTTATCAAAAACTCGCCGCCCAGCGCGGCCTGCGCACGTGACGTTTCCCTTCAACTTTTTCATCTTCGCCTTCGCGGGCGCGTTTTTGACGACGCTGCTCGCGCTCCCGTTCTGGCGCAATTGGTGCCTGCGCACAAATCTCGTGGACGATCCCGGCCACCGCAAGATTCATGACTCACCCATTCCGCTCGCTGGCGGATTTGCGGTGCTGACGGGAATTTTGCTGCCGCTTGGCGTTGGCGCAATTTTTCTCAAGCTTGGCATCGTCAAAATTTCTTCCGCAAACGCTATCGTCCACGGCCTTGACCGGCGCGCGATTGAGCTCGCGGTGCTCGCGCTCGGCGCGATCGCCATCACCATTCTCGGGTGGCTGGACGACAAACATGAACTGAAGGCGCTGCCGAAATTCATCGGGCAAATTTTGATCGCCGTCGCCGTGGCCGCCGCGTGCAAGCGCATCACGCTCTTTGTTCACAATGATTTTTTTAGTTACGCCGTCACGATTCTCTGGCTGCTCACGGTCATCAACGCCTTCAATTTCATGGACAACATGAATGGCCTCTGCGCGGGCGTCGGTGCGATTGGCGCGTTTCTTTTTGCGCTCATCGCCGCCGCGCATGGCGAATACCTCGTGGCCATCACGGGTTTTTTGATGTGCGGCGCGCTCGTCGGTTTTTTACCGTGGAATTTTCCGAACGCCCGCGCCTTTCTCGGCGATGCGGGCAGTCATCTCGTCGGCTACCTGCTCGCCGTGATGGCGATTCTGCCGCACTTTTACACCAGGCAGGAACCGCATCGCCTTGCCGTGCTCGCGCCACTTTTTGTTTTGGCGATTCCGCTGCTAGACCTTGCGCAAGTCAGTTTTCTTCGCACGCTGAACAAGAAACCGTTCTGGATCGGCGACACCAACCACCTTTCGCACCAGCTTGTGCGCGCGGGCATGAGCCGCACACAAGCCGTTTTAATTCTCTGGCTGTTGGCGGCGATCATCGGAGCTGCAGCTTGCTTCTGTTTGTAAAACTACTTGCTTGCCAACAAGTCGCCTTTAGTCTGATTAAAGAAATGAAACTAGCGCTGCTTTTTCTGGCTGTTTTGGGGTGTAGCTTTTGTTTTATAACACAGGCTGAAGAGCCAATCCGATTTCATCTGGACTTGAACCATCCGCCTCCCAAACCAAGAGACGAATTCGAACGAACAACGCGAGTTTTTTTATCTATATGGAACACAAATATAATGGATGGCCGAGTATCCGTTACGAATAGATTTCATTTTTCAGAATTTGTAGCGCGTGAAAAAATTTTGAATTGGGATGAAAATGGCGATTGGTCAAAAGTTAATCTAACTGTTGAACGTTTTGTGGATGGAGATGGCGAACGGACAAACGAACTTCTCAAACCCGGAAGCCAGCTAATCGGAACTGCAATTGCTGGCGAGATATTTTTTCAACCTAAAAGCGGAATTCTTACAGAGAAAGTTTATCGGGAGTTGAAAGTTTCATGCAATATACGCCCGCATGAATTCGATATATCCACAAAGACCCCAAAATCACTTTCAATAGGGGAAACTTGGAAGCCCGAATTTCAAACCAATTCCAAAGCGGCAAATCTTTTCGGCTTGCCTCTCATCAAGAACAGTAAATTTACCGGCCAGTTGGTCGAAACAACCAATTTGTTTGGGTTCGACTGCTTTCATATGCAATACCAAATCGGATTTAATGGAACGCCTGAATTTCTACAACAAGCGGCAGAAATTAGTTTTGCTTCAGCACCAGTGATTGAAAACAAAACAACTGTGGATTTATTCGCGCCTTTTGACACTTCGCAAAGGATGCTAACGGGGATGCTACTGGCGAACCTTTTTGTAGATTCTTTGATGTCTAGCAAAAATATCGACAAGGGTGCAAACAGTGTGTCTTCGTATAGAAGAACGACGACAAAAATTGTTTTTGAATTCCGTCCCCTATTGCATCAATAAGCGTTTCCCATTTATGAAACTTCTCTTCATCGGTGATGTCGTGGGCGAACCCGGACGCAAAGCGGTTGAAACTATTTTGCCGCGATTGCGCGACTCGCACGCGCTGGATTTCGTCATCGCCAACGGCGAGAACGCCGCTGGCGGTAACGGCATCACGCCGCAGATCGCGGGCGAACTGTTTTCCGCCGGCGTGGATGTCATCACGAGCGGCGACCATTTGTGGGATCAGAAAACGGTTTCCGAACTGCTTTACAGCGAGCCGCGCTTTTTGCGTCCGCTGAATTATCCGGCGGGCGTGCCGGGGCGCGGCGCGAATGTTTTTCAAGTCCGCAACCTGCCGCCCATCGGCGTGCTGAATGTGCAAGGCCGCGTGTTCATGCCGCCGATGGAAAATCCGTTCACGACCGCCGACGAAGCGGTGAACCGGCTGCGCGAACAGACGAAAATTATTTTTGTGGATTTCCACGGCGAGGCGACTTCGGAAAAAATTGCGTTCGGCAGGTTTCTCGACGGGCGCGTGAGCGCGGTCGTGGGCACGCACACGCACGTGCAGACGGCGGACGAACAGATTCTGCCCAATGGCACGGCGTATTTGAGCGACGCGGGTTTTACCGGGCCGCAGGACGGCTGTCTGGGCCGCGAGATCGAGCCGGTGCTGAAAAAATTTCTGACGGGGATGCCGCAGCGGTTTGAAGTGGCGCGCAACCGCGTGCGCCTGCTGGGCGCGCTCATCCGCATTGATGACGCGAGCGGCAAGGCCGTGAGCATCCAGCGCGTGAATGAGACGATGGTTTAGCCACGGATGGGCACAGATGAAACACAGATTAAAAATTGATTGAACTATGGCCAAGCACGTTATTTTTCTTGGTGCGGGAGCGTCATATACTTCTGGTTATCCGCTGGCAGCCGATTTAAGGAAACTTTTTTCGTCCGCGCACACGTTTGGCGATTATTTGCGCGAGAAAATCGGACAAATAGACAAGCCATCGACAAATTCATTGGCAAAATGGTTTTCTGATCTTTCCAGAGCAATTGAATTGTTTCGTGAAGGAGGCTTTGGAACTGTTGATGAATTCAGTTTTCTGACTGGCAAACAATTTCCACAAGAGGTTCACGAATTGAAACAACTTGTCGGAATAATTCTAGCTCTGCATAACCCTGAAAAATCATACAAACTCCCATCAGGACAGGAGACCAACGGTTTTGAAAGTTCAGATTATTATCCGCTTATTCAACGCCTTTTTGGTGGAAGTGATAAAGTGCGGGATGACATAGCAATTCTCTCTTACAATTATGACCCCTATTTTGAATTCTTGCTTAATCGGGCATATAGAACAAACCCTTCACCAACGATGTGTTTTCCGTGGGAATTATTGAATGACAAAGATGAATTTGTCACACAAGACAAATTTGCTGGTTTAGAAGGTCTGGCATCTGGAATCTTTATTTTCAGTCCACAGGCAGAACTTTGCATGAACTCTGCAAAGCAATTTGGCAACGCGCACAAAGAGAAATTGCAGAAGCAGAGAAAATCTCATTCGTTGGACTTTCGATGCACGAATTCTTGAAACCGGGGCTACGTAATTTATTTGCTGAACGTGTTCGTAAACACAACGCTCAAAAAACCATTACACACAACTTTGATTATACTTTGGAAATTGTTCTTGCCTGTCCCGATGCTTGGCTTCCGGGAGAAATATTTAGAACACAAGCTCGTCCCAATTCTACCGTCGCGAAGCTGGCAGCGATGCTTTGCGACGTGAATCCTAACATGGCCGGAAAAATAAAAGGGCAAATCATATCGCATGATTCTGGGAAAAGAGCGGTTGGCGGGATAGTTTGCTATGACAACTTCAAAAGTTTTATCGAGGCTGAATTGTAATTCTAAACGTGTCTGAATTACTTCGGAAACAGCTTTGATTTGATCAGCCCCATTTTTGCGAGGCGGAATTTTGCGCCGGTGCCGAGGCAGCCGAAACCGTATTGGCAACTGCGCTTGAAATTGATGGACGAGGCTTCGGTGAAATATTTCGTAGGGCAACTGACCTCACCAATCGTGAAGCCGTGCCAGAAAATCTGCGCGAGCATCTGGTTGTCGAACACGAAGTCGTCGGAGTTGTGCGCGAGGTCGAGCTTCTGGAGCAATTCCTTGGAGAACGCGCGGTAGCCGGTGTGGTATTCGGAAAGTTTCGCGCCGATTAAAATATTTTCCGCCGCCGTGAGAAAACGGTTGGCGATGAATTTCCACCACGGCATGCCGCCCATCAGCGAGTAGCCGCCCAAAATGCGGCTGCCGAGGACGCACGGATGCAGGTCGTTGGCGATCATCGAGGCCATCGCGGGAATCAGCTTGGGTGTGTATTGATAATCCGGGTGAACCATGATGACGATATCGGCGCCGGCTTCAAGCGCGAGGCGGTAGCAGGTTTTTTGATTGCCGCCGTAGCCCGTGTTTTTCTCGTGGACGTGGACACGGACGCCGAGGAGTTGCGAGGCGACCTGCACGGTGTCGTCACGGCTGCGGTCGTCCACGAGGATGATCAAATCCACGATGCCCTGCTGGTGGACTTCATCCACGGTCTGGGTGACGGTCTTGGCCGCGTTGTAGGCGGGCATGACGACGACGATTTTATGGCCGTTATACATTCGCGCGGGATGCTGCCGGAAGCGGGGGCGCGGGTGAAGTGAAAAATTTTTATACAAATTCGTGGGGTCTGGTGTCTATGGATTGAAACAATGGCAGAAAATGGCGAAATTCACTGGTGCGAGCCGCTCTACGACGCGAAGGCGGCGGAGTTGATTTTGTATGGCCGGGCGCTTGGTCTCGGCCACAGCGAGGCGGAGGATGTGTTACAGGAGACGTTTGTGGCGCTGACGCAAATGAAGTTTCCGCCGGCAAAACTGGAGCATTATTGCGTGCGGAGTTTTCGGAATCGCGCGCTGAATTACAAACGCACGCTTTGGCGACGGTTGGCGCGGGAATGGGAATCACTGCGGTGGTTTGAAAAAAATGTGGACGAAACACCGGCGGAACGCGCGGCGATGAGTTGTCTGGCGGAACTACCGGTGGAGCAGCGCGAGGTCATTGTTTTGAAAATCTGGCACGGCTGCACGTTCGAGGAAATCGGCGGGTTGCTGGAAATTTCGCCGAATACGGCGGCGGGCCGTTACCGCTATGGCCTGCAAAAAATCAAAGTCAAACTGGAAGGAGTCATCTATGAAAGAACTGAATGTGACGGAAGCGCAATTGCGTTCTTGGCGGCCGCGCCAACCGGCGGCCGGGCTTAAGCAAAAAATTCTCGCCACCGAAACGGCCGCGCCGACGGTAGGATGGCGTTGGGCTTATCTCGCGCCAACGATGGCGTGTGCGCTGCTGACGTTGATGGCGTTGAACCACGGCGGCGACGGGATCGGCTCAAGGCCAATGATGGCCATGGTTTTGAGCAATCAAAGTTGTGCCGCGTATTTATCCGACGGAACACAGGTAGCGCAAAACCATTTGGCCACCGTCAGTTTTGATTCGACAAACTATGGTGGTTTCAGGTCTATTACCGGCTTTATGCCAACAACGAATTTCAGCAACTAACGCTTTCAATGGAAAAATCTAAACCGAATAACGCCAAAGATACGGCAGCTAAAAATACGGCGGGAAAAACGAAAACGCCCGCGCCCGCCGAACCAGTGATTGTGCCGCCGCTGTTCCGCCGGATTGACTGGCTGGCGTTGATCATCACGTTCGCGTCGGTCTGGGCGGTGTATCTGTGGACGCTGGCACCAGAGCTGACGCTGGAAGATTCGGGCGAGCTATGCACCGGCTCTTATTACGCGGGCATTCCGCATCCGCCCGGCTATCCGTTCTGGGCGATTTACAGCTGGTTCTGGACGTTCATCCTGCCGATCGGCAACGTGGCCTGGCGCGTGGAAGTGGGGCAATCATTCGCGGCTTCAATGGGCTGCGGTTTGCTGGCGCTGATGGTGTCGCGCGGCAGCAGTATGTTGATCGAGGGCATCGAGGATTTGAAGGACATTCCCAAGCGCTGGGAAAATTTGATCTGCACGGTGTCGGGTTTCGTGGCAGGCGCACTGCTGGGCTTGGGCGGTTTCATGTGGAAGGAATCGGTGGTTATCAACCGCATTTCCGTGTTCGGCGTGCCGTGGACAATCGTGATGCTGGTGCTGATGATGCGCTGGATGTATGCGCCGCAGCAAAGGCGGTATCTTTATCTCGCGATGCTCATCTACGGCTGGATCGCGACCATCCACCAAAGCCTGCTCTTGAGCGCGCCGGCGGTGGAAATCCTGATCGCCCTCATTTCATACAAGCTGGGGCGCGATCTGTTTCTGACCAACAGCGTCCTCTACGTCATCATTCTTTATTTCATCAGCGCCGGAACCGTGCCGGCCTTGAACGCGATGACGTTCACGGAGAAAACCATCTTTCACCTCGTCGGTGTGGGTTCGCTTCTGGGCGTGGGCTGGCTATGGACAAAAACCGGAAAAATTCTGACGGAATGGAAATCCATCCTTTTGATGGCCGTGATGTGGGCGGCGGGTGTGCTCGTGTATCTTTACGAACCCATTTCCGGCATGACCGATCCGCCGATGCAATGGGGCTATCCGCGCACGGTGGAAGGCTTTTTCCACGCGTTGAGCCGCGGGCAGTATGGCAGCGGCGAAGGCACCAACGTCTTTCAAGACCCCTCGCGCTTCGCGTGGCAGCTCTGGTATCTGGCCAAGGGCCTGTCGGAGTCGTTCAGCTGGGTCTACATGTTCATCGGCCTGATTCCGTTCCTGTTCCTGAAAAAAATGCACCAGCGCGAACGCGCATGGATTCTAGGCGTGACTGCCATTTATCTGACCCTGTCCGTCTTGCTGGTCATTGTGTTGAATGTCACGCCGGACCGGGCCTCTTCTGATTTATGCAAGGTTTTCTTCACCGCGTCGCACGGTCTGTTTGCGATGTTAATCGGCTATGGCACGACCTTACTGGCGGCCTACACCGCGACGCATTACCAAAAAATCCGGCATTGGTGTTTCGCCGGTGGCGCGATTGCGCTGGTGCTGGCGATTTACTGCCTCGTGGACGCGGCGGGAAAACTTTATTTTGGCCCCGCCGGCGAAATCAGCCTGTCCCAGTTACCGCATTACATCGCCCTGGCCTTTGACAAAGATCAATACGGCCTGCCCATTTTCTCCGGGCTCATTCTGGTGTCGCTGCCAGTGATTTTTCTCCTCGCACTGTTGGTCTATCGCCAGCGCGGCCCGGTGCTCATTTTGCTCAGCCTTTTCGCCATCACCCCACTCTGCTCCGGCCTGTCGCACTGGTATAACTGCGAACAGCGCAACCACTGGTTCGGCTATTGGTTCGGCCACGATATGTTCACGCCGCCGTTCACGGATCCCAAAACCGGCCAGTTGAGCTACGACAACATCCTCCGCGCCGAGCTGCTCAAGGATCCGAAGAATGCCAAGCTCATCTATCCCGAAATGGCGCGCGACACGGTTGTCTTTGGCGGCACCGACCCCGGCCGGTTCTGCCCGACCTACATGATTTTCTGCGAAAGCTTCATCCCGCACCGCTGCCAGCCGGAGCAGGATCAGAAATTTGACCGTCGCGATTGTTATCTCATCACGCAAAACGCGCTGGCCGACGGAACCTATCTGGATTATCTGCGCGCCCAATATAACCGCTCCAAGCAGATTGACCCGCCGTTTTTCAGCCCGCTCTTCCGCTACATCGCCTGCGTGGCAGGACTTGGCACACCAGCCAGCCAGTCCAACCCTTACGGCGTGATCATGGATGGCAGCGACACTGGCAACGGTAATTCCGGCAACGCGCTCGTTGAGGGCATTTGCAAGCTCCTTTACCACACGCTCGACACGCCGTTCACAAAATGGGGCGCCTATGTGGAAAAATACCGCCGCGCGCGCGGCGTTTATCCGCCCAATGAAATTTACATCCCGTCACCCGACGACTCGCAAAAATGCTTTCAGGAATATTCCGATGACGTTCAGCAGCGCGCCATGCACGACCAGCAATTCCCGAATGAACCCAAGCAGATTCAACCGGGCGAGGATGTGAACATTGACAACGGCCATGTCCAGGTTTCCGGCACGGTCGCCGTCATGAAGATCAACGGCCTGCTCTGCCAGGTCATCTTTGACAACTGCCCGACGAATGAATTTTACGTCGAGGAAAGTTTCCCGCTCGACTGGATGTATCCCAACGAAACTCCGTTCGGCGTGATCATGAAGATCAACCGCCAGCCGCTGACCGAGCTCACGCAAGACGTGTTCGACCTCGACCATAAATTCTGGAACGACTTCACCCCACGTCTTTGCGGTAATTGGATCACCTACGACACCTCGGTGAAGGAAATCTGCGACTTCGCCGAGCGCACCTACATCAGTAATAATTACAAAGGCTACACCGGCTCCCGCGCCTTTGTCCGCGATGACGACGCGCAAAAGGCCTTCTCCAAACTGCGCAGTTCACAGGCCGGTATGTATGCGTGGCGCTTGAGTCCGCAATGCCCGCAGGAGTATCGCCAGAAAACCGCCGCCAGTCAGGCCGCGCTCGTCCGTGAGGCCGATTTCGCCTTCAAGCAGTCGTTCGCCTTCTGCCCTTACAGCCCAGAGGCCGTTTTCCGTTACATCAACTTCCTGCTGTCGCTGGGACGCTTTGAAGATGCCATCATGATTGCCGAGACTTGCCAGAAACTGGATCCATACAACGACCAGATCACCGGCCTCATCAAAAATTTGCAGGACTACAAACAGGACTACCAAAAGCAAAACGCCGAACGGACGAAAGCCGTCAGCCAGATCGGCCAGATGCAGGACGCCATCCGCACCAATCCCGAAGATGTGCATGACCTGATCGCGCTCGGTATCACCTACGCCCAGATGCAGCAGACCAACCGCGCCATCGAGCTTTTCGACCAGGCGCTCGCCAGCACCAACCTGAAATACCCCGACGCCGGCGCCATTGCCGGCTATTATTCGCAGCTTCAAAACCTGCCACGACTGCTGGGCGCCCTGCAAAAACTCGCCGACCTCGCGCCGACGGAACCCGAGCCGCATTACGACCTCGCCGCACTCGAAGCTTATCTCGGCCAGACCGCGCCCGCACTCACCAATCTCCAGGTCGCCCTCGACCTGAACGCCAAGCGCCTCAAAATCAATCCCGCCGCGCGCGACCTGCTCGCTCAGGCGCGCACGGACGTGCATCTGAATTCCCTGCGCGCCTCGCCTGAATTCGCCAAGCTCATCCAGCCGCAATAAATTCCCCGCCGCAAATTTAAAAGTTGAAATTTCCGTAGCGTCTTGCCCGTTGCCCGACCATCGCGCTTCTGCTATTTTGTGCGTCTGAATGTTTGGAAACAAAAAGCCTATGAGCAAAACCGAAACTGAATCGCCCGCCGCCGAAAATCCCGCGCTGCCGCCGGAGCAGCTTGCCGAACTGCAAAATCGCGCCACCAAGGCCGATGAAAATTGGGAACGCCTGCTCCGCACCACGGCGGATTTTGACAATTTCAAGAAGCGCGCCGCGCGCGAAAAAATCGAGGCCGCACAATACGCCACCTTCTCGCTGCTCCAAAAAGTTTTGCCCGTGCTCGACAATTTTGAAATGGCACTCGCCGCCGCGCAGAACGCCAAGGGCGAAAAACTCGCGTCGCTGCAATCCGGCGTGGCCATGATCCAGCAGCAGTTAAAAAACGCTCTTGTCGAAACCGGTCTCGAAGAGATTGATGCCACCGGCCAGCCGTTCGACCCGAATTTTCATGAGGCTGTTTCGCAGCAGGAATCCGCCGACGTCGCCGACGGCCACGTTCTCCAGCAACTGCGCAAAGGCTACAAGTTCAAAGACCGCCTGCTACGTCCGGCCACCGTCATCGTCGCCAAAAAACCGGCGGAGAATTCAAAATGAAAAATTCCAAATTAAAAACGGACGCGACAGATTGCGCCATTTTGCATTTTTAATTTTCAATTTTTAATTTCCATGGCGAAACGCGACTACTACGAAATCCTCGAAGTCTCCCGCGAAGAAACGGCGGACGGCATCAAAAAATCCTATCGCCGCCTCGCGGTGAAATTTCACCCGGACAAAAATCCGGGCGACAAGACTGCCGAGGAAAAATTCAAAGAACTGGGCGAGGCCTACGAAATCTTGAGCGACGCGGAAAAACGCGCCGCCTACGACCAATATGGCCATGCGGCCTTCGACCCGCGCGCGCGCGCGCGCGGCGGATTTTCCAGTGGCGGCGGCTTCCACGATCCATTCGATATTTTTCGCGATGTCTTTGGCGGCGGCGGCGGTGGCAGCATTTTTGAAAATCTTTTCGGCGGCGGTCAGGATCCGAACGGCCCGCAGCGCGGCGACGATCTGCGCTACGATATGCAGATTTCGCTCGAAGAAGCCGCGCTGGGCTGCGAGAAGGAAATTTCCGTCACCAAGCCCGACCAGTGCGACCACTGCCACGGCGCGGGCGCGGAGCCCGGCTCCAAAATGCGCCAGTGCGGAACGTGCGGCGGCCGCGGACAGGTGCTTACTTCGCGCGGGATTTTCAGCATCGCGCAAACGTGCCCGCATTGCAAAGGCGCGGGGCGGATTTTGGAAAAGCCGTGCAAGAAATGTTCCAGCAGCGGCAAGCACGAGCGCACTTCCAAAATCAAATTGCGCATTCCCGCCGGCGTCGAATCCGGTTCGCGCCTGCGTTCGTCCGGCAGCGGCGAAGCCGGCGCGCGCGGCGGCCCGGCCGGCGACCTTTACGTTTTTTTACAGGTCAAGCCGCACGAGATTTTTTCGCGCGAAGGCGATGATTTGTTGTGCGAAGTGCCGGTGAGTTTCATCCAGGCCACGCTCGGCGCGGAGATCGAAGTGCCGACGCTGCAAGGCAAGGCGACGGTGAAAATCCCCGCCGGCACGCAGCCCGGCGCGTTACTGCGCCTCAAGGGTCGCGGCGTGAAAAATTTGCAGGGCTACGGCCAGGGCGATTTGCATGTTCGCGTGCAGGTCGAGGTGCCGACGCATCTGAACGCCGAGCAGAAACACAAGCTGGCGGAATTCGCCGCGTTGTGCGACGGCAAGGAAATGCCACTCTCGCAAAGTTTTTTTGAGAAGGCCAAAAAGTTTTTCCAATAGGTCATGCACCGTTTTTACCTGCCGCCCGCGAATTGCCGCGAGACTTTACTGCGGCTGGACGGACGCGAAGCGCATCACGCTCTTCATGTTCTCCGCCTACAACGCGGCGAACGCGTGACCGTCCTCGACGGCGCGGGCAATGAATTTTTTTGCGACGTCGAAAGTGCCACGAAAAATTCCCTCGTGCTGGCGGTGAAGGAAAAGAAATTCACGCCCGCGCCGGCTTGCGCCATCACGTTGCTCGTCGCGATTCCGAAAGGAAAAATCATCGAGTCCATCATCCAAAAGTCCGTCGAGCTGGGCGCGCACCGCATCGTGCCGCTGCTCACGGAACGCGTCGTCACGCAGCTCGACGGTGGCGGCGCGGAAGCCAAGCGCGAGAAATGGCAGGCCGTCGCCAGCGAAGCCATCAAGCAATGCGGCGCGCGGTGGCTGCCAAAAATTGAAGCGCCACAGACCATCGCGGAATTTCTGGCGCGGGGCGAAAAAATTGAACTGTCACTCGTCGGCTCGTTGCAAACGGAGCGGCGGCATCCGCGTGAATGGATTTTGGAATTTCAAAAAACGCACGGGCGCTGGCCGGCGAGCGCCGCCGCGTGGATCGGGCCGGAAGGCGATTTTACGCTGGATGAATTGAAAATGATTGAAGCGGCGGGCGCAAAACCGGTCACGCTCGGCACGCTCACCTTGCGCGTGGAGACGGCGGCGATTTACTGCCTGTCGTTTTTGAATTACGAATTACGGAACTGACGGAGCGATTGTGAAACGGAAAGAGCCGACGGAATTTGGCTCCGGCGGATTGTTAGGCCACATGGTCATCTTTTTTAAGGGCACGCTTTTGATAATAAGCCACAACCCCTAAAGCAGGCACGATGCAGAGGGAAGCGATAAAACAGCAAACCCCCAAAGCAATGAACGGATGCCAAGCCTTCGTGCTTCCCCAAGATGCTGTAAGAATGAACAGATAGAACAAGAATGGAAATGCACTGCCGCAAGCCAGAGTAATCCCGACTCCGACAGGTTTGTGATGCTTAACTCGGCAGCGGCATAACAATGCCGATAGCGCCATGGTGGCGAGCATCAGTAAAAATATGATCAAAATGCCAGACATACGAATGTATCCCAACAATCATTCGACCGCATTATTGCAGTCTGACATCGTTGGTTTGCCTGACTATGAAACGGTTCAGGTTTTTGTCAACGCCATTTTAAGCGCGGCGAGTAGTGACCGGGCAAAACTTGACTCGGCGGGGCAAAAAACCTATCGTCCTGCACCTCGGTTGGTGGCCATAGCTCAATGGTAGAGTCCAAGCTTGTGGAGCTTGCTGTTGCGGGTTCGAGTCCCGTTGGCCACCCCATTTTTGACTTTTCGGCGGCAATCTTCTCAATCAGCTTCAAAAACGGGCATGTTATGCGGGTTCTAAATTCGCCTCTGGCGCAGGGATGCCGTTGGGGGAAAAGCACCTTTTGCAATCGCTGGTTCCGGTCACTAGAAAATTCCAGCCAAAGCCAAGCTGCGTTCAGAATGACGTGCGAAGGCTAAAATGCCGTGATGGGTTGGCTGGGATCAAATCAATTTAGGGATGTCGGGTTTTACCCCATGGCAGCGTCGCTGACGGCGTGGAATGGTTTGCAGTATGAGAATTATTCTTCTTTTTCTATGTGCGGTCACTTTGCTGGCCGCCACCGGGTGCATCTTCCCCGGCGGCGGTGGCGGTGGTGGCCGGGGTTATCCAGACCATGGCAACCATGAAGACCATGGCTGGGATCATGAGGGTGGCAACCACTGAAAGCCCGAACTCCCAATGAAAATAAAAAAAATGCAGTTATTTACGCTCGCAATCGCGGTCGGAGGATTGGGATTATTGTCGGGCTGTGTCGTTGAGCCAGATGGACGAGTGGTGGGGGTTCTGCCCTTCGTGGTGGTGGCTCCGCAACCACTGGTCTATGCCGCACCGCCTCCCGTCGTCTATGCCGCGCCGGCCATGGTTCCTGACAGTTACGTCTGGGATGGTTACGAATACGTCGGTTACGTTGGGAATCAGTATTATTACCTGGGTCCTAACAATCTTTGGCTGATCTGTGATCCTTTTCGGATTGAACGTTTTCACGGCTGGGAAGGCAAACATGCGGATTGGCGCAACCACGCCGTTCGCAATGACCATTATCGAACTGACCGGAACGGCCATGTTCAGCCAAGACATGATGGGCGGCCATCAAAGCTTGGAAGCGGTGATTCATTTGGAAATGACAAAGGCCACTCAGGGTTTGAGTGGCCTTTTGCGTTGGGTTGCTAAACAGTTAAACAATCGCCCGCGACTTGGCCTCGGCTTTAAGACGCCAAACGATGCCTGCTACTAACCATTTTGTCGCACTACAAATTTGAAACTAAACGGCATATTCATAGATCTCATCTCAAAATCAACCAATCCCACAATAGATCCCATAATGAATAACCACACCGGCCACCACAATACGCAACAATAAAAGCAATCACCATAATGAATACGATGCGCGCTGAATGACCAGCAAAACTGTCGGGACAAATATAAATCCCAGCTATAACACCACCGATAAAACCCAAACTAAAGCCAATCCAAGTGAATCGTCTTTTGGCAGAGTGGTCGTCACTATTCATGGTCGTGTGCTGCCGCCTAGACAGTATGGCTGGCGA
>PLHK01000149.1 GCA_003139955.1 Limisphaerales bacterium
ACCTTGGCGGTGATCTCCGGCTCGAAACCAAAACGGTTTTCCTCGATGGTGATTTTTTTAAGCACCTCGCGGCGGAACACCTTGTAGCAGGTTTCCATGTCGGACAAATTCAAGTCCGTGGCCATGTTGGAAAACGTGGTGAGAAACCGGTTGCCCAGCGAATGCCAGAAATAAAGCACGCGGTGCGCGCCGCCGCCGAGAAACCGCGAGCCGAACACCACGTCCGCTTTGCCCGCCAACAGCGGCATCAGCAAAAGGTAATATTCCGTCGGGTCGTATTCCAAATCCGCGTCCTGAATCAAAACAATGGCGGCGGTGGCGTGGCCGAACCCGGTCCGCAGCGCCGCGCCCTTGCCTTGGTTTTTTTCGTGGCGCACCAGTTTCACCCGGCCTTCGCCGGCGGTGGCGGCCTGGAGATTTTCCCAGGTGCCGTCGGTCGAGGCGTCGTCCACGATGATCAACTGCTGCACCGGGCGTTGCGCCAGCACGACCTTGATGACCTCGGCGACGGTGGCCGCCTCGTTGAAAACAGGCATGACCACCGACAGGCACGGTTCGATTTCTGCATTGCTGGCAACCATGGTCAAGGTTTTATGAAATTCCTAATGAAGACAAGATTAACCTGCAAACGCGTTGCGTGGCGAAACAAAATATGTTCACGTCCGCCGCTCACAGCCGGTTCCACCAAACCGCCGTCGGTTTGGCCACGTCAAAGCGGACGCGCTGGCCGGGGCTTTGCCGCGTGTAGATCGCATAGCTCGTCGGCTCCAGTGTAAAATGCCCGGCGCGCACCCGGCGCAGGCGGTGCTGCACGATCCACAACGGCTTCAACAACTGCACCCAGCGCGGAACCATCTTGTCCGTCTCGGCTTTTTCGCGGATGGCGTTCGGCTTCAAATTCATGTTGTCGCCGGTGTCGGCAAAAACGGACGTGAACGTGTCGCACACCTTCATCGGCACGCCGTTTTTCATCAGCGCCAGCACCCAATGAAAATCGCCGAGGTCGCGCCAGCGCGGGTCGAAGAAAATGCCGCGCTCGGAAATAACCTTGCGCCGGATGAAAATGGAACTTGTCAGCATCGGGAAACGAAACCAGAGGTGCTGCGTTTGCGGCGTCATGGAATGCCGGTGGCAAAGATATTTGCCGTCGCCGTCGGTGACAATGGTGCCGGCGAGCGCGACTTCGACTTCGGGGTTGGCTTCAAAAAATTCGCGCACCGCCGCGAGCGCGCCGGGCAGGTATTGTTCGTCGCAGTTCAGATACGCGAGGATGTCGCCGGTCGCGCGACGATAGCCGCGGTTGACGGCGTCATACATACCACCGTCCTTTTCGATGAACGCCTTCACGCGCGGGTCGTGCGGCAGCCAGTCCTGCGTGCCGTCATCCGAGCACGAGTCCTGCACGAGGTGTTCCAGCGTGACCCCGGTCTGGTCGGCCACCGAGGCGATGCACAGCTTGAGCCACGCGGAATTGCGGAAGCTCGGCGTGATGATGGAAAAATTCACGGGGCGAATTGTTAACCGCTGCTCCGGTCGCTGGCAATAAAAGTTATCGGCCTGATGACGACAAAGGTTTGACTCGGCGGCGGTGGCCTTCTAATAATTGCCAAAGAAAGAAATGTTCGCGCACACCCGGCCATTTATTTTCGTTCAACCGCGCCACATGATTACCAGCTATGCCGAACGGTTCCAGCAGGAGTCTGACGTGGCTTTCTACGAAGCCGCCGAATACGGCGCGGAAAGTTACGCCACCGCCATCTGGCAGTTGCAGCGGCCGGTGCTGGAAAATCTGGTGAAAGATTTTAGCACGGCGCAAACCGGCCCGGTGCGGCTGCTGGATTTCGCGTGCGGCACGGGGCGCGTTTTGTCGGCGCTGGAGCCGCTTGTGGGCGCTGCCGATGGCGTGGACATCTCCGAAAACATGGTCGCGGTCGCGCGCGGCAAGTGTCCCAAGGCGCGTTTGTTGGTCGGCGACATACTGGCCCAAACGGAATTGTTGCAAGGCACTTACGATTTGATCACCTGTTTCCGTTTTGTGCTGAACGCCGAACCCGGCCTGCGCGGTCGCGTGCTGCGGCGGCTGCGGCAGGTGCTCCGCGCGCCGGACGGATTATTGCTGGTCAACGTGCATGGCAATTCCCGTTCCCTGCGGCATCCGGCGATTGTCTGGCGGCGCTGGCGTGAGCATGGCGGCAATGGGAGAACGATGCTCAACGAAATGTCGCCAGCCGCGGCGAAACAGTTGCTGGCCGAAAGCGGTTTTGAAGTTGTCCAACAGATCGGTTTCGGCGTCCTGCCGCCGACGCTTTACCGCACGCCGTTGCGACGGATGGTCGCCGCCGTGGATCGGACTTTTGCTTGTGGAAATTTTTGGCCTGACCGTGCCATTGACATATTATTCGTATGCCGGCGGAACGGAAAGTTGTAACCCGCCATGAATCAGTTACGCCTTTTATGGAAGTCAGACTGTTTGTTTAAGACATGAGCAAGGGCATCCCTCCCATCATCGCTGCGCTTTTCACCGGCCAAGGGCGGGCGCAGCCGGTTGCCTTCGAATGGCGTTTGATTTTCCGGCAGGGCCGGCCGTTTATGCTGCTGCCCTGCGGCTTGCAACCGGCGCGCACCGGCTTGAGTCTTTACTCCGCCCAGCGCCGCCGCGCAAAAATCTGGCGCAGAATTCTACCACAGCTGTTGCAGACACCGCTGGCCCGGTTCTTTGAGCACGTCCGTTTTCAAGGCGATGCTTCGGCGGAAATTTTGCAGTTCATGGCACAGCAGGTCGCCATGCCGGCGGGACGAATTTTCCCCATCGCCATCAAGTTGAGCGATGTCGGCACCCGCTCGCGTCTGGTGCTGCTGCTCTGCGACGAAGGCGGCCGTCCCGCCCGTGTCATCAAGGCCGGACTCAATGACGCTGGCCGCGCCGCCACCGATTTGGAGGCGGATTTTCTGGCGCAACTGCCAGCCGACAAACTGGGTTGCATCCGCATGACCGGACGGCTGTCTACACCTAGGGTCTCGGCCTTTGCCACGGATTATTTTCCTGGCACCAGCCCTCACGATGACGCCGGGTTGGAACATCTTTTTCACGACTGGCTTGACCAGGACGAAAGTGTCCCGCTTGCCGCGTTGCCAGTCTGGAGCGAACTCGCCGCCGCCGTCGGCGAGCCCCATCAAAAGGCTTGGCGGCAAATCCATTCCGCGCTGGCCGGGAAAACCGTGCGTCCCACGCTTTACCATGGCGACTTTGCCCCGTGGAACATCCGCGTTGTCAACTCGCGCAATTTGCAGGCCTTCGATTGGGAGCGCGGCAGCCTCCGGGGCATGCCCGGCTGGGATTGGTTTCATTTCACCATCCAGACCGCTATCCTCGCGCGCCGGTATTCGGCGGAACGCGCCGCCGCCGAGGTCGAGCAACTGATCTATTCGAGCCGTTTCCAAAAATACGCCGCTGCTGCCGGCGTCAGCGACTGTGTCCAACCGCTGGTGCTCGCCTACTTGCTGCACCATGTCTGGGTGACCAAGCCGCTCGAGGGCGGCCAGACGACCGCCCGATTGTTTGACCTGCTTTGCGCGCACTGGCTCGACAATCCACTGCCTGTGCCAGCGGCGGCATCCATTTCCAGCTTATGGGTCGAGGCTGTGAATCAGTTGAAATCAGCTACCGACCAGTTGAGGAACCTGTTTTGGGAACCAAGCCTGACAGCCAGAAGCCGACCCGCGTTGGGAGCACAATTATTGCGCCACTGGCCGGTTATGATGCTGGCCGGCCTGCTGTTTGCCGTCGTGGCCGTCGTGCAACTTTTTTCCAGGCCTCATCTGATGTTCCTGCCGTTTTATCTAATTCCCTGCGCGTTGCTGACTTGGAAAATTGACCGGCGCTGGGGCTCGCTGGCCGCCGCCGCCGCGGCGCTCATTGGTCCGGTCATTGCGCACACGAGGCAGCCGGGTTATCTCCAGCCGGACGTGATGACTTGGAACACGCTCATGCGCTTCCTCACCCTGCAAATATGCCTGCTGTTCGTGGGACAAATACACCGGCACAAAGAACTGTCCAACCACCCCGCCGCGCCGCGCCATCCACTTGGGAACTTCGCCCGGAACTGGGCGGTTGTGCTGGCGGCCAGCCTGCTGCTGGCTTTCACCACAGCGTTGGACTATTTCACCCCGCCGCCGATGACTTTTCTGCCGCTTTACCTGTTGCCCTGTATGATGCTCACGCTGGTGTTGAATCTCCGCTGGGGCATGGCCGCCACACTCGTGGCGACGATTTGCTCCTCGCTGGTGCAATATTATACCAACACCAATGATCGGGTGCTGGAAGTCTTTGGATGGAATTTCATCATGCACTTGGCCATCTTCCTGCTGGCCATCATTCTGCTCGACCGTATCCGCCGGGAAAACATTATGTTCGCCTTCCGCAGTCCTAACCGCTGACAATTTGTCGCTACCGGCCCGGCGCAGCTTTTTATTTTTTTGCCACGTCCGTTTCCACGCTGCGCAACGCTGCGGCGAGGCTGGCGAGATGGCTGGCGATGGTGAAATGGGCGGCGAAATGTTCGCGCGCCCGCTCGCCGCTCTTCACGGCGAGCACTTTTAGCATCCCGGTCGCGATCTCATCCGCGTTCTGGCCGCCGACCAAGCCGGGATAATCCGGCGGCAGCATTTCGGGCAGCGAACGCCAGCGCGTGGTGACGATGGGCAGGCCGAAAGCCATCGCCTCGATGAGATTCACCGGCTGGTTCTCGCCAAGGTAGCGCGTGGGAAAAAGAAACAGATCGGCTTCGCGCAGCAACGCCGTTTTACGTTCGCCGGAGACGAAGCCAAGGTGCTCGATTGCGGTGGCGACCTCGGGATTTTTCCGCCGCGCGTCAAACTCGGCCTGTTCCTCGTCGGTCACAAAGTTGCCGGCGGTGATGAGCTTCAATTTCATCGGCAGCTTGCGCGCGGCCAGTTCCCGATTGGCGGCGAGCACGCCGTCCAGCGCGGCGAACAGGCCTTTTTCCCGCGTGCAGTGCGCGAGGAAAAGGACATTCACCGTGACCGGCGCGCCGGAAAAATCCCCCGCGAAAATTTTCCGGCGGGTCTCGAAACGCTCCCGCCGGTGCGGGTGGACGGCGGTTGCAAAATCCGGGCACGGATCCGGGATGCCGTTGTTGACGATGCGGACGCGCCGCGAGAGGAGTTTTTCCGCGTCGGCAAAATTGTAGCGCGAGAGCACGAGGCTCAAGGCCACCGGCTTGAACAAACGGTAGGTCGTGGCGCGGTAGGTGATGATGGCCTCGGTCTCCAGCCACTTGCCGAGGCCGGCGGCGTGCCAGTGTAAAATCATGTTCTTGAAAAAAGGTCGGCACAGGAACATCACCAGCCAGTCACGATAAAGGGCGACACGTTTGCCGGGCGCGGGGACGTAATAAAAATTATCCACGCCATAACGGAACCGGAGCCAGACGGCCTGCAGACAAAACCAAAAAATCAAAAACAGCTTTCCGCCCTGAAAGGCGCCGATGTCCGAGAGCCCGCGCGAGAAGCGGGCGTTGACGTGGTAGCATTCGATGCCAAAAGGCGCCGGCGCACCGGGAGTTTTTTTGCGCGCGTCGCCACCAAAACCTTCGAGCATGAGCTGCACCATGTAGCTCTGGCCGTGGTGCGGCGGCGGCGTATGGGCGAAGACGAGCAATTTCATTTCGGATTGGCGATTTACGATTTACAATTTACGCGCCGCATGAATTCTGAAATCGTAAATCGTAAATCCTGAATCGTAAATGATGAAGCGCGTCAATGTCCTCGGCGTCGGCATCAGCGTCCTCAATCTGCGGACGGCGCTGGATGCCATCGCTGCCGCCGTCCGCGCGCGTCGCAAAGGCTATATCTGCGTCACTGGCGTCCACGGTGTGATGGAGGCGCAAGACGATGACAAGTTCAAAAAAATTCTGAATGACGCGTTTCTTTGCACGCCGGACGGAATGCCGATGGTCTGGGCGGGAAAATTAAACGGACATTCCGAAATGGGCCGCGTCTATGGGCCGGACTTGCTGCTGGAAGTTTGCGCGTGGAGCGAGACGAGCGGTGCGAAACATTTTTTTTATGGCGGCGCGGACGGCGTGGCGGAACTTTTAGCGCAGAAATTAAAAAACAAATTTCCGAAGCTAGAAGTCGTCGGCACGTTCACGCCGCCGTTTCGCGCGCTGAATGCGGACGAGGAAATAAAATTGCGGGAACAAGTCGCAATTGCGCCGCCGGATATTTTGTGGGTCGGCTTGAGCACGCCGAAGCAGGAAAAGTTCATGGCGGAATTTCTGCCGAAGCTGGACGTGACCTTGATGATCGGCGTGGGCGCGGCGTTTGATTTTCACAGCGGGCGCGTCCGGCAGGCGCCGCGCTGGATGCAGCGCGGCGGACTGGAATGGATTTACCGTCTGGGTTGCGAGCCGCGCCGGCTGGCAAAACGTTATTTCCGCAACAATCCGCTGTTTGTGCTGAAGTATTCCATCCAGTTGACCGGCCTGAAAAAATTTCCGTCACCGTGATTTAACCGGATTTTGTTTGAGCAATTTGGCGCAATTCGCTATCAGAAGTCTGGAACAGTGCATACATGAGTGAAAACCCGAAAGACGAAGTGTCGCCCGGCTTCTGGCCGGACGCGGTGGCTTGCTGGCGGCGGCTGCCGAACAAACTGTTTTTCTTCGGCCTGCTGGTGGCGTGGCTGGCGCTGTTTCAATTCCTTGGCAATTCCATTCTCGGCTACGTCCACACGTCATCGCTGTTCGCGTGGTTGCATGAGGCTTACAGCAGTCCGAACCCGGCAGCGGACGACGGCCACGGCAACTTGATCCCATTTCTCGTCATCGGACTTTTTTGGTGGAAACGCAAAACGCTTTTGGAACTGCCGCTGCAAATCTGGTGGCCGGGAATTTTATTTCTGGTCGCCGCCGCCGCGTTGCACATTCTCGGCTACGTCGTGCAACAGCCGCGCCTGTCGGTGGTGGCGATGTTCGTTGGCATTTTCGGATTGATGGGCATGGCGTGGGGCTGCGCGTGGCTGAAGGAAAGTTTTTTCCCGTTCTGGCTGTTTATTTTTTCCGTGCCGCTGGCGGCGCTGCTTCTGTCGTTCACTTTTCCGCTGCGGCTGCTGGTGACGTGGCTGGTCACGGTGATCGCCAATCTGCTGACGATCCATGTCGTCCGGCAGGGCACGATTTTGTTCGGGCCGGGCGGCAGCTACCAATACGAAGTCGCGGCGGCGTGCAGCGGGATGCGCAGTCTGGTGGCGATTTTTCTGCTGGCGACGGTCTATGGTTTCATCACGTTCCGTTCGCCAGGCAAGCGGTTGTTGCTGATGTCATTGGCGCTGCCGCTGTCGGTGCTGGGCAATCTGGCGCGGATGTTGTGCATCATTTTTGCGGCGGAATTTGGCGGGCAGTCGGTCGGCAATTATGTGCATGAGAGCAGCATCTTCAGCATGATTCCCTACATTCCGGCGATCGGCGGGCTGTTGCTGGTCGGCCGCTGGCTGGAGAAAAAAGCGGAGGCGGAAAACAAATGAACCACGCCCGGCAAAAGATTTTTTTGTTCGCCGCCACGTTGATGTTGATCGCGGGAACGGCGGGCGCGCTGACATGGCTGAAGGCGCATCAACGGCTCGGTGCGCCGGGTCTGCAGGCCGAGCCGATTCCGGGTAGCGTGATGATGCATTTGGAATTGCCGGAGCGCGTGCTGGATTTCAATTCCACCAACCTGCCCGAGGCGCAGGTCGTGCTGGATTATTTGCCCAAAGACACGAGTTATGCGCAGCGACGGTATCTCGCGGCAGATGGCGCGTGGGCGCAGGTCAACGTCATTTTGATGGGCGCGGATCGGACGAGCATTCACCGGCCGGATTATTGCCTGCCGGGACAAGGCTGGCAGATCCGCGACAAGACCGAGGTGAAATTGAACATCCCCGGCGCGCCGCCGTATGAACTGCCGGTGATGAAATGGACCGTCAGCAACACGTTTCCCGCGCCTGACGGCAGCCAACAACCCGTGAGCGGGCTGTATGTGTTCTGGTTCGTCACGCAAGGCCAGACGACGGATGATTTTCCGACGATGCTCAAATCCATGCTGTTCAACCAGCTCGCGCACGGCGTGCTGCAACGCTGGGCTTACGTCTCTTATTTCACCGCCTGCCGACCCGGTCAGGAAGACGCCGCGTTCGCGCGGATGAAACAACTGATCACCGCGTCCGTGCCGGCTTTTCAACTGCCGCCGTCGACGGGAAAATGAATTGAATTTGCTCCGGTGCGCGCTATATGTTCAAACAACTCTAGACGACGTATCTAATGCTTCAGCGCGACCGACTCATCCGCACTCAGATTCAGCAGCTCGCCGACGCGAGCCTGTTCGCCATCAGTTTCTGGCTCGCGTTTTGCCTGCGCTCGACGCCGTTTTTTTCCAACGCGCTCGGTTTGGACACCATTCCGCCCGACGCCTTCAATCAGGTCGTGTGGCTCTATTTTGCGCTCGTGCCGCTGGCGCCGCTGGCGCTCGAGTCGCAGGGTTTTTACAACCGGGGTTTGATCAGCCACCGCCTGGCCATTCTATGGCCGCTGCTGCGGGCGTGTTGCCTCGTGACCATCGGACTGGTGCTGCTCGTGTTCCTTTTCAAAAAATCCAACGCCGCGCCGCGCGGGGTGATGGTGCTGTTTGGCATCATCAGTTTCATCCTGGTCTGGGCCAAGGAAGAACTTCTGGCGGTCGTCCTGCGCAGCCGCATGGCCAGGGCGCAGTACCACCGCCGCATCATCCTCGCCGGCGTGCCTGCGGAAACCGCCCGGCTCCGGCGCGAAATCCACACCCACGCCAGCGAGGGCATGGAAGTGGCGGCTGAATTCAACCTGTCCGGTTCGCCGGTGCAGGAACTCATTGAACTGCTCCATGAACATTCCATCAGCGGCGTGTTCGTGACCGCGCGCCATGCGCAGCTTGACCGCGTCGAAAGCGTCCTCCAACTCTGCGAGGTCGAGGGCGTTGAGGCGTGGCTGGTCGCGGATTTTTTTGCGACGCAGATTGCCCGCGCCAGTTTCGACGAGATGTTCGGTCGTCCGCTGCTGGTTTTCCGCACCACGCCGGAGACCTCGTGGCAGATCATCACCAAGCTGCTGCTGGATTTTTTGGGCGCATTGTTTTTGATCATCCTGTTCTCCCCGGTAATGATGGTCATCGCCGCGCTGGTGAAATTCACGTCGCCCGGCCCGGCGTTTTTCCGCCAGCAACGCTCCGGCCTGAACGGCGCGCCGTTTGAAATCCTCAAGTTTCGCACCATGACCTCAAACGCCGAGCAGTTGAAGCACGAGCTCGCCGCGATGAACGAAATGTCCGGCCCCGTCTTCAAGGTCACCAACGACCCGCGCATCACCCGCTTCGGCAAATGGCTTCGCCAATACAGCCTCGACGAACTGCCGCAGCTTTTTAACGTCCTGCGCGGCGACATGAGCCTCGTCGGCCCGCGCCCGCTGCCGGTGGACGAAGTCCGCCGTTTCAGCGATCTCGCGCACCGCCGCCGTCTTAGCGTTAAGCCCGGTCTCACCTGCCTCTGGCAGATCAAGGGGCGCAATCAGATTTCCGACTTCAAGGAATGGGTGCGCCTCGACCTCGAATACATTGACAACTGGTCCATCTGGCTTGACTTGAAAATCCTGCTGCTCACCCCGCCCGCCGTCTTGCGCGGGACGGGGGCCAAGTAAAAATGTCCGGCGTTTATCGTTGAATGATCACGCGGTTCTCATAACCTTTCTGCACGGACGATTTAACGGTTCAACCTTTTACTTTTACAATTCAGATGAAAAAAAACCAACCCACTTCCGTCGTCACCGGCGCTGCCGGCTTTCTCGGCTCGCACCTCACCGACCTGCTGCTGTCGCGCGGCCACAAAGTCATCGGCCTGGATAATTTTGTCACCGGCAGCGCGGACAACATCGCGCACCTCGGCGGCAACAAAAATTTCAAGTTCATCCAGCAGGATGTCACCGAATTTATTTTTCTCGAAGGCGCGGTGGATTACGTCTGGCATTTCGCGTCGCCCGCCAGCCCGATTGATTATCTGCAAATTCCAATCCAGACGATGAAGGTCGGTTCGCTCGGCACGCACAAGGCGCTCGGCCTCGCGAAAAATAAAAAGGCGCGCTTTCTCGTCGCCTCCACTTCGGAAATTTACGGCGACCCGCATATCCATCCGCAGCCCGAAGAATACTGGGGCAACGTCAACACCATCGGCCCGCGTGGCTGCTACGACGAAGCGAAGCGTTTTGCGGAAGCTTTAACGATGGCCTATCACCGCGAACACAAAGTCGAGACGCGCATCGTCCGCATTTTTAACACTTACGGCCCGCGCATGAGAATCAACGACGGCCGCGTCGTCCCCGCGTTCGTCAGTCAGGCGATCACGAACAAGCCCATCACGATTTTTGGCAAAGGCACGCAGACGCGGAGCTTTTGCTACGTCTCGGATTTGATCGAGGGCATTTATCGCCTGATGATGAGCGACTATGATCTGCCCGTGAACATTGGCAACCCGACCGAGCTGACCATGCTCCAGTTTGCCGACCAGATCATCAAGGCCACCGGCTCCAAGAGTAAACTTATTTTCAAGCCGCTGCCGCAGGACGATCCCAAGCAGCGCAAGCCTGACATCACCAAGGCCAAAGCCCTTTTGAAATGGGAACCCAAGGTCAAACTCGCCGACGGCCTGACGGACACGATCGCATATTTCCGCACGAAGGTTTGAGCGGCAAAAAATTTCCGTAACCCCGCCGCGCTTCTTGCGCAAACGGTTTGATTCGGCAATCATCGCGGTGCTGAAATGATTTTCCGCGCGCGACAATTTGAATTCGTTTTTCCGCGACCGGCGCTCGTCATGGGCGTTGTCAACGTGACGCCGGATTCATTTTCCGACGCTGGAAAATTTTTTGATGCGGAAGCCGCCGTGGCGCACGCGCTGAAACTCGTGGCCGATGGCGCGGAAATTTTGGACATCGGCGGCGAGTCCACCCGCCCCGGTGCGACGCCGGTCAGCGAGCAAGAGGAATTGCGCCGCGTGATTCCCGTTATCGAGAAACTGGCCGCGCAGGTGAAAGTGCCCATCTCGATTGACACGACCAAGCCCGGCGTCGCGCGCGCGGCGCTGGCGGCGGGCGCGAGCATCGTCAACGACATCGGCGCAGCGGCGCACACGGACGATTTTTCGATGTGGAAAGTCGTGGCCGATAACCACGCCGGCTACGTCGTCATGCACGCGCCGGGTTCGCCGCTGGCGCTGCCGGAAAATCCGGTGTATCGCGACGTGGTGCGCGAGGTCAGCGGGTTTTTTTCCGAGCGGCTCGGACTGATGCTGAACGAAATCGGCATACCGATGGAACAAGTCATCCTGGATGTCGGCATCGGCTTTGGCAAAACGCCGGAGCATAATCTGGCATTGCTCGCGGGGCTGAAAACGTTTGCGCGGTGGCGGCGGCCGCTGCTCATCGGCGTCTCGCGGAAATCTTTCATCGGAAAATTGCTGGGCGCGGAAACAGAAAATCGGTTGCCCGCGTCGCTTGCCTGCGCGATTCTGGCGGTGCGCGACGGCGCAAACATCATCCGCACACACGACGTGGCGGCGACGGTGCAGGCGGTGCGGATGGCGGAGGCGATCTATTCCCGCAAAAAAAATGTGGACTGACCTTGAAACTGGCTGGCGGCCCGCCGTGGAGATTTTGATCCTCGCGGTGCTGATCTATTTTGCGTTCCGCTTCGTGCGCGGCACGCGCGGCTGGCCGGTGGTCATCGGTTTCGTCGTCGTGCTGCTGGCGCTGACGGCGGTCACGACGCTTCTGGATTTGAAGGTGCTGCGCTGGATTCTCGGCAGCGCGTCGGTGTTCATCGCGTTGGGCGCGCTGGTGATTTTCCAGCCGGAGCTGCGTCGGATGCTCGCCGAGCTCGGCAACCTGCCGCTGTTCGCCAGCACGAGCGAGCAGCGCGAAAGCATCGAGGTCATCATCCAGACGGTCGAGCGGCTCGCCGAGGTCAAGATCGGCGCGCTCATCGCCATCGAGCAATCCATCCAGTTGCAGGAAGCGGTCGAGTCGGGGATAAAAATTGACTGCGACGCGACGCCGGAAATGCTGGAGACGATTTTTTTCCCGAACAACGCGATCCACGACGGCGGCGTCATCATCAAGGGCGACCGTATCGCGTATGCTGCGTGTATTTTTCCGCTGACGCAGCGGAGCGATTTGAACAAGTCGCTCGGCACGCGCCATCGCGCGGCGATCGGCTTGAGCGAAGAGACGGACGCCGTCATCGTGGTCGTGTCCGAAGAGACTGGCATGATTTCCCACGCTTACAAAGGCCAGCTCGTGCGCGGCGTGACGCTGGAGGAACTGCGCGCGTTTCTGGTGTCCGTCATTTTGCGCCCGGCGCGCACGAACAACATCATCAAGTGGCTGCGCGCGTATTTCAGCGAACGCCACAAGCCCGCCGGTCCGGCGGTCATCACGCGCCACGAACCGCGCCCGGCGCCCAAGCCCAACGCCAAATGAATTTTCTCTCCACATTCCGTGGCTGGCTGGTCGAGGATCTCGGCTGGAAAATTTTTTCGCTGGTGCTGGCCGTCGCCATCTGGCTGACCGTCCACCGAATTTTGCTCGAATCAGTCATGCCGGTCGCGAACAACGGCGGCAGCACGCTGACCTACGGCAATCTGCCGGTGATCATCGTCGCCACGGCGGCGGACGTGCATCTTTATCGCGTCGTGCCGGAGACGATCAAAGTCACCGTCAGCGGCTCGCCCGAAATCATCGCCGTGCTGCAGGCCAACCAGATTCGCGCCACGGTGGATCTGACCGGTATCGAGTCGGCGGTCAATCTGAACCGCGCCCTGCAAAAACGTAGCGTGGATGTCTCGGTGCCGTCCGGCGTGACCGTGCTCAGCGTTGAGCCGGCCAAGGTCGGCATCATCATGCCGCCCGCGCGCTGAGCGCCACTAAAATTTAATTTCATGAGTTCACCCAAAAAAATCTTCGGCACCGACGGCGTTCGCGGCACGGCGAATGTCGAGCCGGTCACAGCGGAAACCGCGCTGAAACTTGGACGCGCGGCGGCGCATGTTTTCAAAAATCTCGAATCGCAGTCGCGCGGGCGCGGCAAACATAAAATCGTCATCGGCAAAGACACGCGGCTGTCCGGCTATATGCTGGAGAACGCGATTTCGTCCGGCATCCTTTCGATGGGTGTGGATGTTCTTTTCATCGGGCCGCTGCCGACGCCCGGCGTCGCCTACGTTACGCGCAGTTTGCGCGCGGATGCGGGCATCGTCATCACCGCATCGCACAATCCTTACGAAGACAACGGCATCAAATTTTTCGGCGCGGACGGTTACAAGCTCGACGACAAGATTGAAAATAAAATCGAAGAACTTGTTTTCTCCGGCGAGATTGAAAAAGTCCGCCCGACCGCCGGCGAAATCGGCAAGGCCGTGCGCATTGACGACGCGCTTGGCCGTTACATCGAATTTGCCAAGTCCAGTTTTCCGCGCGGCCTGACGCTCGAAGGCTTGCGTGTCGTCGTGGATTGCGGCCACGGCGCGGCCTACAAATCCACGCCGTCCGTGCTCCACGAACTCGGCGCGGAAGTCATCGTCTACGGTCATCGCCCCGACGGCACGAACATCAACAAGGATTGCGGCTCGATGCATCCGGCGCAGATGTGCCACAAGGTGGCCGAACATCAGGCGCACCTCGGCATCGCGCACGATGGCGACGCCGACCGCGTTTTGCTCTGCGATGAAAATGGCAAACTGATTGACGGCGATGACATCATGGCCATCGCCGCGCTGGAAATGCTCGCGGAAAAAACGTTGGCGGAAAAAACTTTGGTGGCGACCGTGATGAGCAACGCCGGACTCGAAGCCGCGATCAAATCTGCCGGCGGCAAAATGCTCCGCACCGCCGTCGGCGACAAGAATGTGATCGATGAAATGCTGCGCGGCGGCTACAACTTTGGCGGCGAGCAGAGCGGACATCTCATCTTCCGCGATTACGGCACGACCGGCGACGGACTCGTGGCCGCGCTGCAAATTTTACGCATCGTCAAGGCGAAGGGCGTGCCGCTCTCGCAGCTCGCGAAATGCTGGACGCGTTTTCCGCAGCTCGTGACGAATGTGAAAGTGCGCGAGAAAAAACCGTTCGAACAATTGGCTGGCGTGAATCAATTGGTGGCCGACGCGGAAAAGGAACTGGCCGCGCAAGGCGGACGTTTGCTGCTGCGCTACTCCGGCACGGAACCAAAAGCGCGCCTGCTCGTGGAAGGCAGCGACGCGGCGACCTTGAAAAGCTGGTCGCAAAAAATCTGCGGCGCGATTGAGAAGCAGATTGGGGTGTAAATTCCAGCGCCGTAGGCGCGCCATATTTGAAGTTCAAGATTTATTGGAATCCAAAGCTCCGTAGGAGCGAAATATGCTTGTTAGGCGGCTCGTGATTTGGAAATCAGACGCTCAATCAAATAAGCCAAGCCTAAAAACACTCCAAAGCCGACTCCATAATCAACAAAAAGGTAAATCATTGTAGCCAGCGGTGCCGGACTCCTTGTGGCCAAATGCACGGCAGACTCTGGAATGCCGACCTGCTGAAGTTTGGCAACCAACTCCTCATGCGGCAGCGTGCTGTTCAAAGTGTAAAATGAACTGGTGGCAGTGTGTCTGGAAAAATATATGCAGGCGGCTGTGCCAGCTACAATAATTAGATAGCTGATAAAGTATGGGATGAGCTTTTTCATAAATGCGTGAATAATGCCTGACAATAATAAGCCCGCAGTTTTTGCGGACTAGGCGGTTTCATGAAAACGAGACTGCTCCGGCCATTTCAAACCGTCAAGCGAAAGTTGAATTACGGCAACGTGAGAATTTCCGGGCGCAACTGGCCGATGAATTGGTTCGGCAAACGTTTGTCATACGAACCGGCGACGGCGCTTTCCAATCCGACGTGCCCATCGGCAAAGGTGACGTTCGCCTTTTGCGAGTGGCGGAAGTGGCCGTTGGGATAGTAATTGGAAACGGGTTGTTTGGTCTCGTCATCCAAATAATACCATTCTTCCACCATCGGATTGTCGGGCGAGGCCGGGTTTTGAAAATCGTTGACCTGCGCGGCGTCGGCGAAGAGCGCGAGGTCGGCCGGATTTTGTATTTTGTTCATGCTCACCGGCGGCTGGCCTGACGGCGCGGAAAGATAATAATTGTAGCCGTAACTGAAGATGACATTGTCGCCTTTCAATTTGAATTGCGCCGCCATCGCGTAAAGCGCCGGGCAGAGCCGCACGTCGCTGCCGTTGAGATACGGAAACAGAACGCCCTGCCTCAAATCAAACGGGCGCTGGCCTTCCGGCAAATCGTCATGGTGCAGCCAGCCGAACCAGTAAATCGTCCCGTCGTTGGTCGAATTGTAAATCCAGCGGAAACCATTTTGGGAATTTTCGTCCCAATATAATTGCGTCGCGATCCCGAGCTGGCGCAGGTTGTTCGCGCAACTGGCGCGTTGCGCGGCCGACTTGCTTTTGTTCAACGCGGGCAGCAGCAGCGCGGCGAGAATCGCGATGATGGCGATGACGACGAGCAGTTCGATCAAGGTAAAAGCGCGGCGTCTCATGCAGGAAGTGGAAACAATTTGGCGGCAACGTAAGGACAATGCCGGCAATCGCTGCCGCAACAATAACCGCGCCGCAAATGAAACGCGGCGGTGAAAACCATCAGGCCGCCGTCAAAATAAAAATCACCCGGCAAAATTTTCGGCGACGTGGTGACATTGACGGCGCGATGAAACTGCATCACGCACGCGCGGCAGATGCAGGCCCTGTTTTGCAACTCCGGCGGAATGCGTGCAATAAGTTCTTCGGGGATTTTCACCTTGGCGCACCAGCACGGGCCTTTATAGGCGGCAACAGTGCAAAGCTGGCAATCATTCGGCTGGCNNCGGCTGGCAAGTGGTTTGAATTGAACTCATGGCCGGTCGGCGCGGACGCGGTAGAATGATTTGTCCGGCGGCGGACTGGCATCCGGCAAAAATAAATTGGTCCCGTTGCCGGAAGTTGAAACGGAAACATTGCTCCAGGTTTGCAGATCGGCCGAGCGTTGCAGCGTGTAAAGCCAGTTGCTCTGGCTGGTGAATTGCGCCTGCCAGATTGAATTGGTCAGGAAGCCGGAAAAATTTTGAACCGGCGGCGGCGGCAGGGTGATGACAAAATTATCCACCGTGCCGTGCGCGAGCAGCGAACTGCCGGAATTTTGATAACTGCTGATGGAAATCGTGTCGATCAGGAAGTTGGTGATCGGCCCGGCAAAAATGCTTGGCAATGATGAGTAAGGCTGGCCGTTGGTAAAAACTTCGCCGCTGATGGTCGGCTGGCCGGCGGCGTGCGTGAGGACGATGTGATAAATGATGCCCGTGTTCAACGGCTGGTTGTCATAGACAAAATAAAAATCTTTTTTGTGCGCGGAACTCACGTTTGTGTCCGTCAACGTAGCGTCTATGGACGGCTGGCCGATGCCGTTGTCGGGAAAATAATCGAACTCAAACAGATTTGGCGTATTGGCGGATGGACGGGAAAAAACCGAGTTTGTCGCATCGGAGAAATGAAAAAGTCCCACGGATAATTCGGGAGAGCCGCTCCACGCAATGTCGTTCAATTGCAAATCGAACGACAGGCTGAAGCCGTCGGACTTCGCGAGAATGGTTCCGAGCGGTTTGTAAAAATAGCTGTTGGTCTGGGATGAATCCCAGGTGACGTCGAGATTTTGATTGGTCGGATCCCACTGAAATAAATTCGTGTCACCGAAAATCTGCCACCTGTTCTGCAACGGATCGGCGGAAAAATCTTCAGTGATGGTCGCCGCTCCGCAAATCGAAGCGGCGACCAGTCCCCACAAGATGAAAATCGCCCGCATTATTATTTGACGCGTCGGCGCAGCAAAAATAATCCTGCGCCAGTGATCGCCAGTGCGTATGTCGTCGGTTCCGGCACGACGGAAATGGCGTCAATGTAGGCGACGTCGCCGGAATTTTGCAGGCGCACATAGTCCACCGACGCAAGCGAAATGGGATTGTCGCTGCCATCCACCGCCCAATTCAAGTCGTAGCCGGCGCCGCCGGCCGAGCCGGCGTAAAGCGACCGGATGCCCGCCAGTCCCAGCCCGTTAAAATCGCTCGCCGTCAAAGCCGCATTCACCGGCACCAGCGGATTGCCGCTGCCGTCGGTTGGAAACAAACCGTCCACCATCGTGCCGAACGGGGAGACCAGGTTGTAAAACGTCGTGCCGTCTGCGCTCACGGAAACGGTCACGCCGTTGTCGCCGCCGGTGTAAAACGAACCGTCGGTGATGCCGCCGCCGCTGTAATCATCGTTGACAATGTTGAAACCGGCATGGCCGAAGATGATGAAGTCGAGCCCGTAAGGGTTGTTGGGATTGTTTTGAATCGGCGAGTTGAATTGCAGCGTGAGCGAGCCGCCGGTGCCGATACCGACAATCTGGCTGGACAGATAAGGCCCATCGAACGGATCCACGGGGGAATTGCCGTAAATCGGGTCAATCGTCTCGGTCGAGGGCGCGCCGAGTGCGGAAGTCGGGTCGGTGAAACCGGAATTGACGCCGCTGCCGGCGGTGTAGGCAACCACACTGTCGGCAAATTGCGCGCGGGTGATGGTGGGGACGAACAAAGCGCCGGCCAATGCCAGCACGAACAACTGATTTTTTTTCATGGACTGATCTTTCAATTTTGTCCGCAGGAAAAATAAATTTTCCAACGGACGGTTTTTACGGTTGAGAGACCAGCGCGAAGCCGGAAGATTTTGGAAAATAAAAAACCTCCAGGCTTCGCAAACGAGGAATGGAGGTGAATTCGACGAACCCGCCAAAAAAACAGTTTTGGCGGACTGATCCCATCCTTCTCTTTGCGGAGAAGTGCTCCGATACGCTCGGAGCCGACGAGCACAATCAAACCGGTATCCTGACTTCGGCCTCAAACCTCACTCCCGTCTTCCCGGACTTTCATCCAGTGACCTTGGGAGTTTGTAGCCGTTACAGTGGCGCAACCGTCCCGGATTCACACCGGGTTCCCTGACATTTGACTGCGATGTTGGCGGAAAATTTTTCCCGCTGTTTCAAAGAGCGGTTCCTTTTTACGCTGAAATTTTATTTTTCCAAGCTAAATTTTTTTTGGTATTGTATTTTTATGCTCTGCCAGATCTGCCAGAAACGGGAATCTCATGTTCACCAGACCTATATTTATGTTACTTCGGGTCAACGGGAGAAGCGCAATCTTTGCGAAGTCTGTGCCGGTTTGAAAACCGAAACGCAATGGGATAAAGAACGCGAAGAAGAAAAAAAGCGCTGGGCAATGGAAAGCTTGCAGAGACGCGAGCAGTCGCGGCAAATTTCACAATTGGTGAATGAGGAACTTTTCAAACCACGCCTGTCTGAAATCAAGAGCAAACAAATCCGCAGTCACGCGAAATCAGTGGACTCCGCAAACAAATTGATACTTTTTGGCACCAGTTCGCTCTTGCCAGAAATTGACCCGATGGAAGTTTTGTTTGGTGCTTCGGAAGCCGGAAAGAATCATGTTGTGCGCGAAATAAAAGACTGCACCGTCCATGTTTTCCGTTGGGACGAAGACCCGGATCGTCTCTTGAAAAATATTTTTGAACCGTTCCCAGAAGCCGGTGCCCGGTTGGATTTGGACAAAAAATTACTGTTCGTCGAATCCGAGCGCACTTTGTTTCAGGATTTCAAAAAAAGTTTGTCGTTCTGTAATTTGGCCGCCTATCAATTCAATTCCGGCGATCCGGCGGAGCTAAAGCGATTTCAATTTCGGTTTTGGCCAAAAGCTGCCGGTGAAGCGCATTGAAACTTGCGCCTCCTTGAAATTCGCAATTATACTTCCTCTCCAAAAATTTATTTATGAACAAGACTCCCATTCGTATCGCTGTCACCGGCGCGGCCGGCCAGATCGGTTATTCACTCCTGTTCCGCATCGCGTCCGGCGCGGCCTTCGGTCCGGATCAACCCGTCATCCTGCACCTCATCGAAGTGCCTGACGAAAAAGCTTTGAGCGCCCTCAACGGCGTCGTGATGGAACTCGATGACTGCGCCTTCCCGCTGCTCAAAGGCGTTGTGCAAACTTCCAATCTTGATGAAGGTTTCAAGGGAGTGAATTGGGCGCTGCTCGTCGGCGCGGTGCCGCGCAAGCAAGGCATGGAGCGAAAAGACCTGTTGGGTATCAACGGAAAAATTTTCACCGGCCAGGGCAATGCCATCGCCAAGAACGCCGCAAGCGACGTGCGCGTGCTCGTCGTCGGCAATCCCTGCAACACCAACGCGCTCATCGCCGCGAATAACGCGCCGGGCGTGCCGAAGAATCGTTTCTTCGCCATGACCGCGCTGGACGAAAACCGCGCCAAATCGCAGCTCGCGAAAAAAGCGAGTGTGGATGTCACCGCCGTGACCAACCTCGCCATCTGGGGCAACCACAGCGCGACGATGTATCCCGATTTTTATAACACCAAAATTCAGGGCCGCCCAGTTCCCGATGTCATCAGCCACCGCGAATGGCTGGAAAAAGAATTCATCACCACCGTGCAGCAGCGCGGCGCGGCCATCATCAAGGCGCGCGGATTGAGCAGCGCCGCCAGCGCCGCGAATGCCGCCGTCAACACGGTTTACAAGCTTACGCATCCGACGCCCGCCGGCGACTGGTTCAGCGTGGGCGTGCATTCTGACGGCAGCTATGGCATCGAAAAAGGTTTGATCTTCAGCTACCCGATCCGCAGCAACGGAACAGATTTTGAAATCGTCCAGGGCGTGCCGCTCAACGAATTCAGCAAGGCGAAGATTGCCGCGACGGAAAACGAACTGAAGGAAGAGAAGGCGCTCGTTGCGGATTTGCTTCCGAAATGAAGTTGTTTTTATTGCAAATGGTGGGTGCATCGCTGCGGCGACGCACGGCGGTGCAGCAGCCCCGCCCTACCAAGTATATTTGAAATGAAATCGCGCCCCAAAGTCGGTGAAGTCGGCGAGTTGGCCGTGCCCACGGACATGAAACACGCCGTGGAATTTGCCGGCGACGGCATGCCCGCTGTCGTGTCCACGCCCAACATCATCCAGTTTCTCGAACGCACCGCGCGCCATCTGCTCACGCCACACCTTGATGCAGATGAACGTTCTGTGGGCCTGGAGATTGACATCCGCCATCTCGCGCCGACGCCCGTCGGCCAAACCATCCATTGTCGTGCGCAAGTCCTCTCGGTTGATGGCAGCAAAGTGCAGTTCCAGATCGAAGCCCGCGATGCGCACGAAGTCATCGTGCGCGGCCTGCACAAGCGCGCCATCATCCGCACGGAAAGTTTCACGAAGCGCGTCAAAGCCAAGGGCGGCTAATCTTTTGCCACAGAGACTCAGAGGGAAACAATTCTCTGTGCCTCAGTGCCTCTGTGGCAATTTCTTTTTCTTCTGCGAATCGTGTGCTATTTTCAGCGCACTTATGGCTTTTGATTCCTTCCGCGATTTCGTCAACGCCCTCGACAAGGCGGGCGAACTCAAGCGCATTTCTGAGCCCGTCGCCACCGAACTTGAAATCACTGAGATCGCCGACCGCGAAATGAAATTGCCCGGCGGCGGCAAGGCGCTGCTCTTTGAAAAGCCCACCGTCAACGGCGTCGTGTCGCCGTTTCCCGTGGCCATCAACACGCTCGGCTCGCACAAGCGCATGGCCATGAGCATGGGCGCGGAGTCTGTGGATGAAGTCGCGAACGAGCTCGGCGCGTTGATGAAAGCCAAGCCGCCGACCAGTTTTAAGGAAGCCATCAAGTTGCTCTCCCTCGCGCTGGATTTGCGCCACGCGAAACCGAAGACGGTGAAAAGCGGTTCGTGCAAGGATATGATCCATTTAGTTGATAGTCCAAAGTTGAGAGTTGATAGCTGGCCAGCCGCGCCTGACTGGAAGAATCCATCAACCATCAACTCTCAACCATCAACTCTGCTCAATCTCCCCATCCTCAAATGCTGGCCGCTCGATGGCGGGCGTTTCATCACGCTGCCGTGTGTCGTCACGCGCGACCCGGACACGGGCGAGCGCAATCTCGGAATGTATCGCATCCAGATTTACGACGACAAAACCACCGGCATGCACTGGCAGTTGCAGAAAGTCGCCGCGCGCCATGGCCGTCGCTATTACGAAAAGGGCGAGCGCATGCCGGTCGCAATTTTCATCGGCGGCGACCCGATGTTTCCCTTCGCCGCCACTGCGCCGATGCCAGACGGACTGGATGAATTTCTCCTCGCCGGTTATCTCCGCAAAAAATCCGTCGAGATGATCAAGTGCGAGACGAACGATCTGGAAGTTCCCGCCAACGCCGATTTCGTCATCGAAGGTTACATTGATCCGACCGAGCCGTTGCGCGACGAAGGGCCGTTCGGCGATCACACCGGTTACTACACCTTGCCCGAACCGTATCCGGTGTTTCACGTCACGGCCATCACGCATCGCAAGGACGCGGTGTATCCGGCGACGATTGTCGGCATTCCGCCGATGGAGGATTTTTACATCGGCGGCGCGAGCGTGAAATTATTTCTGCCGATTTTCAAAATGAATTTCCCGGAGATCGTGGACATCGCGCTGCCGGCGGAAGGCGTGTTTCACAACCTCGTGTTTGTGAGCATCAAGAAGACCTACCCGATGCAGGCCTACAAAATCATGCACGGCCTCTGGGGCATGGGGCAGATGATGTTCACGAAATACATCGTGGTGGTGGACGCCGGCGTGGACGTCCACAACACCAGCGAAGTGCTGTTCCATCTCACCGCCAACACCGATCCGCAGCGCGACAGCATCTTTACCAAAGGCCCGTCCGACGTGCTCGACCACGCGACGAGCGAAATCGCCAGCGGCAGCAAAATGGGTTTTGACGCGACCAAGAAAATTCCCGGCGAAGGTTTCAAACGCACGTGGCCGCCGCTCATCAAGATGGATGAGGCGGTGAAGGCGAAGGTGGAAAAACTTTTTGGCGGCAAATAAATATAAAATGGAACGGCTCAATTCATGATTAAAGAACTGCGCCTCGAAAATTTTCGCGGATTTGAAGATCATCGGATTCCATTTAATCCACGAACGTCTATTGTAGTTGGCAAGACGATATTACAACATACTGTTTGTTAGATTCAGATTACTTCAGTGAGGAACAAATTGCCGCTCGATATGCCGAAGCCAAGACACACGGCGTGCAGCTTCATATTTTACAGCGGAAGGAAATTGAAAATTATTTGGTCGTCGCGTCCGCTGTGCGACGTGTGATTGCAGAAGGTTGTAAAAAGAATCAAACGCCACCGACAATTGAGGAAGTTGAAGCTGAAATCGATCGCGTTACAGAAAGTTTGCGAGAGGAAATTTTCGACAATCTCTGCACAGAGTTTGCAAAAAATAAAGCTCTTGCTGGTGGAACAGCCAACAAACTCGCTCGCGAAAAAATAACGAAAGCGTGGGCGACCCCGGCAGGGCGTTTAAGTTTAATTCCAGGTAAACAGGTAATTTCAAAGCTCTCTGACTGGAGCAAAAAACACTACGTCGTTTCATTTGGTCCAACGAAATTGGCCAATTCGTTGTCGGCAACAGAAATTGATGCTGAAATTAAGGTTGTAATCGAGGCTGTTGAGAATCGCGAAGATTTTCCGCCGCGCAAGCCGTAGAACTTTCAGAAAAATTTTACTTGCATCGCCCAGCGTGTTGCGATAATACTTAACCATATGGTTAAATGTTCACCGCGATTGTTGAACCGCACGTTTGCCGCGCTGGCCGATCCGACGCGCCGGCGCATCCTCGAGCATCTCGCGCACGGCGACCGCTGCGTCACCGATCTGGCGCGGCCGTATTCCATGTCGTTGCCGGCGGTCTCGAAGCATTTGCGCATCCTGGAAAATGCCGGACTGGTCAGCCGCCGCCGTCGCGGTCGCGTGCATTCGCTGAAATTGGAGGCCAAGCCGATGAGAGAGGTGCAGCAATGGATCGAGGAGTATCGCAAGTTTTGGGAAGAAAGCTTTGACCGTTTGGACGAGTATTTGAAACAACTACAAACCAAGGAAACAAAATGAGCACAACCGCAACCATCAAAGAAAAAAACATCAAACTTCAAATCACCCGCGTTTTCGCCGCGCCGCGCGACGGCGGGGCGTTGCAATCCGTGAAAGTGGACGCGCGCGTCGGCGGCAAATACCGCCTGCAGGTGCGAAAGGACGACGGGGAATTTTATACGACCGTCGGAACTTATCGCGAGGTGAAGCCGCCGGAACGTCTGGTCTTCACCTGGGCATTTGAAAAGGACGGCAGCGGCGATGAATTCGGCGAAGTCGAGCCGCCCGAAATGCTCGTGACGCTGGAATTTCGCGCGCGCGGAAAACAAACTGAATTGATTTTGACGCATGAAAAATTTGCGTCCGTCGAAAGCCGCGACCGCCACAACGAAGGCTGGAATCGTTGTCTTGATTCACTCGGAAAATTCGTTTCAAAATAAAAATATGGCGACAAAAGCGGAAAGCAAAAATCTGGTCGGCAAGGAATTTGTCATCACGCGCGAATACGCCGCGCCGCGCGAGCTGGTCTGGCTCGCCTGCACCGACGCGAAACATCTGGCGCAATGGTGGGGGCCGCGCGGATTTTCCGCGCCGGTTTGCGAATGGGATGCGCAGCCGGGCAATAAAATATACGTCGTCATGCGCGCGTCGGACGGCACGCGTTACCCGATGGGCGGCGAATTTCTGGAGGTCGTTGCGCCGGAAAAACTTGTAACGCTTACCGGCGCATTGGACGACAAGGGCGATTTGATATTTGAATTCAAGCACACGCTGACGCTCGTTGAGCACGAAGGAAAAACGAAGCTGACGATGCGATCGCGTTTGATGAAAGTAATCGCGCCCGACGCGGAAAAATACATCGGCGGATTTGAGGCGGGCATGACGCAAAGTCTGGAACGACTCGCAGAAATCTTGTTCAGCACGTCCGACCGCGAAATTGTGATCAAGCGCGATTTCAATGCGCCGCGCAAACTGGTTTGGGAAGCGATGACGAATCCCAAGCATGTCGTGAATTGGTGGGGGCCGCGCGGTTTTTCGACGATGATTGAGAAAATGGATTTTCGCGTCGGCGGTGAATGGAAGCACGTCATGCGCGGGCCGGATGGCGTGAATTATCCGAACCAAAGCGTCTTCACGGAAATCGTGACACCGGAGCGCATCGTGTTTCAGCACGGCGGCAAGCGCGAGGGCGGACCGGGCGTGAGTTTTGTTTCAACGTGGACTTTTGATTTGGTCGAAGGCAACAAAACCAAAGTGACCATCCGCATGGTTTTCCCGTCGGCGGCGGAGCGCGATCACGTAGTCAAAGAATTTGGCGCGATTGAAGGCGGCAAGCAGACGCTGGAAAGACTTGGCGATTATCTGGCTAAAATGTAATCTCGCGACACCATGAAAAAATATCTGCCTTGCATCGCGGGCGTCTTGCTGGGGCTGTGCTTCCTCGCGGCGAGCGTCCCGGTTTTGTTCAACCTCATCAAAATTCCACCGATGCTTGAAGGCACGCCAGCCTGGCATTTCATGGCGGCGTTCGTCCCGACGGGCTACCTCAAGTTCGTGAAATTGTTCGAGTTCATCGGCGGACTGCTCGTGATGATTCCGCGCCTGCGCAACATCGGCCTGCTGCTGCTCGGCCCGGTCATTGTGAACATCATCGCGTTCCACGTCTTGATAGACGACCCGAAACATCTCATCAATCCGATGCTCGACATCATCATCGTGTGCGCGCTGTATCTGCTCTGGGACGCGCGGAAAAAATTCTCCGGTCTGCTGAATTAAAATAACGGAAGGATAATTATTATGCTGCCGATTCTCCTCGCGCTCGCGTTCATTGCCATTTTGTTCATCATCATCGTCGCCGGTCAGCCGGATAAATTCATCGTTTTGCGTTCGACGAAGATTTCCGCGCCGCCGGAGAAAATTTTTCCGCACGTCAACGATTTGCACAATTGGAACGCGTGGTCGCCGTGGGCGAAGCTTGATTCGAACGCGAAAAACTCTTTTGAAGGCGCAGCGTCCGGCACGGGCGCAGCGATGGCGTGGGCAGGCAATGCCAAGGTCGGTGTCGGCAAAATGACCATTACTGAAAGCAAGCCGGTTGAATCCATCTGCTTCCGCCTTGATTTTGAAAAGCCGATGAAGGCCACGAACACGGCGGAATTCACCTTCAAAAACGAGGGCGGTCAGACGGTCGTGACGTGGAGCATGAGCGGCACAAACAGTTTCGGCGGCAAAATTTTCGGCCTGCTCATGAACTGCGACAAGATGATTGGTGGCCAGTTTGAAAAAGGTTTGGCGAGTCTGAAAGCTACTGTCGAGGCGGCAAAATAATTTTGCCCGTTTGAGATTGCTGCGAACCGTGCTAGATTTTCCGCTCGGAAACGAATTCCCGTTCCGTCATCCAAAGGAAATTGATTTATGAAACGCAAAGCATCGGCGGTCTGGTCGGGCGATTTGAAAACCGGCAAGGGCAAAATCTCCACCGAGAGCGGCACGCTCAANNGAGGAACTCATCGCGGCGGCGCACGCGGGCTGTTTCTCGATGGCGTTCTCGGCGGAACTCGGCAAGGCCGGCTTCACGCCCACGGCCATCAATACCACGGCAACGGTCACGCTGGACAAAACCGACGCCGGCTTCACCGTCACGGAATCACATCTGGACATGACCGCGAAAATTCCCGGCATTGACGCGGAAAAATTCACCGCCATCGCGAACGGCGCGAAGGCCGGCTGCCCGATTTCGCGTTTGCTGAACGCCAAGATTTCCCTCGACGCCAAATTGGAGGCGTAAGTTTTTTGAACGAAGCCATTTCAACGCCCGATTTTCAGCGGCAGCTCACGGAGTTGCGCGCGGCGCTGCTGGCGTTGCACAAGGCGCTGGTGGATTCCGAGCGCGTCAGCTACGAGCAGAACATCGGCACGATTCCGTCGGCGAACCATTTTCTGAAGCTGCTGACGGACGACCCGTGGTTCGCGTGGCTGCATCCGCTATCGCAACTCATCGTGGCGCTGGACGAGGCGCTGGATGCGAAAACCAAAACGCCGCTGACCGGCGACGCGGCGGCGGCGTTGGTGAAACGGACGGGTGAACTGCTCGTGGCGTCCGAGACGGGCGAAGGTTTTGCGCGGCATTATTTCGACGCGCTGCAACGCGACCCGGACGTGGTGATGGCGCACGCGGCGGCGGCGCAGATTTTCCGAGCGCGCCGTTAAAAAGGCTCTGTCTTTGCGACGGCTTCCGCCACCACGGACACGAGGTATTGCACAACTTTTGAATGCAGTTGGTGTTCAAAATTGAAATGAACCCAAGCGTTGAAAACAGACCGATTCGGCCTTGGGTGCTGACCATTCCCCTTTTGCTCGTCATCGTCGGGTTGCTTGTCGCCATTGCTACTCCGAATTTTGTTCGCAGTGGGCCGAGCAAAATCAACTGCATCATCAACGTATTGAGGAATGTTGACGCTGCCAAGGAACAGTGGGCGGTTGAGCATGGTTATACAAACAATATTCCGCTATCACGGGAAATCACCGCACAGGACATCGCGCCGTATCTTTATCCTGGGGATAGAAAGGAATTTTTCGTCCGCCTTGGCCTTAGCATTGATAAACACGGAAATCTCCGCAATTCTCAAGATGTGGTATTTGTGATAAATCCTTTGGGAATTTTTCCAGAGGCCCGATTCACCAAAGCGTTCAAATTGAGTCACGATGAAAGTTTTATTGGTAGTCTTTTTAGTCCTAAAATTCCTAGAGGCACGGTCATGAGATTTTCCACCAACACCAACGCACAGGATTCCATGGAATATGTTCTGCCCGGACAGGAATCCAAGCCATACACATCCTTGAGCGATCTGCTTGCCAGATAACTTACTCCGGCATTTCCAATTTCACTTTCGCTGCGCTGGCGGTTTATCCCTTCAAACCCTTTTCTTTTTCGCGCAGGCAATGGGTGAGATACGGCAGCAATTGTTTTTTGCGCGACACGACATCGCGCAGTTCGTAGATGCCCGGCTCGAGGCGCGGATGGTCAATGCGCTTGATGAATTTCTCATCGCCGACGGCGAGCAGCAATGAACTTTGCGTGGCGACGTCGGTGACGAGCAGCGTGGAAAAAAGATACGCGCGCTTGGCGCGGTAAGCTTCCAGCGCGCCGAGCAATTCGTCTTTGCGTTTCCAAAATTGCTCGAAGCCGATCTCCTCGATCTGCGCGACGCTGAACTTGACGCCGTTCTCGGCGTATTCCTTGCAGTCGGTCGCGACGGCCTGCGGCGCGGGCTTGAGCGTGAGCAACGAGCCGCTGGCAAACAGTTTATCCGTGAACTCACGCGCGTTGACCTCCGAAATCTGTTCGAGCTTCTTCAGGATTTCCGCATCGCGCGCCGTCGTCGTCGGCGAGGTCAGGTTCAGCGTGTCGGAAACGACGCCGGCCAGCAGCAGCCCGGCAATTTGGCGCGGCAGTTCGACGCCTTGCCGGAAAAAACAGTCGGCGACGATGGTGCTGGTGGAACCGACCGGCTCGTTGCGAAACAAAATCGGCTGCTGCGTCGCCAGCGCGCCGATGCGGTGATGGTCTATGATCTCGATGATCTCCACTTCGTCCGCGCCCTGCACGGCTTGGGAAAGTTCGTTGTGATCCACCAAAATCAATTTGCGCGAAACGTGTTTCAGAAAATCTGTTTTTGACAAGATGCCGACGGTCTGGCCCTCGGCGTCGAGCACCGGGAACACGAGATAGCCGGACGATGTGGCCTCGTCGCGCACGGCGGCGAGCGGCGCATTTTCGCGGAAGCAGAGGAATTCCTCATTGAGCACATGGCGCACAGCGACGGCGGCGCGGCAGAGCGAGGCGGTGGTGGCGGTGTCGTGCGGCGAGGTGATGACGCTGACATTTTTTTTGCGCGCGGCCTCGATGGTCTTCGGCTCGACCTCGAGCCCGCCGGTGACAATGAGCACGCGGACGCCCTCGCGGATGGCGACGTTCTGGATGTCCCAGCGGTCGCCGACGATGACACAGCATTTCTCCGGCGGAAACTTGTCCAGGCGCGTGGCGAAGGATTCCAGCCCCATCGCGCCGATCATCAGGATCAATTCGTCTTCGCGCTCCGCGTCAATACCGACGAGGAGTTTGCCATCCAGCGTCTCCGCCAGGTTGGTTAGGGACGACAGCATTTCGCGGGAACTGCTGCCGGAGCCGGGTTTGCGGTTCACCGCCGGGAACAAAAACTTGCTCAATTTGAAGAGCGAAAGCAGGCCGCGGCATTTTTGCGCCGCATCCATCACGGGCAGGATGCGCAGATTTTTTTCATCCATCAGCCGCAACGCCTCCGCCGCCGTCGAGTCGGGCCGGACACTCAAAATTTTCCGCTGCATCACGTCGGAAATTTTCGGCGAAACGTCGGCGACAAATTTCGGCGCGGGCACGCCGAACGCGTTCAAGACGAAATCAATGCGGTCGTTCGTGTCGCCGCAGCGCGCGGCGACGGCCTCGGCCAGGCCGGTGCGCCGCTTGAATTCCGCGTAGCCGATGGCGGAGCAGATCGCGTCGGTGTCGGGATTTTTGTGGCCGATGACAAGGATTTCACTCATGCAAATAGGCGTCCAGCCTAATGTGCTGTGCTGCCCACCGCAAGCTTACGGCTACGGCACGACCACGCGCAGCGTTTGCGGCGCGACAGAAAACGTCACCGGCAGATGGCCGATCCATTCGCCATCCAGCTCGAACGCGGCGGGCAGGTCGCTCGTCACCTCAAATTTTCCCGCGCGCAGGCGGCGGACACGGCGCTCGGATAATTTTCGGCGCGCGATGAAGCCGGGAGCGAGGCGCAGCAGCGTCGGCATGTTCACGCGCGGAAAAACGCAGACGTCCAACTGGCCGCTGCGCAAATGCGCTTCTGGGAAAATGTGGAACGAGCCGCCGTAAAATTTTCCGTTGCCGAACAGCGCAAGTTCGCCCGCGATTTTTTGGCCGTCCGCGCTGACGGAGATTTGCGGCTGTTTTTCCGCCAGCGCCTGAAAGCCAGCGACGACATACGCAATCGGCCCGGCACTTTTTTTCAATTTCCAACTGACCAGCTCAATCGCCCGCGCGTCGAGGCCCGCGCCACCCAATTGCGCGAAATAGCGCGACTGCGGCTGCCCGCCGTCCAAAAAATCAGCGCGGCCGAGGTCAATTTTCATTTCATTGCCGCGTTTCAAGACGCGCCACGCGCTTTCCAGCTTCAAGGGAATTTTCAGTTCGCGCGCAAAGACGTTGACCGTGCCGAGCGGCAGCACGCCGAGCCGTGTTTTCGTGAAACCGTCCGGCTCGTCGCCGATGCCGTTCAAAACTTCATTCACCGTGCCGTCGCCGCCCGCCGCCGCGATGATGTCGTAGCCCGTCGCGACCGCCGCGTGTGCGAACCGCCGCGCATCGCCGGGCGCGGTCGTGGCCTTGAGCGCGCACTGCTGCGACAGCTCGTTCAAAAATTTGCGGAAGCGCCGCGCCTTGTTGCCGCGCGCGGCGGGATTGAAGATGACACATATGCGCACGCGGGAATGATTTTCTTTTCGCGCCGATAGTCGAGCCGAAACGTGCTGGCCGAACCGCTTCTTGACTCGAATCGCTTTATTGCTATTCTCCCACGCTCCGGTTTTTGCGCCGGTCACCATTGATTTTATTTTATGAAACGCCAGTATCAACCNNCAAGAGCGGCAAGGCCACGCTGGCCAACCGCCGTCGCGTGGGCCGCAAACGCCTCACCCCGGTTTGATTTTGTGAATCCCGCGCCGAAACGCCTGCGTCTGGCACGTTCGTCGCGGCTCGCGCAAAACCGCGATTTCGCACGCGTGCGCCAGCGCGGGGAACGCCTCGTGCTCGGCTGTCTCATCGCGAACTGGAACAAACTGCCCGACGGCTCCGTGCCAAAACTCGGCGTCGTCACCAGCAAAAAAATCGGCGATGCGCCCGCCCGCAGCCGCGCCCGGCGATTGCTCCGCGAAAGTTTCCGGCTGCATCAGCATGAATTCGCGCGGCCGGTGGAACTGGTTTTGGTCGCGCGCAACTCGATTGCCCAAAAGGATTTTGCCGGAGTCGAAAAGGATTTTCTCGCCGTGCTCCGCCGTGCGAGTTTGCTCAAAAACTGAAACCGTGAACCCGTTCCAGCACATCTTGATTTTCGCCGTGCGCATGTATCGCCTGACGGTTTCGCCGGCGCAAACATTTTTATTCGGCGCGAATTCCGGCTGCCGCTTCACGCCAACGTGTTCGGTTTACGCAATGGATGCAGTGCATGAACACGGCGGAATTACGGGAACAATTTTAGCGGCAAAACGGATCTGCCGCTGCCATCCGTGGGGCAAATGTGGCCACGATCCGGTTCCGAAAAAGGAATTCGGAATCCGTCATTCACAATTTGGGATTTAATTTAATTTTCATGGATAAAACAGGAATCATTGTTGTTTCGGTCTGCGTGCTGCTGCTTGGCTGGTGGTTTGTGGAGCAGAAAAAAATCGCCGACCAGCAGGCCCAGGCCCAGGCGCAATATGCCGCCACGCATCCCATCGCGGTGGCGACCGGCACAAACTCGACGCCGGTGGAAACGGCGACCATCACCGCGCCTGCGCCCGCAATTGTTTTTGACACGAACGCGCCGGAGCAGACGCTGGTGCTGACGAACGGCCGCGCGCGTTACACTTTCACGTCGCGCGGCGGCGGCTTGAAGTTGATTGAACTGCTCGATTATCCGCAGACGGTTTCGGCGCGCTGGAAAGATACGGTCACCAATTCGGCGGCGGTCGCGGCCTTGAACGCGCGGACGACGGTTCCGGCGCTGGCGATTCTCGGCGGCGAAAGTTTGGTTGGCGACGGCAATTTTACTTTGACGCAGACCGTGACTGGCGTGCGCGCGGAAAAATCTTTTCCCGACGGCCTACACCTAGTGAAAAATTTCCAGTTCAGTTCCAATTTCCTCGTGAACGTAACGGTGCGCTTCGAGAACACCTCGGCCAAGCCGCTGGATTTGCCGGCGCAGGAATTCGTGGTCGGCACGGCGACGCCGATGGACGTGGACGACAGCGGCCAGGTCGAGGGTGCGATGTGGTTCACCGGCGACACGGCGGTGGACAAGCCGCTGGCGTGGTTCGCGGGCGGCGGCATGGGTTGCACGCGCGGCGCGCCGCGGACGGAGTTTCAAACGGACAGCGGCAACGTGATCTGGGCGGCCGCGCACAACCAGTTTTTCGCGATGGTGGCGATGTCGCCGACGAACGAGCCGGCGGCGCAGATGGTGGCGCGTTCGGTCACGCTGCCGCTTTTTCAAAATGTCGGCGTGGTGACCAACTTGGTCGCGCCCAAGGGCATCCAGACAGCCTTGGTTTATCCCGCGCTGACGTTGTCGGCCAACTCCAGTTTTGACCGGCAGATTGTTTTCTTCGCCGGCCCGAAGGAATACCGGACGCTGGCGCAGATTGGCGAGCAGCTTAACAACCATGCGGATCAGGTAATGGGTTTCGGCAGCGGTTACATTGCGTTCTGGGGTATCGGCACGTTTTTCGCCAAGCTGCTGTTATCGGCGATGAACGGACTGCACGACCTGACGGGCATGGCCTACGGCTGGACGATTGTATTGATTACGGTGTTGATCAAAGTTTTGTTCTGGCCTTTGACGGCGGCAAGCACGCGCTCGATGAAACGGATGCAGGCGCTTGCGCCGCAACTGGCGGAGCTGAAGGATAAATACAAGGACGATGCGCAGAAACTTACGTCGAAGCAGTGGGAGCTTTACAAGAAGAACAAGGTGAATCCGATGAGTGGTTGTTTGCCGATGCTGATCCAGATGCCGGTTTTTTTCGGTTTTTTGGCGATGATCCGCAGCGCAATTGAATTGCGCGGTGCGCATTTTCTGTGGGTGGCGGATTTGACGAAGCCAGATACGTTATTCATGATTCCGGGGCTGTCATTCATTCCCTTCATCAGCACACCCGAAGGACTGCCGTTCAACCTGCTGCCGCTGCTGATGGTCGGCGCGATGGTTTGGCAGGCTCATCTGCAACCGGCTTCGCCCGGCATGGAGCCGTCACAGCAAAAAATGATGCGCTTCATCCCCTTGATGATGTTGCTATTCCTTTATAACTATTCATCTGGAATGGCGCTTTACATGACCATCAGCACCCTCCTGACCGTTTTACAAACGCGGCTGACCAAATCAAACATTCCCGCCGCGCCGGTGGTCACGACAAATCCGGCATTGACTCCGGTGTCAAAAAAGAAAAAATAATTTCTCCATGTCCGCGCAACCAAAAGAGATTCTCGAAAAAATCCTCGGCACGCTGGGTTTTCCCGTGACCGTAGCGGAACAGAAATTTGGCGACGACCTGATGCTGGACGTGCAAACCGACGAGTCAGGCCGGCTGATTGGCCGCGCAGGGCAGACGCTGGCGGATCTCCAATACCTCGTGAACCGCATTTTGTTCCAGCAGGATCAAAGTGCGCCGAAGGTGATGGTGGACGTGGGTGGTTATCGCGCGCAAGCGCGCGCCGAGCTCGTAAAAAAAGCGCAGGAAGCCGCCGAAAAAGTCCGCCGGTGGGGCGACGCGGTGGAGTTGGAACCGTTGAACGCCTTTGACCGGCGTATCGTGCATCAGGCGTTGAAAGACGACCCGGACATCGAGACGCAAAGCGTCGAGGTGGATGGCACGGAAAAAAAGGCTTTGCTGCTGCGCCCGAAGCGGCATTGAACCCGTTCGGTTTATCCCAAAAATTAAAAGGCGCGGACAGCGATGTCCGCGCCTTTATTTTTCAAACTAAATTTTATTGGTCCAGAACCTTCAAGGTATAAGCCGACGACCAAGTGCTGTCCGGCTGCGGATCGGCCCCGAAGGTGTTGTAGAGAAAATCAAATTTGAAACGGTAAGTCACCGTGTTCGCGGTCGGCGGAACAGGGACTAGACCCTCCCAGCGGTTGAGGACGATCGGTACCGGCCGCAGCGGAAACGACTGGCCTTGGACAATCACATAAGGCTTGATGCTGTCCCAACGGATTGACTGCTGCCCGGAATTGAACGCAACTTCCACGGGATAAAGATTGTCGGCATTGCGGGTCTGCTCACTGGGCGTCATGCGGGTGAAAATGGCGGTGGTGCTACAGCTGGTGAGCAGCAGAACCGGCAACAACGGCAGAAACTTTTTTAAATTCATGCCGAGAACCTGCCGAATAAATGCGGTTTTGTAAAGTTGATTTCCGCGCCTGAACCGGAAAACACTGGCTTATCGCTGCACGCGCGCACTACCGCCGCCGAAAACTTTTTCCACTTCCTTGCGCGTGGCCATGCTCGTGTCGCCAGGAGTCGTCGAGGCCAAAGCTCCATGCGCCGCGCCGTATTCGACGGCTTTCTGCGCGTCGTTGAATTCGAGGAAACCAAATTGCAGGCCGCTCGCAAAACTATCACCGCCGCCGACGCGATCCAAGATTTCCAGTTCGGGATATTTCCGGCTCTCGAAAAATTTTCCGTCGTGCCAGAGAATCGCGCTCCAGTCGTTCTTCGTCGCGGTGATGACGCGGCGCAACGTGGTCGCGGCCACTTTGAAGTTCGGATATGCCTTCACAGCGGTTTCAATCATCGCCTTGAACGCGTCGGTTTCGATGTGGCTCAAGCTGTGGTCAGCACCTTTCACTTCAAAGCCGAGCGACGCGGTAAAGTCTTCTTCATTGCCAATCATCACGTCCACATACTTCGCAATTTCGCGATTCACCTCCTGCGCTTTTTTCAAACCGCCGATAGATTTCCAGAGCGACGGACGATAATTCAAATCGTAGCTGACCACGACGCCGTGTTTCTTCGCCGCCTTCACCACTTCGATGGTCAACGCCGCCGTCGTTTCCGACAACGCCGCAAAGATGCCACCGGTGTGCAGCCAGCGCGTGCCGATTTTTCCAAAAATGCGATCCCAATCGAAATCGCCCGGCTTCAATTGCGCCGCTGCCGAATTGCCCCGATCCGGCACGCCGACCGCGCCACGGATGCCAAAGCCGCGTTCGGTGAAATTCAGCCCGTTGCGCACGCTGCGGCCGATGCCGTCGTCTTCGCGCCATTTGATAAAATCGGTGGCCACGCCGCCTTGCATGATAAAATCTTCGATGAGATGGCCGACCTCGTTGTCCACAAACGCGGTGCAGACGGCGGTTTTGTAGCCGAAACATTTGCGGAGGCCGCGCGAAGTGTTGTATTCGCCGCCGCCTTCCCACGCGGTGAAATGCCGCGCGGTGCGGATGCGTCCTTCGCCGGGATCAAGGCGCAGCATGACTTCGCCGAGTGAAATCTGGTCGTATTTACAAGTGGATTTGTCGCGCAGTTGGATGCTCATAAAAATTTGTCCGTCAATCGCGTCAATTCGTGAAGAGACTTTTGCAAAATTTTAGTTCCGGGACACGATTGAGTTTTCCAGCAATTTAAGCAAATCAAAACAGAAAGCCCCAAGCCGTTGCCAGCTTGGGGCTTTGAATTCAAAAAATTTCAGTCGAACGCGTGGCCGGCGCAGCACAAAACATTTTTCACTTTGTGGCGCACGAGGTCCTTCACATGTTGGCGGGCGGGGCCGAGATATTTGCGCGGATCGAATTCGCCCGGTTTTTCGGCGAACACCTTGCGGATGCCGGCGGTCATGGCCATGCGCAGGTCGGTGTCAATGTTNNCTGGACGCGCCGTGCAGCACGAGCGGATAATCGCCGAGGTTCGCTTCCATCAGCGCTTTCTTGATCAACTTCAAACGTTCCAAATCCAAATGCTGTTCGCCCTTGAATTTATAAGCACCGTGCGAATTGCCGATTGCGATGGCGAGCGAATCGCAGCCGGATTGTTTGACGAATTCCACCGCTTCTTCGGGCACGGTGTAATGGCCGCTCATCGAGTGCGCGCCACCTTCTTCACCTTCGTCGAACTGCGCGCCGACGAGATGGCCGAGTTCGGATTCCACCGAGGCGTTATATTTGTGCGCGTATTCGACCACTTTCTTGGTGATTTCGACATTTTTATCGAACGGCTCGTGCGAAGCGTCAATCATCACGCTGGTGAAACCTTCGTCAATGCACTCTTTGCACAATTCAAACGTATCACCGTGATCGAGGTGCACCGCGATCGGCACGTTGGATAAACTGACGGCGGCCTCAATCAATTTTTTGAGATAAACCGGGTTCGCGTATTGGCGTGCGCCCTTGGAAATTTGCAGCATCAGCGGCGCTTTTTCCTCTTCGCAAGCCTCGACGATGGCTTGGATGAGTTCCATGTTGTTGACGTTGAAAGCGCCGAGCGCGTATTTGCCTTTGAGCGCCTTGGCGAACAGGTCTTTGGTATGTGTCAGTGGCATAAAATATTCGGGTTAAGATTTCGGGACGAACTATCCTTTTTTCTCCATAATGACGACTATAAGAAATCTCCGCCGAAAGAAAACCAAAAAATACAGTCGTTTTTTTGCCGGGCTACGGAAGCAATTTGCCGCGCAATTTTCCTCACCGCCGAAAAAATTCCTTCACCACTTCCACCACGCGCCGGATCTGCGCGTCCGTCAATTCCGGAAACATCGGCAAACTTAAAACTTCGCGCGACGCTTTTTCCGCCACCGGAAAATCGCCCGGCTTGTAGCCAAGGTTCGCGTAAACTTTTTGCAGATGCAGCGGCATCGGATAATGCACCGCGCTGCCGATTTTATTTTCGTCCAAAAATTTCTTCAGTTCATCGCGGCGCGGCGAGCGCACGGTGTAAAGATGCCACGCACTTTTATTGCCCGCCGTGACCGTCGGCAGTTGCAACGGCGTATCCGCCAGCAATTCTGCGTAACGATTGGCCACGCGTTGGCGTTCGCGCGTCCAGTGCGCGAGATGTTTTAATTTTACGCCCAGCACCGCGCCTTGAATGCCTTCCAGCCGATAATTGTAGCCGACTTCATCGTGATGATAACGCACCGTCGAACCGTGTTCCCGCAATGATTTCGCCCGGGCGGCCAGTTTCGCATCGTTCGTCACCAGCGCGCCGCCTTCGCCGCACGCGCCGAGGTTTTTTGCCGGATAAAAACTGAAGCACGAAACCGCGCCGAACGTGCCGATGCTTTTGCCTTGGTATTTTGCGCCGTGCGCCTGCGCCGCATCCTCGACGAACGGCAGATTATGTTTTTTGCAGACCGCCGCGACCGCGTCCACGTCAAACGGCTGGCCGTAAAGATGCACGGGCAAAACGGCTTTCGTGCGCGGCGTTATGGCTTTTTCAATCAGCGCCGGATTCAAGTTGAACGTTGCCTCGTCAATGTCAACATAGACCGGCTTCGCGCCGCAATAGGAGATCGCCCAGCTCGTCGCGATGAACGTGTAAGGCGTGGTGATGACCTCGTCGCCCGGTCCGACGCCGAGCAGCAACATCGCGACGTGCAGCGCGGACGTACCGCTGTTGAAACCGAGCGCGTGCTGCGCGCCGCAAAACGCGGCAAAATCTTTTTCAAACTGCACCACGTCCGGGCCGAGGCAGAAGGAGCAGTTGTCGAGTGTGCGGGCGATGGCGGCGTCAATTTCCGCGCGCAACGGTTTTAATTGGGCGCGCAGGTCGAGGTAGGGAACCGGTTCGGACATTTGGAAAATTTACCGGCAACGAGCGGGTTTGTGAACTGCAAATGTGAACAACCACTTTTACGGCGACAATTTTTCGCGATGCGGAAGATGATCGCGATTCCAGCGGGACAATGCTTCATCGCTGGTGTCTTCAAAAAGAAATTGCAGCGTCGGCGATTCGACGTGGCCGTCGCAAAAGACCACGTTGGCTTTGCCTTGATGTCGCGCGTAACTTCTTTTTGTGCTGTTCAAGTTGCCTTGCTTATCAAAATAATCATCTTGACACAAATATCCCCGCCACAATCCATAACTGTCCTGAACGATGTCATTGCCACCATGAAATCCGTCACCAATTTCAATCATTTCACTAGGGCTGGCTATTTGTGATTCTTTTATTGGTGGCGAGGGAGTTTTTGAATCCGGGCTATTGTCTCCGCTAAGCCCAAGAAACGGGCCGAGAATTCTGCCTGTGTTAGTTACTATTAAACCATAGCCATTATATCCATAATCGGAATAGTCTCTGTCGCTTGGAAAATCTGACGGACGTTTGGCAGCGGGACAGTGCCAAATACTTTTGTTTGTTTCATCCATCCAATGCTCGCGCGGAAAATGTGTGGAGATTTGATTTTCTAAAGCCGCATCCCAACTTGTAAAATTCTCGGCGTAGTTTCCCTTCCAATAGCCAAAATTTACTGCGAGTGGATAGTAATGAAACTCTGTGTTGAAAAACTGCATTGCTATTCCAAGTTGCCGCACATTGTTAGCGCATTGAATTCTTTGCGCTCTTCCTTTGGCTTGAGAAATTGCTGGAAGCAAAAGCGCAGCGAGGATTGCGACGATGGTAATGACCACCAGCAGTTCAACCAGAGTGAACGCAGAATCTTTTTTATCTGGGTTCAATCTGTGTTTCATCGGGGGCTGATTAAAAAAACGGATTGTGTTCTTTTTCTTCCGCGACGGTCGTCAGCGGGCCGTGGCCGGGGCAAATCAAAGTTTCCGCCGGCAGCGATAAAATCTGTTCGCGGATTTTTTGTTTCGCCAGTTCCCATTGGCCGTTGCCGTTGCCCATCGAGCCGGCAAAAATCGTGTCGCCGACTATGGCGACGTGCGGCGCGTCTTCCTGCCAGTTGCCGATGAGATAGGTCACGCCGTCGTCCGCGTGGCCGGGCGTTTCGCGATGCGTAATGCGCAGGCCGCCGAGGTGGATGATCTCGGAATTTTTATTGCGCTGATCCACCGGCGCATTTTTGGAGCCGGAGTGAACGCGCGCCTTCGGCCACGCCGCGCGGATTGGCGGCAGCGCCGCGACGTGATCCCAATGCGAGTGCGTGATAAAAATATGCCGCAGCGTCAAACCTTCCGCCGCGATGATGTCCAAAATCGGCTGCGCGTCCACGCCGGTGTCGAACAGCGCAGCGTCGTGCTGGACTTCGTCCCAGACGAGGTAGCAATTGACCGATAGGTCGTCCTGTTTGGTGGTGATGACGCGGAGTTCGCGCCAGCCGGACAGATCTTTTGCCGTCGGCAGCCAGCCGTTGGCGATGGCTTCGAGCTTGGCGGGATTCAGGCCGACTAGTTTTCCGAGCGCGGCGAAGTTGATTTTTTTCGCGGACTGGCCGGTTTCGCCGAAGTTTGTATATTCGCTTTCGGAAATGCCCGTCGCACTGGCGGCCGCGGCAGTGGAAATGTTATTTGCCGCGCCGGCTTTGCGCACGATGTCGCCGAGATGATCTTCAAGTTGCACGGACGGGACGTTAGCGAAAATTTTCCCAATCGCAAGCACGCGGCTTGTGGCGCGGCGCGGCGCGTGGTAAAACAGTCGCGTGTTCGGTCGCAAATCCAAAAAGCCCCGGGAACGATTTTACCTGCTGCCGGGTCAGGGCGGGAAAAACTACCACCGCAAGCAGCAGTTGTTCATGCGCTGGACGGTTTCGGTGGCGGTAATTTTCGGCCTGATCATCGCGGCGGTGATGTGGTGGCAGGCGCGTCCGCATCCGTGAGCGGCGCTTGACCGCGCGACCGGGGTTGCTACCATGCCGAAAATCTGATGAAGGTGTTTTATTTCATTCTGGGGCTGGTGGTCTGCGCTACCGTTTCCGTCGTCGCCCAACCGGCGGTGGTGGACGGCGTCAAAGGCGTGGTCAGCAGCGGCGTGGTCACTTTTTCGGAGGTGGAGGATTATTCCCGGCCTGCCGTGGATGCGCTCCGCCGCCAATACTCCGCGCAGCCGGACCTTTTCAACGAGAAGCTCAACGACACGCTCAACGACAGCATGGAGCAACTCGTCGAACGCGCGCTGATTCTCAAAAGTTTTGACACCGAGGGCTACAAGTTGCCGGATTCTTATGTGGACGAACTCGTGCAGGATCGCATCCGCGAACGCTTCGGCGACCGCGTGACGTTCATGAAAACATTGCAGGCGCAGGGCATGACGGCGGAACAATTTCGCAAACAGGTGCGCGAGCAATACATTGAATCCGCCCTCCGCAATCAAAACATCCAGAGCGAAATCTTCATTTCGCCCTACAAGATCGAGCAATACTACCTCGCCAATCAGGATGAATTCCGCGTCGAGGATCAAGTCAAGTTGCGCATGATCGTTCTGCCCAAGGCGACGCCGGACGACACCAACGTCGTCAAGCTCGCCCGCGAGATCCAGTCCAAACTCAAGGATGGAACGCCCTTCAGCGAGATGGCCGCCGTTTATTCGCAAGGCTCCCAGCAGTATCAGGGCGGCGAACGGGGCTGGGTGGACCGCTCGGTTTTGCGCAAGGAACTTGCTGATGTCGCCTTCAGCCTGCCGCCCGGAACCGTCAGCGACATCGTGGACACGCCCGACACCTGCTATCTAATGCTCGTCGAGGACAAACACGCCAGCCACGTCCGCCCGCTGACTGAAGTTGCCGCTGACATCGAGAAAACTCTGCGCCTCAAGCAGCAGGCTAAATTGCAGAAAGACTGGATCGAAGGCCTCAAGAAAAAAACCTTCATCCGCTACTTCTGAAAAATTGCCGGCGCCCCGCCCGATGAAAAATTGGATCGGCATTTCCCTCGGTGATGTCACCGGCGTCGGCCCCGAAGTTGCGCTCAAGGCTGTCGCCGCCGAAGCCGCAAAGGACGACGCAAAATATCTTTTCATTGGCGATGAGAAAATTCTCCGGCAGCTCAACGAGAAACTTTCACTCAATTTGCCGCTGGAAAATTTTTCCGGTTACCACGCCGCCGGGAAATTTTTCATCGCCAATTCCCTCGCCGAGCCGCTGCCGGAAAATCTGCCCGCCGGTTCGCCAGTCGCCGCCAAAGCATCCATCATATGGCTGCGCGACGGCGGCGAACGCTGTTTACGTGGCGAACTCGACGCGCTCATCACCGCGCCTGTGAATAAAAAATCCATCGTGGATGCCGGACACAAATTCATCGGCCAGACGGAATTTCTCTCAGAACTTGCCAACGCCAAACGCACGGCGATGATGCTGCTCGGCACGGACGAACGCGGCCGCTGGCTCCGCGTCGCGCTCGCGACCGTTCACATTTCCATCAAGTCCGTTCCTGCAAAATTGACGGCGGAAAAAATCACGCTCGCCATCGAACTCGCTGCGCAAGCCTGCCGCGACCTCGGTTTGTCGCGCGCACGCATCGCCGTTGCTGGCTTGAATCCGCACGCGGGCGAAGGCGGGGAATTCGGTGACGAGGAAATTAAACTTATTTCGCCGACCATTCTCGCCGTGCAAAAAAGCGGTTTTGATGTCATCGGTCCATTGAGCGGCGACACGGTTTTTCATTACGCGCTACAAGGCGATTGTGACGCTGTCGTCGCGATGTATCACGACCAGGGACTCGCGCCGTTGAAAGCCGTCGCGTTCGACACCGGCGTGAACTGGACGCTCGGCCTGCCGTTCATCCGCACCTCGCCCGACCACGGC
>PLHK01000093.1 GCA_003139955.1 Limisphaerales bacterium
ATTACGGAAATAATTTTGCCTCGTCTGTCTGGCGCAACAATGTCTTTGCCACACAATTTCATCCAGAAAAAAGCCAGAAGGTCGGTCTGCAACTGCTGAAAAACTTCGTGGAATTGACGAAGGGTTAACCCTTTACCGCCTTGAACATCGCGAGGCATTTTTCGCGTTGCTCCTCGTGCAACACGATTCGCTGCGGATATTTTGATTTCGACAGGAGCAACGGGTTTTCCCACGGCTGATGAATCGTGTCGTCGGGGAAATCTTCCAGTTCGGGAATCCAGCGGCGCNNTGCCAGCCGCCGTTGTTCGCCGCCATATCGCCGTCCGCGAGCTGCTTCATGAAATAGCGCTCTCCAAGCTGCCAGTTGATGATCAGATCTTTCGTGAGAAACATCGCCACGATCATGCGCAGCCGGTTGTGCATCGTACCGGTTGCGTTGAGGCAGCGCATCGCGGCGTCCACGATGGGATAACCGGTTTTGCCTGCGCACCACGCGACAAAATGTTCCTGATTGTCCGACCATTTTACCTGGTCGTATTCCGGCCGGAATGCGCCTTTGGTGACGTGCGGGAAATTATGCAGCACCTGCGAATAAAATTCGCGCCAGATAAGCTCGTTTAGAAAAACCTCGCAACTTTTCACCGCTTCTAGGCCAGCGGCTTTCACCCGCGCCTTTTGCAATTCGGCCAGAATCGTGCGGATACTAATCGTCCCCGCGCGCAAGTGCGGCGAAAGATTGGAACCGCCAGCCACCGCCGGAAAATTCCGGTTCACGCCGTAGTCATAAACCGGGCCAGCCATGAACTTACGCAACAGTTCCAGCGCGGCACGTTCGCCGCCGGCCGGAATGGTTTGCGCGAGCGGATAGCCGAGCGCGGATGTTTCGGCTGGCAACTCATCGCTCGGCCAGTTTTTAATTTTGAATTTTGAATTTTTAATTCGCTCGCGCGGCTGCGGAATTGGTTTCGCCTTCCACGCTTTGGAATATGGCGTGAAAACGGTGTAAGGTTTGCCCGCTTGCGTCAAAATCTCGGTCTCTTCCCACACAACCGAATCTTTGAACAGCTCAAACCCGACACCGATTTTCAGCAGCGCCGCTGTGATGCGTTCATCACGTCTTTGCGTGTAAGGTTCGTAGCGCTTGTTGGCTAAGACGGCTTGCGCGCCAAGTTCCTTGCACAGTTGCGGCAAAATTTCCTCCGACTTGCCGCAGCGGATGACCAGCCCATGGCCAAGCTCCGCGAGATTTTTGCGCAGCGACTCGACCGATTGCAGCAGAAACGCCAGCCGCGCCGCGCCGACATCCGGGCCGGTGCGGAACGCGTCCTCAAAAATGAAAACGGGAACGACCTGCTCCGCGCGTTTCGCAGCTTCGCTCAAAGCCGTGTTGTCCGAAACGCGCAAATCGCGGCGGAACCAGTGGATGACCGTTTTCACCGAGACGATTTTGGAGGTGGTACTTTTTTCAATCCCACTTCCTGCGCGATGTCGTCGAACTCCTCGCGGGTGACAGTTTCGAGTTGTTTGCCGCGCGCCTTGAGTTTTTCGTTGATCTTGATGGCCTTCTCGGTCATCTGCTCGTGGGTTTCCTGCGAGCCGCCGACGAGCGCGAAATTCGGGCCGGTCGTCAGCCGCTTGTGGCCGTCGTTATCAAGGCCGACGCCAAGCAGCAACGCCTTTTTCTTTTTGGACGCGTTCGACATCAATGCAGCCTAAAGCCGGTGGCCAACCCGGTCAAGCCGCAGCCGATGAAACGAAATTTAATGTTCGCGCGAATTTAGTTTTACATTTATGACAAACGGAGTTTCGGGAGAACTGGCAACCGCCGCATCAATTGATCTAGCGGACTCTGTCGCCATCAGCGCGAACATTAGAAGCACAAATTTGACGGGCTTCATGCAGCAAGAGTAATCCAAATTCACGCGCTGCAAATAAAAATTTCATCGGCTCAAACCGGCGCGGTCAATTGCTTCCCATTGTCGGCGGAATTTATTTTCAACAGGAATGGCGCAGCGGTTTTTGCCCATTCACGCGGGGCGGGATAATTGGCTGCGCCGCCGGCAAAACAGCTTTGCAGCATGGCGGTGTTGATGATGCCGGGATTGAGCGGCACGGCGGCCAGGCCCGGCGGCAGTTCTTGCGCCAGCGCTTGCGTGAGTCCCTCGATGGCCCACTTCGTCGCGCAATATGGCGCGACTTCCGCATCGGTCGAACGTCCCCAGCCGGAACTGAAATTCACGATCACGCCCCTGCCCTGCCGGATCATCGTGGGCACAAAATGGCGGATGACATTTGCCACGCCCTTGAGATTCACGTCCATCACGTCAGAAAATTCCGGCGCGGAAATTTTCCAGAGCGGCGCGTTGCGGTTGATGAGCGCGGCGTTGTTGAGTAGCAAATCGGGCGCAGCGTGCCCGGCCAAAACTTTTTTCGCCCAGCCCGCTACTTGCGAATCGTCGGCGACGTTGACGACGGAAAAATCATTCGGCGACGGAAATTGTTTTTGCAATTGGGCGATTTCCTTTTCCGAGCGTCCGCAACCGACGACAACGTGGCCGAGCCGGATGAATTCTTCGGTGAGCGCGCGGCCAAGTCCGCGCGAGACACCGGTGATGAGGATGAGCTTCGACATATTTGTATTCGGAGCGGGCTGTGCGCGAAGCGTCAGCCACGCTCCGATAAAAAATCAGTCGCGCGGATTGAACTTGGATTCGCGCGCGAGTTGTTCCCACAATTTCTTTTGCGCGTCGGAAATTTTGTCCGGCACGACAATTTTGGTGGTGACAAGCAAATCGCCGGTCTTGCCGAGGCCGCGTCCGCGCACTCGGAGTTTCTGTCCGCTGGCAGTGCCGGCGGGAATTTTGATATTCACCTTGCCTTCGAGCGTAGGCACGGAAATCTCCGCGCCGAGCGCGGCTTCCCACGGCGCAAGTTCGAGTTCGTAAATGAGATTGTGTCCGTCCACCTCGAAGTCGGGATGCTTCGCGAGGCGCACGCGCAAATACAAATCGCCGCCGCCCTCGCCGCGTCCGGCGATGCGGAGTTTTTGGCCTTCGGTGATGCCCGCCGGAATTTTGACCTGATGCGAGTCGGTGCGGTTTTCGTGCCGGATGGTGACGGTGCGGAGCGAGCCGCGCGCGGCTTCTTCCAGCGTGACCATGATGTCGCCCTCGATGTCGCGGCTTTCTTCAGCCAATGATTCACCGTCAAAGCCACTGCGTCCGCCGCCGCCGGCAAAACCGCCGCGCCCACCCGCGCTGCCTGCGCGTCGTTGTGCACCGAACATTTGCTCAAAGAAATCGCTGAAACCGGTGCCGCCGAAATGTGTCGAGAAATCGTCGCTGCTCATGCCGCGCGTGTTGCGGAACGGCTGGCCACCGGGAAATCCGCCGTTGCCGGGTGGCGGACGGAATTCCGCGCCGGATTTCCAGTTAGCGCCGAGTTCGTCGTATTTTTTGCGCTTGTCCGCGTCGGAAAGAACTTCGTAGGCCTCGTTGATCTCCTTGAATTTTTCCTCGGCGCGTTTTTTATCTTTCGCCACGTCAGGATGAAATTCGCGCGCGAGTTTGCGGAAGGATTTTTTCAGTTCGTCGGCGGTCGCGGTGCGCGGCACGCTGAGGGTCTGGTAATAATCTTTGTATTGGGCAGCCATTTATGAGTGGCAAGTTACAGGTTGAAAGTCACAAGTTCAACCATTTGCCAACCGGCAACTTTCAATTTGCAACTTGCAACCGCTTATTTCGCGCGCTTGGTGTTGTCCACGCTCAAGTAACGCGTGCCGGCAAAGCTGCCGTTGCGCCGCCAGATTTTGACGAGGATGTGTTCGCCGCGCGCGGCCTTGCACAGGCGCACGGCGTCGTCGGCGCTGGCGACGGGCTGGCGGTTGATCTCGACGATGAGGTCGTTGGGCTGCAAACCGGCCTCGGCGGAATTGGAATCGCTGCTCACGTCGGTGACCAGCGCGCCGTTCACGCTGGCGGGCACGCGGAGTTGGTCGCGAACTTCTGGTTCCAAGTCAGCGACCGTCACGCCGTCGAGCGCATCGGCTACGCCGGTGTCCGAATCAGAATTGTCCTGATCGCCGACCGAGCTGTCGCCGCCGGGCAGTTCGGCGAGCGTGACATTGACAGTTTTATTCAGGCCGTCGCGAATGATTTTCACCGCGACCGAGGTGCCGGGGCTGATCTGCGAAACGGTGAGTTGCAAAGTGTGTGCGTCTTCGATCAGCTTGTCATTGATGGCGACAATGACGTCACCGGATTTCAAACCAGCTTTGGCGGCGGGCGCGTCGGGCAGCACATCGCCGACGAGCGCGCCGTTTTGGTCGGGTAAATCAAATTGCTTCGCGAGGTCGGCGTCAATGTCCTGCGGAATGATACCGAGATAACCGCGCATGACCACACCGCCGCTGGCGAGTCGTTCGAGGACATTGCGCGCCATGTTGATGGGAACGGCGAAACCGATGCCCTGATTGCCGCCGCTACGACTGATGATGGCGGTGTTAATGCCGACGAGACGGCCTTCCACATCCACGAGCGCGCCACCGGAGTTACCGGGGTTGATGGCGGCATCGGTCTGGATGAAATCTTCGTAGCCATTGAAGCCAAGCCCGCTGCGACCAAGCGCACTGACGATGCCGCTGGTCACGGTCTGCCCGACGCCGAAAGGATTCCCTAGCGCGAGCACGATGTCGCCCACTTCCAACTGGTCGCTGTCGGCGAGCGTGACGGCGGGCAAATTGTTCGCCTGAATTTTCAGAACCGCTATGTCCGTGGCGCGATCCTTGCCGATGATCTTGGCCGTGTATTCTTTTTTGCTGTCCGCGATGGACACCTTCACTTCGTCTGCATCGGCGACAACGTGGTTGGCCGTCAAAATGTATCCGTCAGGCGAAACGATGACGCCGGAGCCGAGGCTCTGCTCCTTGCGGGTGCGTTGGTGTTCGTCACTTTCAGGTGGCACTTGATCGCCGAAAAATTGGCGGAAGAACGGGTCGTTCAGCAACGGATTCATTATCGGTCGCTCCTTGATGAACCGCGTGGAGTAAATGTTTACGACACTGGGCGCGACTTTTTTGACGATGGGCGCGAAGCTGGTGCCGAGGCGCGCGTCGCGATTGATGGGCGTGGCGGAAATGTTGAAAACGGGCGCGCCTTCACGACCCCAACTGATGCGCGAAACTGAGAAAATCACCACCGCGACCGCCGCCACGGCAAACAGACCGCACAACGGTTTGTAAATCAATTTCATATTCGTGAAATTGTTGACACGGCAACCGCCCTGACGTTCAATCCGAAAAGGCTTTAATTCGTGCCGCTGGCCGCCTTCGCGGCGTCCCCGGCCTTGATCACTTCAATCTTCGCGCCGTTCTTCATTTCCTCGGCACTCGGCACCTTGATGATGTCGCTGGTGAGCGGCTGAACCGGCGTGGCGGGCGCGGCGACCGGCGGCGCGGACGATTTGATTTCAAGCAGCTCGACGTCGAAGATGAGCGTGGCGTTGGGCGGGATGCTGCGATTGCCTTGTTCACCGTAAGCCAGTTCGGAGGGGATGAACAATTTCCACTTGGAGCCGACGGGCATTTTTTCCAGCGCCTCGGTCCAGCCGCGAATCACGCCGCCGACCGGGAATTGCACGGGCTGGCCGCGCTTGTAGGAACTGTCAAATTCGGTGCCGTCAATCAGCGTCCCGCGATAATTCACGCTGACAACGTCCGTAGCCGTCGGAATCGCGCCGGAACCATTTGTGACAATCAAATATTGCAAGCCATCGGGCAAGGTCACGACGCCGGGATTATTTTTATTGGCGGCCAGAAATGCCACGCCATCCGCCTTGTTCTTGACGGCCTGTTCGGCGCGCTTTTTCTGCTGCGCGGCCATGAACTCCATGCGGAAGGCGTTGACCGCTTGCTGCGCCTGCTCCGGCGTCAGCAGCGTCGGGCTTCCGGACTTGGCCTCTTTGATGCCGCGAGCATAGGCGTCCACGTCGAAATCCACTCCCTGCTGCTGCCACGCGTGGCCGGTCAATACGCCCAGCGCGTAACTGACGCGCCAATTTTTATCGCTCAACAAGTTGGTGTCATCGGCAACGACAATCGAGACGAGGCCGAGGCTGACGATGGTTCCAAAAATAAGTTNNAGACAAAGGCAATCCGCTTTTCGTTCGAACTGAAAATAAAAAATCTGAACAACCTTCGTTCCGGCACGCCGCCGTTTGCGATCCAATCAAGGGAAACGCGAAAGATTTATTGCTGGCCTGCGCCGTCGGCGATAAACTTTTGCCATGTTGCAAACCGTCTCCGATACCCGCGCCATCGGCGGGACGCAGCTTGCCGCCTACCGCTTTATGCTGCGGGCGCGGCTGTTGGACGATAAATTTGCCGCGCTTTATCGCGCCGGCAAAATCCACGGCGGCGTTTT
>PLHK01000024.1 GCA_003139955.1 Limisphaerales bacterium
GCCGAGCACCTGATGGATCATGATGTTCGAGTTCGGCAGCGAAAACCGTTTGCCCTTCGTGCCGGCGCACAACAGCACCGCGCCCATGCTCGCCGCCTGGCCGACGCAGTAGGTATTAATATCACAAGTCATGTATTGCATCGTGTCGTAAATCGCCAGTCCCGCCGACACGCTGCCGCCGGGCGAATTGATGTAGAAATGCACGTCCTTTTTTGGATCCGTCATCTGCAAAAATAAAAGTTGCGCGACGATTACGTTGGCGATGCCATCGTCCACCGGCGTGCCGAGAAAAATAATACGGTCAACGAGCAACCGCGAAAAAATGTCAAACTGCCGCTCACCGCGCGCGGTTTGTTCAATGACGGTCGGATAAGGAATAATCGAATTTTGCATGGCGAATAGATACTTCATTTGCGCCGCTTCGCAAATGAAGAATTAAGGCACAGAAACGCAGAGTTTTTATTTTCTCTGTCTGCTCGGTGTCTCTGTGGCCATAAACTTTTTCCACAACAGCACAAAGCAACTCGCGAAATCTCCCGGCTTTTCTTTCACCCACTTCGTCACCGCATTCGGCGTGAACCACGTGCCCGTCTCGATTTCATCGGGATGCAGGACGAATGGCCCTTCGCTTTCGCAGCGGTAAATCCAGCAGAATTCCCAGCCCGTTTCTTTGCGCGCATCAATTTTGAAAAGTCGCTGCGGTATTTGCGCCAAGTGCAATCCAATTTCCTCGCGCACCTCGCGCACCGCGCATGCGTCGTAATCCTCGCCGGTGTCCAGATGGCCGGACGATGACGAATCCCATTTGCCGGCGGCGATGTCCTTTTTCATGGAACGCTTCTGGAGAAACACCTCGCCGCGCGCATTGAACACCAGCACATGGACGGCGCGATGCCACAACCCGCGCGCATGCACCTCGCGCCGCGTGTTCTGCCCGACCACCTCATCGCGCTCGTTGACCACGTCAAAAATTTCTTCGCTCATGCGCGGAAAATAAATCTTTATGCCAGCAAGGTCGAAATGTTTTTGCCGCGCAGCCGCCCGATTCCGGCGCGCCGCCACAAGTCATTGATTTCCATCGCATTTTCATGTCCAGATTTCAATTGCCAGAAACCGCGCTTGGACTTAAATTGGTTCTCACAATTAAATTAGCCATGTCAAACGTCGCAAAAGAATCATCGTCGGCGAGTGATTTGCTTAAGAACTCCACGCTTTACCGCGAATTTCAGGCGGAACGCGAGGAAATCCTGCGTCACAAGTGGATCGAGTCCGAAAAGGCCGGTCATGACATCGGTTTCGAGCGCGCGCTCACGGACTGGATCATCAAGCACCGCGCCCAATGGCGCAAATCCCGACAGGCCGCCGCGACGAATTGACCTAAACAAATCTGTTCCTTTAACGTCGCCCTGAGAGGTGACGAAGGAAAAATGAAAACGAAAACTAAAACGCGAATCAGCCCCGCCAGCGGGGAGCGGTTCGCGATTTTTTATGCCTGACGCCACCGTCATCCTCGATGCCACGGCAATCCAACGCGCGCTCACGCGTATCGCACATGAGATTGCCGAGCGCAACGAGCGCAGCGCGGAGGTCGCGCTGGTTGGCATTCCGGTCGGAGGCGACCATCTGGCGGCGCGGCTCGCTAAAATTCTTGCCGGCATTTGGAATCACGCCGTGCCGGTGGGCATTCTCGACACGACGATGCACCGCGATGATCTCGACCACCGCATCGCGCCCACCGTGCATCCGACGGAAATCCCGTTCGACGTGAACGGCAAAACGATCGTGCTCGTTGACGATGTGCTGTTCAGCGGAAGAACAACGCGTGCCGCGATGGACGCACTGAACGATTTTGGCCGTCCGAAAAAAATCCAGCTCGCGGTGCTCGTTGATCGCGGCCATCGCGAATTGCCCATCAAGGCGGATTTCATTGGCAAAAACGTGCCGACGTCGCTGGATGAAAAAATTTCCCTGCTGCTCACCGAATCCGGCGCGGCGGCGGACGAAGTGATTTTAAAAAAGAAATGAGCTGGACCAAAAAACATCTGCTCGACATCGAATCGCTCACGGCGGAAGAAATTATCACCGTGCTCGACACCGCGCGCGGCTTCAAGGCCGTCGGCGAGCGCGCCATTAAGAAAGTCCCCGCGCTACGCGGCAAGACCGTGGTGAATCTGTTCGTCGAGCCGTCCACGCGCACGCGCATCAGTTTTGAGTTGGCGGCGCAACGGCTTTCTGCCGACATCGTGAATTTCTCCGCCGAGGCGTCGTCGTTCAAAAAGGGTGAGACGCTTAAGGATACCGCGCTGAATTTGCAGGCGCTCAATGCCGATTTCATCATCATTCGCCACAGCGCGAGCGGCGCGCCGCATTTTCTCTCGCGCGTGCTCGACGCCCACGTCATCAACGCCGGCGACGGCGCGCACGAACATCCCACGCAGGCGTTGCTTGACGCCTTCACCATCCGCGAGCGGAAGGGGAAAATTGCCGGACTGAACATCACGATCCTCGGCGACATCCTTTACAGCCG
>PLHK01000123.1:0-420 GCA_003139955.1 Limisphaerales bacterium
CGACCAGCCGAACGACAGCGGCACATACACGACTAAATCCCCGCTATTGTTGGTCGCCGCAACCGTTTCGGATTCGGAAGTTGGGGGGGAATTGTTCGTGTCAATCAGTTGCACCACCGTGTAGTTGGTATAAAAAGTCTGGGTTTGATAATATTTGACGTCGAATCCCGCGGAAACCGACGATTGCACACCCGCCAACTGTGGCAGTGGAAGCACAAATCTGCTGCCCACATTTTCGGTTGTGCTCGGCACCCGTTGGGCGTCTTGACGGAACACTTTCACCGTCGCGGTATTGGTAATTACGTCCACGGGTCCCAAAGCAGTCCCCGTGTCCGTGGTAGAGCGTGAGGCATAAACGATCAACTCCGGCTGGCCGGTCAGCGGCGGAAGATTGAACTGGTGGGTGACTTCGTTGTAGCC
>PLHK01000123.1:427-9808 GCA_003139955.1 Limisphaerales bacterium
AGCAACGGCGTGCCCGGCGTGGAATTGTCATTGATCTCCAGGTGGCCGTGCAACGGCAGCCGGTCTTTGACCTGCAAGGTCAAGTCGCTCGTGCCCGGATCAAGGCCGGGACTGATGACCGGATAAATCTGGCGATCCTGATTTTGGTTGGCGAGATCGAGCTCGGGCTGAAGCCATTTTGTGTTCAGCAAAATATTCGTGTCAAGACCGGGCAGCGCCCGCAACACATTGTGGTAGCTGAAGTGCAGGTTGCCCGCGACCTTGATGCTGGCGAGCTTGCCTTCGATCACGTTCACGCGCACGATGCCATTCGTCAGTTTCTGCCGCGGCAGGGTGACGCTGACGGTCGCAAAGCCGAGGTCGCGATAAAGCAATTGCAGCGCCCCCAGCCCCTCGCGCACGCGCCCAAAGTCCACCACGCCGGTGTAGTTGGTCAGCACGCTGAATTTTTCCGGCGGCAAAACCGAGTTGCCCACGATGCGATAGCCGCGCACTTCAAGCGTCGGTTTTTTTTCGGGCGCGATGAAGAGATTGGTTATCGCTGCGGCCAAAGTGGATTCCGCGCCGGCATCGGCGGCGCGCCCGGTGACCCGGATGAGCACCAGGCCGTTGGTGATTTTTTGCTCCGGCAGGGTGACGTTCAGGTTCGAGTAACCAAGCCCGCCATAATACCCCTGCAATTTTTCCAAACCTGCGCGCACGCGCGCGGCATCCACCTTGCCGGTGTAATTGGAAAGCACCCCAAATTCCGGCGGCGGCAACGCCGCGTCGCCTTCAATCCGGTAAGCGCGCACGTCCAGGGTCGGCAGCAGCTTCACCGGCGCGTTGGTGGCGAGCGGCGCGGCAAACAAATCCTCGATGACGGCGGGCGGATCGGTTTCCGCAGCCTGGCTGTCGGAAATGTTCACCAGTGCCGTCATGAGCATGATCAGGATGAAATGCTTGATAATTTTCAGGCTAAAAACGTGTTTGTCGGCAAAAATTCCATCGCCACCGTGGTCTTGATTTAATCAAATTGACCGGCGCGGAAAAAATCCGCGCCGGTCTTTGCTATTTTCTCGGCTTAAAAAATCTCAGCCGGCTGTCCGTCCAGTCATCCTCAATAGACTGTCGATTCAATCAAACCACCATCCAGCGTGGTTTGGCGGGAAACGGAGGCATTCACAGCGTTAAATGTAACAAATTTACCATTGAACAATGAATTGGTTTGATAACTCGGAGCCGACACAGCATTTTCCAAGGCTTGAATGAGCGCCAGCTGGTTGGCCGATGGTGCCCGGCTGTCCGGAGACGGGAAATAGATATAACGTTCATAACCCCAGAGCGGATAGGTGCCGTTGATGACGTTGTTGGTGGAGTAGGGCACGCCTTCGTAGCTCAATTTAGTAAGTGATCCCGCATCCTGCGCCGCCACGGTGCCGATGGAACCCGGGATGGCTGCCACATTGGCCGCCACTTCAGAGCCGCTGCCGGCACCGTCCCAGCCAGCATCAGTCGGCTGACCTAAACTGTTGGTATGGAAGTTATCGGCTGATCCGGTGAAAAAGATGTTGGCATCAATCACCTGCCGGACGGCGGCGATAGCATTACGACCCACAAAATAAACAGTGTTGGCTGTGGCACCGCCAAAGTAGGTTGCGGGCAGCGTGCCACCGGATGACTCCAGATAATTGGCCAGCCGTTGCGTGATGTTTGATACGCCGACAAGATCTGCGCCGTTATTCTTCACATAGACGAGCGGCACGACCAAGTCATAGTCTTGGTGGATTCCCAAGGCACTAGAACTAATGCCCACCGTTTCCGGGGCGACAATGCTGATCGCATTCACCGGGATTGCGCTCACCGGGCCGGCACCACTGTTGGTGTTCGCCAATTGGACGTGGTTCTGACTGGCGATGTCCAGAATAGCTCCCGCACCACCGGTGAAGTTGAAATCCCACGTCACATTCGTGCTGCCGCCGTTCAAATTTCCGGTGGCCTCGAAAATAAGACTATTAGTGGGGTTGAAGGTGATGGAGCCGCCCGGTAAGAGACCACCCACGCTGTTCGTCAAACGGTCTTCGACAAGCTTGATGCTGGCATTGCCGCCAACGGTCACAAGGCTAATGGTGGTCGCATGGAGCGCGGGCACCAACACTGCGCCGGAAAGGCCGGCGAGAATTATTTTTTTGAGATAATTTTTCATATTATTTTTTGGTTGTTTATTTGATTATTGGTTTTTTGTTTTGAGGGTTTTTACAACCTCTTCTTATTCATTTATTGGTCTTATGGTTAAACGGTCAGATTTTTATTGTTATCAGATACTGTTACGACGCAACTGATGGCGAAAACCGAGCCATAGCAAGCCGACGCCAAAAATTGCATACACGCTTGGTTCCGGCGCTGGTACAACGGAGGTGAAATCCAGCGTGCCATCGCTGTTGAACGTGAAGTCGCCGTCATAGACTGCCTGCTGAGAAGTCCCCAACCCCGGATCAAACTCGAACAGATCCGCAGTTACGCTCCCTGATGTAAAAGAAGAAGGCGTGATGCTTGTGGGGAAACCATTTGGCGCACCATTAAAACCACTGCTGGTTCTGGAGGTGTAGCTATTGGCGTTGCCACTCGAAATGATTGCGAATGACAGCCCGTTGGTGGATCCGGCTGGATTGCTTGAACTCCAGGGCAAAAGACCGATGGATGCGAGACTCCCGGAGTTTTGCAATCCAAGAATTCCCAGTTCGGATGATCTGAGGGTGTTTTGACCCGAACCCGTCAAGTCATTCGGTGCGGTGTCAGGACTGGCACCGGATTGCTGGGTTGTGAGGTAAGCGGTGTGTGCGGACACGGATCCAGATGCGGCGTTCTGAAGCCCGAATATGGTGAACGACAAGCTGTTGAGGCTGGAACCTGCGGTCGTGAGATACGAACTGTAGCTGCCGACTTCATATGCCGAGCCGCCGGACAGCGAGACCAAGTTGGCGAGACTGCCAATGTCAACTTCGACGTCCGAATGACCAGACTGGCTGAAGTCCAAAATCAGGTCGCCGTCAGTGTAACTAATCTGGGCGTGCGCCGAAAGACCCGATAAGGCCAGTCCCGCCAATCCCAGAATGGGTAGGTATTTTGTTTTCATTTTTTCCTTTTTGGTTGTTGTGTTTGTTTGGCGAATCCTCCAGGGGACCGGTCAGATTCAAATTTTTTTTGGGGTGATCATCTTAATATGATTGCACCGTGTAAAACCGCGCCGCATCCGTCGGCGAGGGGTCGCTTAAAGTGCCCGTCGCACCGGTGCCGGCGACAGAACCGGGAATCACTGTCCAACTGCCGCGACTCAGGGTTACATTGGTGGAGTAAAGCAGGCGATAATTCGTGCCGGCCACCGTGTTAAAATTCACCGAAACCGTGCCGCTGTTTTTCGTGACGGACGTGATGGTGGTGGGCACCGGGGTCGCCGATGACGGCAGGCTGAAATACAATGTGCCGTCCGATTTGAAGGTGAAGTAACCCACATAGACGGCCTGATGAGAAGTGCCAACCGGATCAAATTCAAAGAGGTCGGAAATGGTGCTGTTGCTTCCGGTGCCGAACGTGCCCGAGGTCGTGTTTGCGGGGAACCCGCTGGGGGCACCGTTGAAACTGCCAGCCAAATGAGTGTAAGAACTGGTGGACGCGGTCGGGATTACCGCCACGGTAGGCGAATTGTACGTCGCATCTGATGAATTAGCATTAGCCCAAGGCAAGATGCCGTTGATGGCAAGGCTTCCGGTGCCGGTTTGAATTCCGAGAATTCCAAGTTCTGTTGACCTGAGGTTGTTTTGGCCCGAACCCGTCAAGTCATTCGGTGCGGTGTCAGGACTGGAACCGGATTGCGGGGTTGAAAGGTAAGAGGTGTTGGCCGCCACGGAATTAGACGCGTAGTGCTGAATCCCGAAGATGGAGAACGACAGATTGTTGACGTTGCCAAAGATTCCAACAACTTGGGTTGTCGCATTGTAAGCGGTGATTTGCACCGTCCCGCCCGCCACCGTCGCCGCATTGGTCAGGCTGGCGAGATTGCCGATGTCAACCTCCACATCATACGAAGCGCCCGACTGGCTGAAGTCCAGAATCAGGTCGCCGTCAGCGTAAGTATTATAGATTGTCTGGGCGCAAGCTGGCAGGCCGGCTAAAGACGTTGCGATGACGCCAAGGTGGAGCAGTTTTTTAAAGTTCATAATCCGGTCGTTCTCAGTTTTGCCTATTTGCAACCATTTGGTCGCAGACGCAGGTTTACAATCTGAAGAACTTCCGGTGAACCGGTCAGCTCTGCATTTTTCTATGGTTAAGCTCGAGCCTCCTCTTGGCGAGGTGGGCAAATCATCCGTTACCGCCTAAAGTTCATAAAACGATCAGGCCTGTCGTTGTCGTCAACACTATCAAACTCGCCTGACCCAATTGAACCATTCTGATGGGCTCTATTTATAATGCCGATCACAGTTTTTTTAATCGCACTGTTAAAATATGCGACTAATCATGTCGTTATTATCAGTTGGAACTAAATTTTGTCAACAACAATTTTAATTTTATAATTGTGGGGTTCAAGTCGCCACGAAGCATCCGCCCGTTTATTGCATATGCAGCCGGGCAAACCGCACCATCTCTTCATCCGCCAATCGTTCGGCGGCGGAATTGTCTGTCGCTGATCCCGAAACATCATTGTTGCCGGAACCAGCGCCATTGAAAACCGCCGGAGTTTGAACCGACGGGTCGTCACCCGCTGAAGGGTTGGCAAACGGAACATTCGGAACCATCAATCCCTGGCCCGAAGGATCGTTTTTATACGCGCCCCCGGCATAACCTGAACCCGATCCGGACGAGTCAACGGGATTGCCGTTGTCGCCGGGCGTTTGGTTTTCGGATTCCAGCACCGCACGGCGCGCCAAACGGCTTCTATGCAAAGAGCCGTGATTGGGAAACGCCGTTTGCCCGACATTTCCCGAAGCCGTTGCCGCAACGAGTGGCAATTCCTGAATCGTGCCGTGGTTGTTAAAAGTCACGATGGCGTTTTTTCCATCAATGCGAACAACCTTGATGTCACCGTCGCCCTGACCTTCGCCCAGTATGTAAGATTTTTCAGTGGCTGGCTGGCCAGGCTGGTTGTCAGTGACTTTGAACAGCGCCTGCTCACTGCCGAAGAGGGACATAATGCCATCTGGTGTGATCGTCGGCAGCGGTTCAGACGGAGTTGAGGCGGCGGATGAAACAAGCGGGCTAAGCGCAAACATATTGCGCGTCACAATCGGTGCATAAGGATTGTCCGAAGACGCCGCGCTATTGGCAAAAACGTCCAAGCTACCCGCCAGCGTAATCATCAGGCAAAGCGATTTTTTTCTAAAAAAATTCATCAGGAAAATTTTGCCTCGAATGAATTGGGATGAAAACGGCGAAAATCAAGCACTCAACAGCGCACTAATATCGTCACTCTCGGTGCCAATGTCCGCGAAGAGCCAGGTCGAAAGATAGCGCTCGCTCGATGACGGAACGACCGCGACGATGGTCTTGCCTTGGTTTTCCGCGCGCTTGGCGACTTGCAAAGCCGCCCAAATGATCGCGCCGCTGGAAACGCCGACGGGAATTCCGTCGAGCTGGTTCACTTCTTTTGAAACCGGGCCGGAATCGTCCTCGCTCACTTGAATCGTTTCATCGAGGATTTTCGTGTTCAAGTTTGCCGGAATAAATCCCGCGCCGATGCCCTGCAATTTATGCGGCCCCGGCGCCCCGCCGGAAATGACCGGCGACTTCGACGGTTCAACCGCAATTGCCTTGAAACCCGGCTTTAGTTTTTTGATGACTTCCGCGACGCCGGTGATCGTCCCGCCCGTGCCGACGCCGGCGACGACAAAATCCACCTTGCCGTCGGTGTCGCGCCAGATTTCTTCCGCGGTCGTGCGCCGGTGGATTGCCGGATTTGACGGATTCGCAAATTGCTGGAGCACGACGCTGTTCGGAATCTGTTTATGTAATTCATCCGCTTTCGCGATCGCACCTTTCATGCCCTTTGCGCCCTCGGTCAAAACCAGTTTTGCGCCGAGAATTTTCAAAAGCTTGCGCCGTTCCACGCTCATCGTTTCGGGCATCGTCAAAATCAATTTCAGTCCGCGCGCGGCGGCGACGAACGCCAGCGCGATGCCCGTGTTGCCGCTGGTCGGTTCGATCAGAATGGTGTTTTCGCCAATCGCGCCGGACTTCAGCGCATCGTGAATCATCGCCACGCCAATGCGGTCTTTGACGCTGGAGAGCGGGTTGAAAAATTCGAGCTTGAGCAGCACGTCGGCGACCGCGCCGTGCTTTTTTGCCGTGCGGTTCAGCCGCACGAGCGGGGTGTTGCCGATGGTTTCCGTGATGTCATTGAATATGCGTGCCATAATATATTTATTGAGGTTGATAGATTTGGTCGAAAATTCCGCCGTCGGAAAAATGAACCTGCTGCGCCTTCTGCCAGCCGCCGGCAATCTCATCCACCGTGAACAATTCCAATGGCTTGAAACGCGTGGAATATCTCGCGAGAATCGTCTGGTTTTTCGGACGGAAGAAATGTTGCGCCGCCAGTTCCTGCCCGGCGTCGCTGTAAAGATATTCCAGATAAGCGCGCGAAACGGCTTCGGTGTGATGCCGCTGCACGTTGTGATCCACCCAGGCCACGGGATTTTCCGCGAGGATGCTCACGGGCGGAAGCACCACCAGCAGCCCGTCATCCGGAAATTGTTTTTGCACCAGCGCCGCCTCGTTTTCAAACGTCAGCAGCACGTCGCCGATGCCGCGATCCGCAAACGTCGTTGTCGCGCCGCGTCCGCCGGTGTCGAGCACCGGCACGTTGGCAAAAAGTTTCGTCACAAAATCGCGCGCCGATTTTTCGTCGCCGGCGGATTTCTTCAGCGCATAGCCCCACGCCGCCAGATAACTGTAACGCCCGTTGCCGGATGTTTTCGGATTCGGAACGACCACCGAAACATCAGGGCGGACAAGGTCGTCCCAATTTCTGATGTTTTTTGGATTGCCCTTGCGGACGACAAAAACAATCGTCGAAGTGTAAGGCACACTTTTATTCGGCAGCCGTGTCGCCCAATTTGCTGGAAGCAAATTTCCCGCCGAATGCAAAATATCAATGTCCAGCGGCTGGTTCATCGTAATCACGTCAGCTTCCAGGCCGTTGATGACCGATTGCGCCTGCTTGCTCGAACCGCCGTGGGACTGGTTGACCGTCACCGTGTCGCCGGTTTTTTCTTTCCAATGAGCCGCGAAGGCCGCGTCGTAGTCCTGATAAAATTCGCGCGTGACGTCGTAAGAGACGTTGAGGATTTTTACGTCAGCCGCGACCGTGCCGGTCGCCGACAGCAAAACTGCCGCGCACAACGCCCAAAAAATTCCTTTAATCCAGTTCCGCATGGATGGTTTGTTTTTATTTTCATGGCAGCTTCCGGGGAACCGGTCAGCCGCCTGCAAATTATTTATGGTTACTCGCCCCGGCTTGGACGCGTCTCCGCGGCCGGTTTGTCTAAACGCAGCCGTTCAGTCTTTTCAATTTGCGTGACCTGCGAGTCATGCACGATGATTTCCACCACGCCATAGCGCAGCGAACCGACCTGCTGGCGGACGATCTCCAGCCAGTTGGCGTTGTTTAAATTCTGACCACCGGATTTAATGTGCGCTTCACTCATTTCAAATTTCAGGTTTGATTTTAATAGCGACTAAACAAGTCGTTTAAGTTTGCAAATAAAAACTAAAAACATTTTAAAGCAAATCAAGTGACACTTTTTAAGTTTTTAAATGTTTATCGCAAAATAATGAAACTCAATATTTATGCGACCAAATACGTCGTTATTATCCAACTTTTGTTTGCGGTGTCAATTATTCTTTTGATTATTTTCTTCGCCTGATGGCGCAAAATTCCTGTGCTAGGATTGTGGACTTGAACGGAGCTGGAAATTTTCTTCAAGTCGAAAGGCAAATTGGCGGTGTTTCAACGGAACCGATACAATGGGTTCGAATTTTCAGATGGCGGAGAAAGCGTTGGCGGTGGAGTTCAAAAAACCGTGGAATCTATTGGCCGGATTCAATTCCGCACCCAATCCAAAACACGTCGCCTGCGACGAAATTTCGTCAAAAGAAAACTGGCGGTGGCTATCGGACAAAGTTCGAACATTTTTCGATGAAAATCCTGCCGTTTAGGGTATCCCCACCCCTATCCCCACGGCGGGGACACCCCCCTTTGTCAAAACGTCCTTGGTTCACCTACGTTTTGTCGTGAATTGGCTGCTACGCAGCATCCCCGACTTCGGTCGGTTTTATGGCTCGCGCGGCCTTACATGTTGGGTTGCCGCGCTCGCCAAAAACCTCCCTCATCGCTCACGCGAAAACGAGTTCACCGACGGACAGGCATACGTGTAAATGCACCCGATAAAGTTGGGCCGCGCTGTAATCCCGACGTTTCCCACCAGTGCGACCGGTGGGCCAGCCAGCATTGATGAAATCGTCGGGAACATACGGATCCACCAGTTCAAGCAAGGCGGACGTACCAGTCGCCGGGAGGTCGGAATTCATGCCCGCAAGCCTATCGCGGTAATTTTAACTCGTCAGCAATAATGCCAAACCACACGCTTTTTGACGCATCACATTGTTTAAGAGCAGTTTGTAAAAACTTTCGCAACACCCTCTTAAAAAGACTTTACACCGGGGTCGTAAATAAATATGATTTTCCGCTCTATATATATGGAAGCCAAGACAAAGACGATTGAACAGTTTAAATTGCACGTTAAAGACACCGGCTCGGCCGATGTCCAGATNNAAGAAAGATCACAGCTCCCGTCGCGGGTTGCTGATGATGGTTGGTCAGCGTCGCCGCCTGCTCGAATATCTCGAAAGCAAGGATGTGAGCCGTTACCAGACGGTGGCCAAGAAGCTTAAGCTGCGCCATTAATTAATTCGCGGAGGTGTGGCCGGCCATTTTCAGGCGGCCGGCCGCCCTTCGCTTTCCGGATTTGGCTCGGCGACGCGACCGGTCTGATTCCTCAACCAAACCAAAAACTCGCGCATTAAATTCCACCGCCTTCGGGCAATTTCATTCAGCCCCGGATTTTGCCGCCGGGTTTGACTGAAGTTTCTCCGGAGGGGGTGGGTCTCAACAGCTATGTCAGAAAAAATAACCGCCCAGGTGGGCGACAAGCAGATCATCATCGAAACCGGCAAACTCGCCAAACAGGCCGACGGCACCGTCACCATCCAGCTCGGCGAAACCATCGTCATCGTGGCCGCCGTTGCGGCGACGAAAGCCAAGCCCGGCCAGGACTTCTTCCCGCTCACCGTTGATTACCGCGAAAAAGCGGCGGCGGCCGGCAAATTCCCCGGCGGCTACTTCAAGCG
>PLHK01000116.1:0-38675 GCA_003139955.1 Limisphaerales bacterium
GGCATGCGGGTCATGCCGCCGACAAGCACGAGTTCGTCAATCTTCGCGGCTTCGATGCCCGCGTCCTTCAAGCAAGCTTTCACCGGCCCGATGGTGCGTTCAAAAAGTTTGTCGGTGAGCTGCTCCATCTTCGCGCGGGTCAAAGTTTTTTGGATGTGCTTCGGTCCGGTCGCGTCCGCCGTGATGAACGGCAGATTGATGTCGTAAGTTTGGGAACTGGAAAGCGCGATCTTGGCTTTTTCCGCTTCTTCCTTGATGCGCTGGAGCGCGTCCGGCTGTTTGCGGAGATCCATGTTATACTCGCGTTTGAATTCATCGAGAATCCAATCCATGAGCGTGTTGTCCCAGTCGTCACCGCCGAGATGCGTGTCGCCGTTCGTGGCCTTCACNNGCGGTCGGCTCGTTGATGATGCGGAGCACTTCGAGGCCAGCGATCTTGCCCGCGTCTTTCGTGGCCTGACGTTGCGAGTCGTTGAAATAAGCGGGAACGGTGATGACGGCTTGCGTGATTTTTTCGCCAAGACGCGTTTCAGCGTCGGCTTTCAATTTGGAAAGAATCATCGCGGAAATTTCCTGCGGCGAGAACTGCTTCGGCTTGCCGTTGACCTCGACTTCAATCGCGGCGTCGCCGTTCGAGCCTTTGACAACTTTGTAAGGCACGCGCTTAATTTCTTCGCCGACCTCGTCGAACTTGCGGCCCATGAAACGCTTCACGGAATAAACCGTGTTGCGCGAATTGGTCACGGCCTGACGCTTCGCCGCGTCGCCGACCACGCGCTCGCCGGATTTCGTGAACGCCACGACCGACGGCGTCGTGCGCTTGCCCTCGGAGTTTTCGAGCACGAGCGGTTCGCCGCTGTCCATGACCGCCATGCAGGAATTTGTCGTGCCTAAATCAATGCCTAATACTTTTGCCATAAAATTGTGTGTGTAAAATTGTTTACTGGTTTAACTACTGACGTTTCTACTGCAATAAAAGTGCCGAAGTGTGCCAAACGGCTAGAAACTCACAGAGGCATTGGAAATAAAGGACGAAACTGACTATGTCTCTATTGCGTTGAACCTTGAAAGCTGTGCCAAAAGCGCACTTTGGCACAGCTGGGCGGCGGTTGGCGCAGAATGTATGGCGCAGTTTGATTTCGCCGTAACAACATAAAATACACAGAAAATTTCTGTGTGCTCCGCGCCTCGGTGGCAAAATTATTTACTTCCCGGCTTGACCGCCGGAATGTTCGCCAGGTCCGGCGGCAATTTGTCCGCCTCGAACGTTTCCACCTGCAACGAAATCAAACTCTCAAACGGCACGCCAAAATCCACCGCACCGTTGGAACGATCCACCACCATCGCCACGCCAACGACATTGCCGCCGTGCGCGCGGACGATATCCAAAGTCTCCTGCACGCGCCCGCCCTTGGTCACGACATCCTCGACGACGAGAATTTTTTCACCCGCCGCAATCTTGAAGCCGCGCCGCAAAACGAGTTTGCCGTCTTCTTTCTCCACGAAAATAAATCGCAGCCCAAGCTGCCGCGCGACTTCCTGGCCGATCACCAGCCCGCCCATCGCCGGCGAAACCACCGTGACCGCGCCAAGCGGTTTTAATTTCGCCGCGAGCGCCGCGCCGAGTTTTTCGACGACGGGCATTTGTTGGAGCGCCAGCGCGCATTGGAAAAATTGCCGGCTGTGCAAGCCGCTGCGCAAAACGAAATGGCCTTCGAGCAACGCGCCCGAGTCGCGGAAAATCTGCAACGCTTCAACTTTAGTCATGGCGCGGATTTTAGTTTGAACCGAAAAACTTCAAAGCCAAAACTTGCCACCGCGGCACAGAGATCACCGAGCCGGAAATTTTTCCTCTGTGTTCTCTGTGCCTCTGTGGCAAAATTCCGCGCGTGCCGAAGTGGATCAAGTTCATCATCGCCATCCTGTTGCTGCCCGTTTGCGGCGGCGCGGGCATGGCTTTGTTAAAAGTGCTGCGCGCCAGCGGCAGCGCGGACACGACGTGGATTCCGCTGCTCGCGGGCGCGGCGTGCTGGATCGTAATTTTTCTGCTGCTGCCCAAACCAATGTGGCTTTACGTCCTCGGCCACGAATTCACGCACGCGCTCTGGACGTGGCTTTTCGGCGGCCAGGTCAAAAAAATGAAGGTCACGGCCAAAGGCGGCCACGTCGTGATTTCCAAAACAAATTTCGTCATCGCGCTCGCGCCGTATTTTTTCCCGCTGTATGTCGTGCTGGTCGTGGGCGTGTTCGCGCTCGGCAATTTGATCTGGAACTGGCACGGCTACCTCGTCTGGTTTCATCTGTGCGTCGGCGCGGCGTATGCGTTTCACGTCACACTGACGCTTCACGTTTTGCGGACGCGGCAGACGGACATCACCTCGCAAGGTTATTTATTTTCCGCCTTGGTGATTTTTCTCGGCAATGTTTGCGTGCTGCTGTTTGGGATTCCCCTGCTTACGGCGCGCGTCGGCATGCTGAATTCGCTCGGCTGGTGGCTGGAATACACCGGCAAAATTCTTCACTGGCTGCAACGCGTGATCTGAAGCCGGCAAAATTTGTTAGTAATTCAGTCTTGAAATGCAACCGCCTTTGGATTCATCCTCACACCGTTATGGATTTAGCCGACATTTTAGGACGCGAACAAATTGTCCCCGAACTGAAAGCCGCCAACCGCTGGGAAGCGATTGACGAACTCATCGGCAACCTCGTGGCCACCGGCAAAATTCAGCCCGGTGACCGCGACGCCGTGACCGCCGCCGTAAAAAAACGCGAAACCTCAATGTCCACCGGTATCGGCTTCGGCATCGGCATCCCGCACGCCTCGACGGATTTGATTTTTGAAGTCGTCGGCGCGCTCGGCCGCTCGACCAAAGGCGTCAACTTCGACGCGCTCGACAACCAGCCCGTCAAGCTCGTCATGCTCTTCCTCGTCCCGCAAGGCCAGTTTCAGAAACACCTCCACACGCTCGCCAACATCGCGAAACTTCTGCACAAGGCCGATTTCCGCGAAGCCCTCGAAAAATCGCCCGACGCCGACACCATGCTCGCCGTCATCCGCGAACACGGAAAAAAATAATATAATTTCCAACCGCGAAATACGCGAACCACGCGAAAAATTTCCGGTGACTGCTTTGGTTTCTTTCGTGTATTTCGCGTGTTTCGCGGTTAAATTTCCGTCGTGCTGCCACACAAAAAAATAGAATCTGCCTTGCAGTCTGCCGTCCGCGAAGTTTTGCCGGACGCCGATGTCTCCACCGTTCTCGTCCGCCCGGGCGACCCAAAATTTGGCGATTACCAAAGCAACGCGCTGATGTCGCTCGCCAAAACGCGCAAGTTGAATCCGCGCCAGCTTGCGACCGACGTTTTGGCAAAATTAGACCTCGCCTCCGTTTGTGAAAAAGTGGAAATCGCCGGCGCAGGCTTCCTGAATTTCCGCCTCAAGAATTCCGTCCTCGTCGAATCGCTGCAAGCCGCCGCGCGCGGCGAACATTTATTTTTTGAAAAAGCTTCATCGCCGAAAACCATCGTCATTGATTTCAGTTCGCCGAACGTCGCCAAGCCGATGCATGTCGGCCACATCCGCAGCACCGGTATTGGCGATGCGCTGCAACGCAACCTCCGCCTGCTCGGCCATAGCGTCATCAGCGACAACCACATCGGCGATTGGGGCACGCAGTTCGGCAAATTATTGCTTGGTTGGAAAAACATTTTGGATCGCCCCGCGCTCGAATGCGACGCCATCGCCGAACTCGAACGGCTTTACAAAATCATCAACGCCGAATGCGATGCCAATCCCGCGCGGCTCGAAGAAGCGAAAGCCGAACTGGTAAAACTTCAAGCCGGCGACGCCGAAAACATTTCCATCTGGCAAGAAATGACCGCGCTTTCGCAAAAGCAGTTTGACGAAATTTACTCGCGCCTCGGCGTGAAGTTCGACCACGCGCTCGGCGAAAGTTTTTACAATCCGTGGCTCGGCGAAGTGGTGAATGATTTGCTCGCCAAAAAAATCGCGCGTGAAAGCGAAGGCGCGGTCGGCGTGTTCAGCGATAGCTCGCTGCCGCCGAAAGAAGACCCGTTTTTGGTGAACCGTGATGGCGAATGGATTGACGATCCCGCGCTCGTCCGCAAGAGCGACGGCGGTTTTAATTACACGACCACCGATTTGGCGACGATTGATTATCGTCTGAAAACGTGGTCGCCGGACGAAATTGTTTATGTCGTGGACGACCGGCAGTCCGGGCATTTCAAAAAATTATTCGCGATTTTTGCGCGCTGGAAATCCGACGACGCAAAAAAAGTTAAGTTGATTCACGTCGGCTTCGGAAAAATTCTCGGCGACGACGGCAAGCCGTTCAAAACGCGCAGCGGCGACACGGTGAAACTTGGCGACTTGCTTAATGAAGCTGTTGAACGCGCTTACAAAACGGTTTCGGAAAAAAGCTCCGAACTGCCCGAAGCACAACGCAAAGAAATCGCGCGCGTCGTCGGCCTCGGCGCGGTGAAATACTCCGACCTGCTGCCGAACCGCCAGAGCGATTACATTTTCAACTGGGATAAAATGCTCGCGCTGCAAGGCAACACCGCGCCGTATCTGCTGTATGCTTACGCGCGCATCAAAAGCATTTTCCGAAAAATCGAAGTCAACTTATCACTCGCCACCCGCCACTCGTCACTCGTTTTGGCCGCGCCGGAAGAACTGACGCTCGCCAATCATCTGCTCAATTTTGGAATCACCGTCGAAGCCGTCGCGGAAGAATTTCGCCCGAATTTTCTCTGCAATTACCTGTTTGAACTGGCGGGCAAGTTCACGGGCTTCTACGAAAATTGCCCCGTGCTCAAAGCCGACGATGTCGCCACGCGCGATTCGCGTCTCGCGCTTTGCGATTTGACCGCACGCGTTTTGAAACAAGGTTTGGAAACGCTCGGCATCGAAACCGTCGAGCAGATGTAAGCTTGGGCTGTTGTCATGACGCCGTCTGAAATATTTTCCGCACTGCTCCGTGGCACCGCGCCGCTCACCGCGCTCGCGCCGATGCAGGATGTGACGACGCTGCAATTCATGCGCGTCATCGCGCGCTACGGCGGCCCGGAAATTTATTGGACGGAATACTTTCGCGTCCACGGTGATTCGCGGCCGGAGAAATGGATTCTCGATTCCATCACCAAAAATCCCACCGGCCGACCTGTCGTCGCGCAGATGATCGGTAACGACATTCCCGCGCTCGTCCGCAACGCAAAATTATTGCAAAAATTTTCCGTCGCCGCGATTGACCTGAACCTCGGCTGTCCCGCACCGATCGTTTATCGCAAATGCGCGGGCGGCGGACTTTTGCGTGAGCCGCAAAAGATTGACGCCATCCTCGGCGCGCTACGTGACGCGGTGACGATTCCGTTCACCGTGAAAACGCGGCTCGGTTTTGAATCGCCGGAGGAATTTGACGCGCTGCTGAAAATTTTTGCGAAACATCCAATTGACCTACTCACCGTCCACGCGCGCACGGTCAAACAAATGTATCGCCCCGGCGTGCGTTACGATTTGATTGCGCAGGCGGCGCGCGAATTGCGTTGTCCGGTTTTTGCGAATGGCAATCTCCACAGCGCGGCGCAGGCGCAAAAAATAATTTCCGAAACCGGCGTTCGCGGTTTGATGATCGGGCGCGGCGCGATCCGCAATCCGTGGCTGTTCGACCAGATTCGCGCGCAGTTTCGCGGCGAGCAAATAAAATTGCCAACCGGCCGCGACGTTTTGAATTACATCCGCGAACTCTGGGAAAACGAAATCACGCCCGGCGTGAAGGAATCGTCGCAGGTGATGCGGATGAAGAAATTCATGAACTTCATCGGCGACGGCGTGGGCGAAAAATTCCTGCACGAAATCCGCCGCGTGACGACGACGGCGGATTTTTTCCGAGTATGCGAAAATTATCTGGCGCACGACGAGCGGATGGCGCTTGAGCCGGTTTCTACTTCGGAGACAGCTTTGGAATTGCCCGCCGCGTTTTGAGCGAAGCGATAAAACTTTTATGCCTGATCCATTTTACTAAAAAAACCTGCGTTCATTAACCGAATCCATTCATCACCAAGTCTTTCACATTCGCCCATGTGCTCTTGCGGTGAATTAGTATGAGCAATGTGAACCAGATAAAGCGCGGCGGTCAGCACGCAAAAAATTAACATCTGTAAACAATAGCCAGCACAAGCCGACTTTTCTTGAATTTCCATGCCGATAATCTTTGCATGAGTGTGTGAGCTAAAATGAAAATATGCGTCACGGTAGTGTCCCTCAAGTTCAGCGGCTTCTGCGCACGCTATAGCCTTCCATTTTTTAGTGGAAGTTATTCCGTATTCTTTTCGCAGATGTTTAACCTGATTTGAAAAATCCTCGGCTATTGGAGCATATACCGCCGGATCAAGCCATTTAGGAAATTTTGCAATTTTATCACAATCTTCTTCGAGTTCGCTGATTATGATTTGAACCGCCATGTCGGGCGCTTTCATCGCCGCTACAAGTTTGAACAAGCTTTCCAGCATTGATCTCACCACGATTGGACAAGAATATGATCGGCCTGATTGCAATAAATAAATTGTGTCTTCACCGAGATGAAAAATGTTGCTGGCGTGACGATAAACGAAAGATGTCTGCATATTGCCATCGTCTTTCGATGCAATAGACTCGATTAAGATTTTATGAAGCAAACCAAGGCTTCGTTCTATATTTTCGTTTAGTTCCATTTACTTCGCCTTCACCCGGAACTCGCTCGCATCNNAACTCGCTCGCGTCCGTCATTTTTTCCAGATCGCCGTCGTAAAATTTTTCGCGGAATTCCTCCGTTTCGAGCAGGTGCTGGGACAAATCCTTTTTGTCGCGCTGGATGATGAATTTTAGTTCGTCCAGATCGTCCGACCAGCGGAAGCCGTTGAAAAATTCCGCGCCGGCGAACTGCGTCTTGTAGAGCGCGTTGTCCGAATAGCACGTGCCGAGGTAAAGATTTTTGCAACTGCGCTCCGCGAACAGCGCCACCGCCGAGGTCATCATGAACATGCCGAGATTGCGCGCGTAATAATTCAGGTCGTAAAACGCGTAGTAATAAAACGCGAGCGACTTGCCTTCCAGATAAATGGTCGCGACGCCGATTTCTTTTTCCGTTTCCAAATCCGTGAACACGAGCAGGTGCGAGATGATGGGCGAGGCGAACAGCGCGTCGAGCCGCTCGAAGGTCATCACGTCCTTGCCGAACTTGATGTCGGCGTAGGTCTTGAAAAACTGGCGGCGTTCCGGCGTGTAATCAAACTTGTCACGCGGCACGAGCTTCACGTCAATGCCCGCGCCCTTGCGCAAAATCCGGCGGTTCTCGGACGACGGCTTGAACTTCGCGAGGTTCACGCGCACCTGCCGGCACAGATAAAACCGGTCCAGATTGCGCGACGACGGCAGGAAGCCCGCGTTGAAAATGTCCGCCGGCGTTTCGCCCGTTTCGGGAAACGCCCAGACCGCATACGGAAACTGGTAGTTCTCGTAGTCGGAATTTTGTTCGGAGAAAAGGAGTTTCATGGGAGTGAAACGAATTTCACGAATTAGCACGAATTGATTCCGGCTTTGCGGAATTCGTGTCAATTCGTGAAATTCGTGTCTCGTCTTGTTTTGTGTGGTTCACCGATTTTCTCCGCAAGCGCAGCCGCCAGCTTGTGAGCACGTCGTAGGTCACGGAATTTTTCAGCTTCGCGATGTCGCGCACGGTGATTTCTTCATTGCCTTGCCGTCCCATGATGACCGCTTCGTCCCACATCTGCGCCTGCGGAATGTCCGTGATGTCCACCATCAACGCGTCCATCGCGATGCCCCCGAGCAACGGCGCGCGCCGGCCGTGGATGAGCGCGCAGCCTTCGTTGCGCACGCGCGGAAAACCGTCGCCGTAGCCGATCGGCAGAATCGCGATGCGCCGTTCGCTCGCCGCCGTGTAGCGCATCCCGTAGCCGACGACTTCGCCGGGTTTCAATTTCTGGATCGCGGCGATTTTTGCCTTCACCGACATCACCGGCTCGATGCCGGGAATTTTCCGGCAGACCAGCGACGGAAAAACGCCGTAAAGCAAAATGCCCACGCGAACCATGTCCAGATGCGTGTGCGGCAAGTCGAGAAAGCCGCCGCTGTTGCAAGTGTGCCGCAACTTCACGGAAATTTTTCGCTGCTCCAATGCGGTTAGAATTTCCTGAAATCGCGCGAACTGAAGATTGGCAAAGGTTTTTTCCGTTTCATCTGATTGCGAAAAGTGCGTCATCACGCCTTCGAGCGACAATGATTTCTCCGCAACGATCTGTTCGATGAGCGGCAGCGCCTCGTCCCAGCGAACGCCGTAACGGCTCATGCCCGTGTGGATTTTGACATGAACCGGAACTTGCTTGCCTAACTTCGCCGCGATTTTAGCGAGTGCGCGGACGTTGTGGATTTCGTTCACGCAAACCGTCAGGTCATGCGCGGCGCACCATTCGAGTTCGGCCTCCTGCCGTTCGCCGAGCAACAGCAGCGGCGCGGTGATTCCCGCGTCGCGCAACGTCATCGCCTCTTCGAGCGTGCTCAAGCCGAAGCCCCACGCGCCTTCCTCGACCGCGACGCGCGCCACGTCGAGCGCGCCGTGGCCGTAAGCCTCGTCCTTCACGACAGCCATCAACTGGACGTGCTTGGGCAAATCACCACGGATCAATTGCAAGTTGCGGCGCAATTTGCCGAGATCAATCTCGGTCCACGCGGGACGCGGCGGAAAATGTTCAGAATTCAAATTCATGCAAATAAAAGAATCACACTGTTCCCGGCGGCCACAAACTCTGGCCGACATCCGTGCGGAAATAGCTCCCGACGACGCGGATTTTGCGGATGTTCGCGTAAGCTTTCGTAATCGCCGCATCCAGTTTCGGCGCAAGCGCAATAACGTCCGCAATGCGATGGCCGGTGGAAAATAATAGGCCGTCCGCGCCGCGCGCGACTTCATTCCACCAGACATCGCAGTCAAATTTGCCGTCCACTTCCAGCGGCAATTGCGGCCCGCGCACCTGCGTAAACGGATAGCCGTAGCCCGCCAGCGTGAGTGAACAGCCGAAATTCAATTTTTCGTTGAATGACAATTTCAATTTTTCATTCCGCGCGGTTCGCAAAACAATTTCCGCCGGAGTGCGCAGCATTCGTAAAATCATCGGGCCGGACGTGACACCGATGCGGATGTTGTATTCGATGACGTGCCATTTGCCGCCGCGCTTGATGGCGGTGACTTGCAACGGCCCGTTGAATTTTGATTCGCGCAACCACGGTTTCAACGGATGGATCAATTCGCGCGCCAGACCGTATTTATCATTTTCATCGCGCTCAACAAGTCCGCCGAGCGGCGCGCCGGCGACGATACCCATGTTGCCGTTGAAGGCGTATTTGTATTCCTGATTCGTGACGAGCGAATGGATTTCACCGCCGCTGACGAGCGCGATGTGCCCGGCCTCGGCGCGTCCGAGATATTCCTGCAAGAAAACGCCCTCGGCATAATTGACATGCCGCAGCCACGCGCGCGTGTCGGCGACGGTCTCGCACAAAATCGTGTGGATCGGACTCGTCGGCGAGCAGAGCGGATTTTTGATGACGAACGGCTGCGGATTTTTCGCGAGAATTTTTTCGGCTTCGATTCGATTTGAGGCGACGAAGGATTTGGGAAACGGAATTTTGAACTTCGCACACATCTCGCGCGCAAAATCGCGTTCGCGTTCAATCCGCATCGCTTCGCCGGTCGGTGAAAAAATTCCGACGCCGGATTCGATCAAATCTTTCGCCCACGGCTGCAACGCCCAGTCAATGGACTGCGGGATGACGACGTCAATTTTATTTTGTTTGATGAGCGGCACCGGACTCGGAAATGCGTCGCGCGAAAAAATTTTGCCGACGAGCGTGGGCGAGAAGTGGCCGTAGTTGCGCGAGAGATACGTCGAGACGTTCGCGCCCGCATCCGCGAGTGTTTGCCCGATACTGTGCGCGAACGAGCCGACGCCTAGAATCATCACGTTGGCGGCGGACTTTGGGACTGGAGTTTTGCGCGGCATTTAATTTCTGCGCCAAGTGTTCCGCAAATTGGTTTGCGACGCAACGCCAAGTCATTCACCGTCTCGACTTCCGGCGGCGGCGCGGGCAAAATGGTTTCATGGCAGACGAAAATTCCCGGCGCACTGAAAAAATTGAATCTAACCTCGCACACCTCGAACATCAGGTCGAGCAGTTGAACGGCGTCGTCATCGAGCAGGGCAAGTTGCTGGAGCGTTTGAAAAAGGAAGTCCAGCGGCAGTCGCGCGCGATGGAATCGCTGGAACTGGAGCGCATCAAAGGCAACAACGCCAAGCCGCCGCATTATCAGTGAATCCGCCGCCAGAAAAACTAGTTTCGCCACTCGCTGCTCCGGTCGCTTCCGTTTGGGGCGTGGGCGAGGAGCGCGCAAAATTGCTGGCGCGATTGAATGTTTTCACCGTTGAAGATTTGCTGCTGCACGCGCCGCGCCGTTACGAAGACCGCAGAAAATTTCTGTCCATCCGCGAATTGAAGTTGAGCGAGCCGGCGACGGTGCGCGGAAAAATTGTCGCCGCCGGCATCAAGCGCTTTCGCGGCGGATCGCGCACGATGTTCGAGTGCGTGTTTGACGATGGCACGGCGCGGCTGCATTGCCGCTGGTGGCAAGCGCAGGCGTGGATGCCGGACTGGTATACGGTCGGCCGCGAATTTCTCATCTACGGCAAATTGGATGACGAAAAAAAACCGCGCGTTTTCACGCATCCCGAAACGGAACTGGTCGAGGCCGGCGACGATGAATTCGTCCACGTCAACCGCATCGTCCCGGTGTATCCGCTGACGGAAGGTTTGACGGCGCGCGTGCTGCGCTCGCTCATCTGGCGCGCGCTGGAAAAATTTGAAGACGAGATCGCCGAGCCGGACATCAAACTGGATTTGAAACTATTTCCGGCGCGCGCAAACGCGGTGCGCATGATTCATTTCCCGAATGAATTGACGGACGTGGAATTTGCGCGGCAGCGGCTGGCGTTGGATGAATTTGCGGCGTTGCAATTTCAAATCCAGTCGCGTCGCAAAAAGTTTGAGGCGTTGTCAAAGGCGCTGCCGTGCGGTGGCGACAATCGTTTGATGAAACCATTTCTCGCGCAGCTCGGCTTCAAGCTCACGGCAGCACAGGCGAGTGTGCTCAAAGAAATCCGTGCGGACATGGGCGGCGCGCATCCGATGCGGCGGCTGTTGCAAGGCGATGTCGGCTCCGGCAAAACGGCGGTCGCGGCGTGCAGCGCGTTGATGGCGATCGAAAGCGGCTTCAACGTCGCACTGATGGCTCCAACAGAAATTCTGGCGGAGCAGCATTTCCGAAATTTTTCCAAATGGTTTGAGCCGCTGGGGATTAAAATTGAGCTACAAACCGGCAGTCGAAAAACATTTGAGCCAACCACAACCAAAGTGCCGCGCGGCAAGCTGGCAAATTTTAACCGGCAACCTTCAACCTTATTCATCGGCACGCACGCGCTGTTTACGGCGGGGTTTGATCTGCCGATGCTCGGTCTGGTCATCATTGACGAGCAGCACAAGTTTGGCGTGACGCAGCGCGAAACAGCTGGTGCGCAAAGGAAATTATCCGCATCTTGCTCGTGATGACAGCGACGCCGATTCCGCGCACGCTCGGCCTGACGCTTTACGGCGACTTGGATGTTTCGGTGATTGATGAATTACCCGGCGGCCGTGGCTCGATAAAAACTTTTGTGCGCACTACGGAAAAGTTGCCGAAGGTTTTTGATTTCATCCGCGAAAAAATTTCTGCCGGGCGACAGGCTTACATTGTTTATCCGCGCGTGGACGTGGCGGACACGGACAAAGACATCAAGGCGGTGACAAAAGAATTTGCGAACGTGGAAAAAGCCCTGGCCGGATTCAAAGTCGGCTTATTGCACGGACGCATCAAACCAGCGGAGAAAGAAAATGTGATGACGGACTTTCGCGCCAATGAAATCAAGGCGCTCGTCGCGACGTCGCTGATTGAAGTTGGCGTGGATGTGCCGAACGCGACGGTAATGCTCATTGAAAACGCGGAGCATTTCGGGCTGGCGCAGTTGCATCAATTGCGCGGGCGCATCGGACGCGGCGCGCACGAAAGTTTTTGCATTTTGGTTTCCGACGCGCAACACAAGGAGGCGCAGGCGCGTTTGAAAATTTTGGAAGAGACGAACGACGGCTTCAAAATCGCGGAGGCGGACTTAAAGTTGCGCGGACCCGGCGAACTGCTCGGCCAACAGCAAAGCGGCCTGCCCAAACTGCGTTTTGGAAATCTGGCGGAGGATTTGAATTTGATCCGGCAGGCGCGGGAGTTGGTGGCAAAATCTTCCAGCGAGCATTAAAATTCCATTTCCCATTTCGGGCGAACCGGCGTAATTTGCCGGCATGAAAGCCTTCCATTTTATTTTCATTTCCGTGGCCGTGACAGTCGTGACGGTCGGTTGCGGTGACAATTCAAAAACGACGCAGGCCGTCAATGCGGTTTCCAACGTCGTGGATGCGCCGGTGAATTACATCAGCGCGGTGAGCCAGGCGCAGAAGTATTCGGAGAAGCAGATTGATCTGGCGTATGTCAACGAGGCCATCCAGCAGTTTCAGGCCGGCGAAGGACGGCTGCCGAAAGACTTGAACGAGATGGTGCAGATGCATTATCTCGGGAAAATCCCCGAAGCGCCGTTCGGCTACAAAATTGACTATGACGCGGCGGCAGGCACGATCAAGGTGGTGAAGGAATAAAACGGCCATTGGCGGTGGCTGTCAAATAATCCGCAATTTTCGCTCGCAAAACTTCCGCCGGCGAAAGAGAATTCGTCCTTGTTTTCAAAATGAACGAACAGATTGTCATCCTCGATTTCGGCTCGCAATACACGCAGGTCATCGCGCGGCGCGTGCGCGAGTGCAACGTCTATTCCACCATCGTCAGCTTCAACACGCCCGCCGCGAAAATCGCCGCGATGAAACCGCGCGGAATTATTTTGTCCGGCGGCCCGTCGAGCGTCTATGCGCCGGATGCGCCGCTGCCGGACAAGACGGTTTTTGAACTCGGCGTGCCGGTGCTCGGCATCTGTTTTGGCGTGCAGTTATTCGCGCAATTTCTCGGCGGAAAAGTCGAGAAAGGTCTGAAGCGCGAATACGGCAAAGGCACGTTGAACATCAAGGATAAATCCTGCGCGCTGTTCGCCAAACTGCCGACGAACTTACAGGTGTGGAATTCTCACGGCGACAAGCTCACCAAAATCCCCAATGGATTCAAAGCGGTTGCCGTCACGGAAAATTCCGAATACGCGGCAATCGAGAACCGCGCCCGCAAATTTTTTGGATTGCAATTTCATCCTGAAGTCGTCCACACGCCGCGCGGAAAAGAAATTCTTACCAACTTTGTCCACGGCGTCTGCGGTTGCGGCAAAAACTGGACGATGCGGAATTACATTGAGCAGGCCGTCGAGGAAATCCGCGCGCAAGTCGGCACCGAACACGTCGTGCTCGGCTTGAGTGGCGGCGTGGATTCGAGCGTGGCGGCGGCGCTGTTGCACAAGGCGATTGGCGACCAACTGACGTGCATTTTTGTGAACAACGGATTGCTCCGCGCGCGCGAGGCGGAAGTGGTCCAGGAAGTTTTCGGGCGCAATTTCAAAGTGAAGCTGCAATACGAAAACGCAGCAAAATTATTTTTGACGAAATTGAAAGGCGTCACCGATCCCGAACGCAAACGCAAAATTATTGGCAAAACGTTCATCGAAGTTTTTCAGGAAGCGACGAAGCGCGCCGGCAAGGCAAAATTTCTCGCGCAGGGAACATTGTATCCCGACGTGATCGAGTCCGTGCCGATCGCCGGCAATCCCGCCGCGCTCATCAAAAGCCACCATAACGTCGGCGGTTTGCCGAAGAACATGAAATTTCAACTGGTTGAGCCGCTGAAATGTCTGTTCAAAGATGAAGTGCGTCTGCTCGGCGAGGAACTGGGCGTGCCAAAAGAAATCGTCTGGCGTCAGCCGTTTCCCGGCCCGGGTCTGGCCGTGCGCATTCTCGGCGAAGTCACACCGGCGCGCTGCGAGATTCTGCGCAACGCCGACGCCATCGTGGTTGAGGAAATGAAATTGAGCGGGCTGTATTACAAAATCTGGCAGAGCTTCGCCGTGTTGCTGCCCGTGCGCAGCGTCGGCGTGATGGGCGACGAACGCACTTATGATTATACGATTGCGATCCGCGCTGTGGAATCGCAGGACGGCATGACCGCCGACTGGGTGAAATTGCCTTACGACCTGCTGGAAAAACTCGCGAGCCGCATCATCAACGAAGTGAAAGGCGTGAACCGCTGCGTCCTCGACATCACGAGCAAGCCGCCGGGGACGATTGAGTGGGAATGAAATGGTTCATGCGGCGCAAGCCGCACCATTTGAAAAATCTTGCACCCGTGAAATGCGGCAGATAAGCTTTACATCCTTTTGATTGCACCCATAGCTCAATTGGATAGAGCGTCTGACTACGGATCAGAAGGTTCCAGGTTCAACTCCTGGTGGGTGCACCACTCTTAAACTTCAATGGATTCAATGGTTTGGTGATTTCGTTCCAAGACCGAAAAGACCAAAAACTCGGTTTTCTTCTGACAAGATTCTGACAAATCGAATTTGGTAATAAAGAACCCCCATTTCAGGGGGGTCTTTTGAATCGCTTGTGTCTTGGGGATTCGTCATGGCATCGGCGTAGGCTTCAATGAACACGCCAAGCGAATCGGGGGGACGGTGGCAATCGCAAAACTTGATCGGCTCGGAAGAAATGCCGAGTTCCTTTTACGTCTTCAAAACTCCGGCGCAGATTTCGTTTGTTGTGACGCACCGAACGCTGATCGTTTCACAATTGGTAAACCGTGGAATCTCTGGAAACCCCAATAAATCCAGTGGAATCCTTCTGACAAGTTCTGACAGATTTTTCTCCCATATAAAAAATCCCAAACCGACTATAAAAAATTGCCATTTTTTCCGGCAAACCAAACTAATGTGATCTGGCAAAAAAAGCATTGTAAACAAAGAGCGTTTTAATGATGATTTTACTAGGTCAAAATTTTCGTTGGATTAGAAAAATATAAAAAATTTACTACGGATCAGAAGGTTCCAGGTTCAACTCCTGGTGGGTGCACCACATAATCGATGAGTTACGCAGTTTGGAATGGCTGCTGAAAAGGAAATGAATCAAACCAGCCTGACAATCCTGCATGCCGGTGAATTCCTGAAGTTGATCAAAGCGGGGCATTGGGAATACGTTGACCGGGTCAATGGAACCGGTGCGGCCATCATTATCGGGGTCACCACGGAACAGAAAGTTTTGTTGGTGGAGCAATATCGCATTCCGGTTCACGCGCGCACCATCGAGCTTCCCGCCGGGATCATCGGAGATGAACCGGGGGACAAGCATGAATCTTCCGTCGCTGCCGCCCGCCGCGAATTACTCGAGGAAACTGGTTACGCGGCCGGACGCATTGAAGCGGTGACGACCGGTCCCTCCTGTAGCGGCATCACGTCGGAACGCGTGACGCTTTTTTGCGCTTTTGATTTGTATCGCGCCGGGAAAGGTGGCGGTGTCGCGCAGGAAGACATTATGGTTCACGAGATTCCGCTGGTCGAAATCGTGCCGTGGCTGGAGGCAAAGGCGAAAACTGGCGTTTTGATTGACCCCAAGATTTACGCGGGACTTTTCTTCATCACGCGTGCGCCGCTCAAGAGTTAAGCCGCCAGAGGTGAAGTTTAGCGCCAATGCAAAAGTCACCCAGGCCAGATATCAGCCACGCTTTCCCACAAGGTGTGACCCAGCATTAAAGTCAACGCGACGAAGGCAATCACCACGAAGCAGGCCGCAACCTCGATTTCTACAAGAAATATTTTATTATTCATGACCAGAAGCATTGTCTGACTATCTTGCGAGCTCAATGGGGTGAAACCCGACTAGGAGCTAAAAATGGTCACAGCCACGGCTATGCGGATCAAATGGGTTTGATTCACGAACAAGGAAAACCACTAGGAAACCACGCCCTCGCCTCAAGAACAAAAAAAGATTTTTGATGAAAGGCATTCATCCAGATGACCGCGCGCCGATATTTGACGTGAATCTGTCAAAGCAGTAACCGGCGCTGGTCTTTCTCAATGCTGGCCACTAAAAATGTTGCGGAGGTATTGCGGCTTGTGGGAAATGTCTAGCAACGGCTCAAAACGAGAATTACCGTTACCCAAGAACCCTAAGCCACGGCTGTCGCCCAAGTGCTCCACGCTTTCTATCGGCCAGAACCATAGGCTACCGTCGGCGGCGAGCGCGGCCACGTCGTTGCCAATGCCCGAAATCGCAATCCAGTCCGAGTGCGTACCGAGACGGACGGGTTTTGTATTCAATACTTCCTGTTCATCAAGACTAAAATATAAGCGCCGGCTGGAAAAATTCCACAGCCATAATGTGCCGTCATTTTTAAGCGTGACAATTCTATCGCGATCTCCGGCCACAGCGAGCCAGTTGGTTCCGTCTCCGATTTGCAAATCGGTCGGAAACCATTCGTAATCCCGGTAGCGCTTGCCCTTGACTAATGCCAAAAGCTCGTCCGCACAGATGCGAAAAGTTCCGTCACTCCGCACACCGACGTCGTATTCCAATCCGTCTCGAATCCGCGCGACGCTACGAAACCGGTCGCGTCCCAGATTCATGGATTGAACGGTGAAGCCCGGCTCAACTTCAAGCAACGTCTGGCCATTTGTGTCCCAATTTTCCCAATTTCCGTACACCCAAAGACTACCGTCGGTCTTGCGAAGATAAGTAGCGTAGTGGTATCGGAAAACTTCCGCCCAGTTTGATTCCGTTCCCAGCCGATGAGGCATGAACGCCCGCAACCCCGGCCATTGTTTGTGCTTCAATCCAAAATCGTAACCATTGGTCACCCTCCAGCGCCCCCAGCGCCAAAGGGTTCCGTCGTTTTTGACGAGTAAAACCAAGAACGGGGCGGGAACGAAGCTGCTCCAGTTCGTTTCCTTACCGAATGGCATAAGATGCATCATGTTGTCCTCATTGATTGTCCATTTGCCGTTTTGAAAACTCCCTTTTGGCTCCGGCCCATCCGAAACCCACAGTGATCCGTCGGTTTTGATGCCAATCAATTCCCGGTAGGAGCGTTGCACCGTCAACCAATTCGAGTCGTTGATAAATTTGCCATCAGCCAGCGTAGTTTTGAAATTGCCCAGCAGCATAGAAATCGGGTTGAGATTGTTTTGGTCGGCCATGAAATTACTCATCCAGATTTTCCCATCAGGCAGACGAACGGAAATCTCGCCGAATTGTGTGTCCAAGCTGGCAGGATTGGATTGCGACAATCTTGCCGATCCATGCGGTGGCTCAAAAGGCGTCAGCTTTTCCCAAGCGCGATGATAAACTGCCAAGGTCGCGATCCCGGCAAACACCAGCGCCAGCACGAACGTAAAAAAATTCCGCAGCCACATTTTCGAGCTGGTCCGGACGTGTTGAAAATTCCAGAACGCCAGCGCCAGCAGCGTCAGCAGCATCACCGGCACGCCGATGAAATACGGCAGCGGCCCGGGCCATAAAAAATTCAGGTTCAATGTCTGGAGCCGCGCGAAAAAAAACAGCCCGAAAAATCCCATCAGAATTCCCAGCAACGCCGGCGCGAGCGCTTGCAGCGTGTTGCGCGTGAGCGAGGAGACGTAAAATGAAATCAAGCCAATGGCGGCGGCAATGCCAAACAGTGTCAGCAACGGTAGAAGAGACGTGAATGTCCCCAGACAATTCACCAGAAAGAGTTGCGTTACTGACAGATAATTTTGCCAGCCGGGTTCAAGGGTGCCGATTCCAAAATGAATATCCGGTAAAATCCTCAACCCTTCCAACAGCAGCGGGATGACCGCGCCCAGCAACACGGACAACAAAAGCACGACGAATAATTTGATCGCAAATTGCGTCCGTCGTTTTACCGGCAGGCAAAGCTGACCTTCGAGCGTGCCAAGCTTACGTTCCTCCGCCACCGCCGCGCAGCCAACAAGCAGTGGCATCACCAGCCATAAGCCCCAGAAAGTTTCCAGAATGAATTCTGTCGAAGAATTTTTTCCAAAATGTCCGAATGTTCTGGTCGCGAGTACGCCGAAGTGCAGCAGTAACAGCGCAGACGCCATGACAAATTGCGATTGATGCAACTGGATTTCCTTCCGCCACAACGCGGCACGCGGATGCCGGCAACGCTTTTCCGTCCCGCGCGCGAACCTTTTTGAAGTGCCGCGCATTTCCGGCAGGGCGATGGTTCCACCCGTCCATTGCACATCCTGTGCCCGGAAAAACAGCCAGCGGGCGAAGAAAAATCCCGCGATGGAATAGAGCAGCAACCAGAAGGCTTGCATTTCCGGCGTAACACCAAAATTCAACCAGTCTCCCAACGCAAGGAGCAAAACCATTAAAATTCCAGGCGCAAGAAACACAAACCAAAATGCGGCGGTGACCTGACGCAACAACAGCGTTGACCAGAGTCCGCCGCAGAGAACGGCAAAAGCGAATATGACGTAAGATTCAAATTTAGATGCAAAGCCGAAAATATAGAACGAATTGCCCCAAGAAAAAAATTGAGCGCACAGCTTCCATGAAATGAAGAACGCCAGCGAAACCAAACTAAAGGCACCCGCGAGCGTGTAAATCTTAACAAGCCAGATGCGCTGCCGAGGCATCGGTTGAGAAAGTAAAAGTGTGAAAGTCATGGAACTAAATTCCTGCCCGAATGAAGCAAGGCCAAGCAGTGAAACTCCCAAGACATAGGCGACTTCAAAAAAAGAGGAGTCGTCAGGATTTTGCGACCAGACGGATTGAAACCAAACCGGGAAGATTGCCAGCAGCATCGCAGCAATCCAGCTTGGCAGCAGCAGGCGGATTTCTTTTTTGACGAGCGCGTTCATAACTTCGCCTTTTTCAAAATGTCCGAGGCCACAAAAATTTCCTCCAGTGACAGCGATTCGGATTTTAATTCCTCTGGAGCGAATGATTTTATCGTCTCCAGGATCTGTTCGCTGTTGCCATCGGCAAGGATTTCAATTTCGCGCGCGCTTTGCTTTACATTCAATGCGCCGGACAAATCGAGCATGGGTATTTCAGAAAAGCGTGCGCGGATTTTACGGAATCGGTCACGCGCGGCGTCGGCTTCCATTGTCAAAAGATTTTTGCCGCCTTCGATGATCGTGAATTCGTCAATCAAACCCTCGAATTCGGAAATCAGATGCGTGGAGACAAACACCGTGCGGTGGCCGGGATCGTCGGATTGATACGCGCCGATGACGGTCTCGATGAATTCGCGGCGNNATCGCGCCGATGAGCGCGAGCTGCGTGCGCTGGCCTTTCGAGAGACTTGTGGTTTTTTTATTTGCGTCGAGTTGAAAGCGGTTGAGCAAATCATTTTCGATGTCGCGATTCCAATGTTTGCGGAACGAGGCGAAATATTCCAGCGTGTCGCGCACGGTCATCCACGGATAAAACGCGACCATGTCCGGCACATACGCGAGCCGCGATTTGACGGCGACTTCGTTTTGTTGCGGGTCGAGGCCAAAAACATTTACCGAACCGGAAGTCGGACGGAGCAAATTCAACAAGCATTTTATCGTCGTGGTTTTGCCCGCGCCGTTGCGGCCAAAAAAGCCGTAACATTTCCCGGCGCGCACGTTTAGCGAGAGGCCGTTCACGGCGTCGTGCTTGCCATAACTGCGCGTGAGGTTTTTGATTTCAATGACGGGCGAGTCAGTGTTCATGCGTTTCCTTTCAGTCGTTGTCGGATTTTTCCTTAACCTTGCGTTCAAAACTGTCGAGCCGTTCCTTGACGAGCGCGAGAAACGCGTCACGGTCCACTTGCAGGTGGTGCGCCGCGACGACGGCCTCGTCAATTTCCTTAGTCAATATCTTCTGGCGCGCAGACTTGGTGAACGGCGAATTGCTCTCTTTAAGAAAGCAGCCCTTGCCGGGAATCGTCTCGATGACGCCCTGACTCTCGAGTTCGGCGTAAGCCTTGGCGACAGTGTTGCGGTTCACGCGCAGTTCCTCGGCGAGCGGGCGGATGGACGGGAGCGGTTCGCCGGTGCGCAGCCCGCCCGATGCGGCGGCGTAGCGGATTTGGTCCACCAGTTGGAGATAGACCGGCTTGCCGGATTTGAAATCAACTTGCAAGATCATGGGCAGCGTCTGTCCTATGACACTAGGACAGACGTCGGCTGAGGTCAAGCGAATTCTTTGCAACCAGATTGAGCCGACGCTGTCCCATGCTGGCGGTGGGGATATGCGAGCCAGGATTGTTCCCAGTGTTTTAACTAAATTAACCGTGGTAGATTACCTTGGACGGATGAGATTTTTTTGCAACAATAAATTTCAGAAAATGAAATCTGTGCGGCTTTTTGTACTGCTGAAGGCCTTCCCAGCCAACAATTTAATGCAAAGCTAAGAACAGCATTTAAGCCAATTTTTAAAGGGTCGAAACACATGTTTGAGGAATCTATAGAAACACCCCGAAACAGGACGTTTCCCAACTACGGATCAGAAGGTTCAAGGTTCAACTCTTGGTGGATGCACCACTTCAAACCGCGACATTAAAAGGTTTCTTGAAGTGAGCTTCATCCTTTACAAAAGCAACCGGCTGGAAAATCTGGCGCAACGGCTGGCCGCGGAAATACTACGCCTGCCGTTAAGCTCGCCCTTCGCGGCGGAACAAATCATCGTGCCGACGCAGGGGCTGGCGCAATGGCTGAAACTTGAACTCGCCCGCCGCCACGGCATTGCCGCCAATCTGGAACTGCCCTTCCCGCGCGCATTCTTTTTCGGGCTGATGCAAAATCTGCTGCCTGAAAAAAGCCGTGCCGGCCTTATCGAACCAGAAGCGCTCACCTGGCGACTCATGGAAAAACTGGAACCGCTGCTGGATGAACCGGCGTTCCGGGAAGTCAAAAATTATCTCGCCACTTCCACCGACCCGCGCCGTAAATTCCAGCTCGCCGAACGCATCGCCAAATTGTTCGATGAATACAGCGTTTATCGTCCGCAGTGGATTGACGCGTGGCAGCACGGACAGGAAACGCACTGGCAGGCGCAATTGTGGCGCGCGGCGATGAGCGACGGACTCGCGTGTCAGGGCAAATTTCTTTTTGAACTCCTGCTCGCGCTCAAGCAGCCGGACTGCGACAAAACCAAATTAACGGAACGCCTCACGATTTTTTGCCCGACCAGCCTTCCACCGGTTTATCTCGAAGTGTTACAATCGCTCGCGCGGCACCTTTCCGTGCATTTGTTCTGGCTTTCGCCGTGCGCCGAATACTGGGGCGACATCACTTCGGCGTTGGAGGACGAAATGATTCAAGCTGTCGCTGAAAAAAACAATCTGAATCCGCGCGAGCTGCATCTAAATCGCGGCCAGCCGCTGCTCGCTTCGTGGGGCAAGACCGGCCGTGAATTTCTGCGGTTGGTNNACGGACTTGGAGATGGTAAATGAAGAGATTGACGATTTCCAAATTCCCGCGTCGGAAAATTTACTCGGCCACATCCAGCGCGCCATTTTAAATTTGGAGGAACGTACGGCCGGCAAAGCATTGGAAATAAGCAGGTCCGACCGTTCGATCCAAATTCACAATTGCCACAGCCCGCTGCGCGAACTTCAAGTCCTGCGCGACCATCTGCTCGAATGGTTAACCAATGATCCCACCTTGTCGCCACAGGACATCCTCGTGATGCTGCCAGATGTCGAAGCTTACGCGCCGTTCATCAAAGGCGTATTCGACAGCGCCGAGCCGGGTTCGCCTACGATTCCTTACACACTCGCCGACCAAGGTGCGCGGCAGGAGAGTCCGCTCGTCAACAGCTTCGCCGACTTGCTGCAACTCGCCACGAGTCGCCTCACCGCCACGACCGTTCTTGATTTTTTTGAAACGCCCGACGTGCGCCGAAAATTTTCCGTGAAGGAAAATGAACTGCCACAAATCCGCGAATGGATCAAGAACTCCGGTATCCGCTGGGGACGCGATGCGGCGCAACGTGTGGAACTCGGCCTACCCGCTTTTCCCGAACACACTTGGGAACACGGCAGCTCGCGCCTGTTGCTCGGTTACGCGATGGCTGATGACGGCGACGCGATGTTCAACAAACTGCTGCCCTGTGAAAACATCGAAGGCATGGCCACGGAGCTTTTAGGACGCTGGTTGGATTTTCAGAAACAATTTTTTACCACGCTAGACGAACTCGCCGCACCGCGCACTCTGGAAAATTGGGCAGCCACGCTGAATAAAATTCTGGATAAATTATTTGAACCCGACCGAGAAGAAGAATTTGCCGCCAACGCCATTCGCCAAATCCTCAACGGCCTGCGCGCGCAACGAAAGATTTCTGGTTTTGAAGGGAAAATCCCGTTTCAAGTTGTTCTCGAACGCGTTTTGCCAAAACTCACGGAAGAGCCGTCCGGCAAGGCGATTCTGCGCGGGCGCGTAACTTTTTCCGGCCTCAACCCGATACGCAACGTGCCGTTCCGTGCCGTCTGCGTGCTGGGCCTGGACGATAAAAATTTCCCGCGCCGACCCGCGCCGTTGAGTTTTGACTTGATGGCCGCGCAACCAAAAACCGGCGACGCCTCGCGCCGCGACGACGACCGCTATCTCTTTCTCGAAATGTTACTTGCCGCGCGCGAAAGATTTTACCTCAGCTACGCCGGCCAATCCGTCAGCGACAACAGCCCACGACCGCCGTCCGTCGTCGTCAGCGAACTGCTCGATTATCTCGGCGCGCGATTCCAACTTGCGGGAACAATTGCGGATGCAAAATTACAGCCGCAAGAAACTCCGCTCGTCAGCGAACTGCTCGTGACGCGTCATCGCCTGCACGGTTTTAATCCGGCCTATTTTCAAGCGGACAAAAATTCGCATCTGTTCAGCTATTCGGCGGCGGACGCGGAAATCAGCCGCCACATCGCTGACCACACGAAACGCGCTGCCGCCAAGCCTTTTCTCACGCAACCGCTCGCCGCGCCGGATGCGGACTCGAAAATTGTTTCAATAAAAGACCTGCAAAGTTTTTTTCAAAATCCCGCGAAGTTTTTTGTGCAACGGCGGCTGGATTTTCGCTTGCCGGAAGACGAAGAACTTTTGTCCGACGAAGAGCCATTTTCCGTGGGCGGCTTGGACGCCTTCAATTTCAAACAGGAAATTGTGGAAGCCTTTTTGGACAGACGCCCGCTGGAAAACCTTCTGGCCGCGTGGCAAGGCGGCGGCCAGTTGCCGCCCGGTGCAGCGGGAATTATTGCCGCAAACGATTTGCTCGCGAAAACCCAGCCGCTTATCGAATCATTGCAGCAACGCATCGGTGCGGCGGAAAAAATCCGCCAGCCGGTAAAATTACAGATTGGCGATTTCCGGCTGGAGGGTGAATTACCCTTATTTCATGGGGTCGGAATCGTCCATTGCCGCACAGCAAAAATCAAACCCGCCGCGCATTTGCGGTTGTGGATCGAACATCTCGCGCTGCAACTCGCCGGTTTGCCGGAAACGAAAACAAGCTGGCTCATCGCGGAGGACGAAACTTGGCGCTTCGATGAAGTTCCTGACGCGGAAAAAATCTTGCAGCAGCTTTTGGAAATTTATTTTCTCGGCCTCACGCAGCCACTGCCATTTTTTCCGGCCAGCAGTTTTGCCTTCGCCAATCCGAAAGGGAAAAAATCGCCGGGAGAAAAGGCGCAGGAAAAATGGGACGGCAACGAGGACGAGGATGTTGGCAAAGGCGATTCGCGCGACGCATATTTTAATCTTTGTTTTCGCAACACGGCAAATCCGCTGGACGAAGAATTTGAGCGACTCGCGAAACAAATCGTTGAGCCACTGCTCGCGCACCAAACGGAGGAGTCGCCATGACATTCGACTTGGTTCACACGCCACTGGATTTGGGCGTCACGCGACTGGAGGCCAGCGCGGGCACGGGTAAAACGTTTGCGCTGGCGGGAATTTTCCTGCGGCTGCTCGTCGAGGAAAAAATTCCGGCGAGCGACATTCTGGTTGTGACGTTCACCGAGGCGGCGACGGCTGAATTGCGCGACCGCATCCGCCGCCGACTTGCGGAAGCGCTGCTTGCGCTGGAAGGAAAACCCACCGATGACGCGCTCTTGTTGGAATTGGTCGCGCGCACACAGTCGCGCCGCGAAGCTGCAATCAATTCACTGCGTAATGCGTTGGAAATTTTCGATCTTATTTCGATTTCCACGATTCACGGCTTCTGCCAGCGCACTTTACAAGACAGCGCGTTTGAAAGCGGCAGTCTGTTCAATGTCGAACTGATCGCGGATCAGGACAATCTCATCCGCGAAATCGCGGCGGATTATTTTAGCCGGCAGAATTATACCGACGACGCGCTGCGGGTGAGCGTCGCGCTGCGCCAAAATCTTACGCCGGACGTTTTTACCGCGCTGTTAAAGCGTTTTCTCACTTATCCCGAATTGAAGCTGCTGCCCGCTGCACCCGCGCGTCCGTTAGAAATTTTGGCGGCGGAATTGAAATTGACCTTCCTAAAATGCGGAGCGGAATGGAAAGAAATCGCCGATAAGCATGTTGATTTGGCGAGTTATTTTATCGGTGGGAAAAAATGGGCAAATGGCGACCACAACAAGTCGGAAGTCATCCAGACACACATGGAAACTCTAGGTGCAGGTTTCGCCACTGACAAACTTTCGACGGAATTATGGGAAGCCATCCAGTTCTTTTGTCTTTCCGTGATTCGCAATGCTGTCGGCGTGAAAAAAGAATTGCCGCTTCCATATCCACCGTTATTCGACTGTTGCGAGAATTTGTTCGCGCGCGCTTCGGAATTTGCGCTGGCGCAGCGTTTGGATTTTTTACGGACAGCGCTAGAAACCTTGTCAAAACGCAAGCAAGAGGCGAAGCAACAATCTTACGACGACCTCATCAGCCGCCTGGCAACGGCGCTGGATGGCTCGTCTGGCAACGCGCTCGCCAATTCTGTCCGCAAAAAATTTCGCGCAGCGCTGATTGATGAATCGCAGGACACGGATCCGCTGCAATGGAAAATTTTCCGCACGATTTTTGCAGATAGCGCAGCGCACAGCCTTTATCTCATCGGCGATCCGAAGCAGGCGATTTACGGATTTCGCGGCGCGGATGTGAACACTTATCTCGCGACCGCCAGCACGCCGGATTGCAAGGAATACTCGCTCGACACGAATTGGCGCTCGGAATCCGCATTGGTGAACGCCGTCAACACGATTTTTGAAAGTGCGGGAAAAACGTCGGCGTTCGTGGAGGAACAAATTTCCTTTGAACCGGTGAAGTCAGCGAAACGCGCCGACGCGCAGCCGATTGTTTTTCCGCCGGATAGCAATCGTCCGCCACCTTTTCAGGTTTGGAGCTGGAGCGCGGAGAATGGTTCACCGTCATCCAAGTCCACGCAAAAATTATTGCCCGCCGCCGTGGCTGCCGAAATTTCGCGGCTCTTACGCGAGGAGGTTTGCATCGGTAAACAGCGGCTGAACCCGCGTGACATCGCGGTGCTGGTGGAATCGCATCGGCAGGCGGGCTGGGTGAAAAACGCGTTGCATGAACTCCAAATTCCCAGTGTGGAGCAGGCGATGGCCAGTGTTTTTGAATCGGACGAGGCGCGCGAACTGCAATGGATTCTTACCGCCATTTTGAATCCAGTGCGCGAGGCTGGCGTGAAATGTGCATTGACGACGGATACGCTCGGTTGGGACGGAAACCGAGTGGCGCAACTGGTGGCGGATGAATTTTCGTGGCAGGAACGTTTGCAGGAATTTGCCGGTTATCACGGGAGCTGGGAACGCGACGGCTTTTATTTCATGTTCTCGCAGTTGCTACGCCAGGAAAAGGTGGTTGAAAATCTTTTATGTTTTCCCGACGCCGAACGTCGCATCACCAACGTGTTGCATCTCGCCGAGCTGCTGGAAGCCGCGAGCCGCGCGGAACATCTGGGCGCGGCACAGCTCGTGCAGTGGCTCGAAAAACGTCGCGCGAGTGATGAAGCGGCGGCAGATGAATTTCAACTCCGCCTGGAAAGCGACGAAGACGCGGTGCAAATCGTCACTATTCATCGCGCGAAAGGATTGGAATATCCGGTGGTGTTTTGTCCATTCGTCACGCGCGATGCGAAAATTTCACAAATCAAGGTCGAACGTAAACCGATAATGGACGTCGTGCTTTTTCACGATCCGGCCACGAAAGATTTGACGTGGGATTTGAACTCAGCGTCACCGCATACACCGCAGGCAAGAAAGGAGCAACTCGCCGAAAGCGTCCGCCTGCTTTACGTCGCCCTGACGCGCGCACGCCATCGGTGTTATGTGGTCAGCGCGCCTTCCACCAAAAAGAAATCTACGGCACTGGCGTGGCTGTTAAATGATCGCAGTGAAAAAATTTCCGACCCGATTGAATTCTTGGATGCGACGACAGCGAATCCGGCGGACTGGAAAAATCGCTGGTTGGCGCTGGCGGAAAAATCACCGGCCAGCATCGCAGTTGCCAACGTGCCGTTGGAAGACGGAGAACTTTGGTTGCCGGAAAAATCCGACTTAAAGAAACTGACTGCTAAATTCTGCGAACGCGAAATCAAGCCCTCGTGGTTTCTCTCCAGCTTCACGCAATTGTCCCAGCAGGTTTTATCACCACACGAAACGGCCGTCGCGCCCGACTTGCCGGATTACGACACAACCACCGTCGAACCAAAATCCGACGCGCGCGAAGAACAAATTGCCACGGGAATTTTTGCGCTGCCGGCTGGCACGCGCACGGGCGACTGCCTGCATAAACTTTTGGAGCAATTTGATTTCACCAGTGATGACAAGGCTTCAGCGATGGTTTTGGTGAAACAACAATTAGGAGCTTTCGGCTTGGACGAGCCACAAAATGTCGAAGCAGTTACCAAAATGCTGGAATGGTTGCGTCACACACCTTTGAATTTTGAAGATCCTAATTTCACGCTCGCACGCATCAACCCGGCGCAGCGGTTAAGCGAAATGGAGTTTTATTTTCCGACCGGCCAGCTTGAAGCGGAAAAATTATTGCAGATGATTCGCGATAAAAATAATACTCTGGCGGCGAGGCGCGCCACGTTGCCCCGCGTTGAGGGTTTTCTCAAAGGCTTTATTGATCTCATCTTTGAATTTGAAGGCCGCTTTTACATTGTCGACTGGAAATCAAATTCACTTGGCAATTCCGTCGAGGACTACAACGCGGCGGCGATGCGGCACGAAATCACGGAGCGCGGCTATGATTTGCAGTATCACATCTACACCGTGGCGCTCGATAAATATTTGCGGGCGCGACTGGCGAACTACGATTACGAAAAGCATTTCGGCGGTGTGCGCTACATTTTCCTGCGTGGCCTCGCGCCGGGAAAACCAGAACTCGGAATTTTTTGCGACCGTCCGTCGGCAGAAAAAATTGCCGGGCTTTCGTCGTTGCTAGGAAATTTTGCGGAGGCGAAATCATGAACCCGACTTTTTCGCTTGCCGCCCTTTTGGAAAGCGAGTTGTTCCAGCCGATTGACCGCCATTTTGCCCGACTGATACAGAAATTTTCCGGCGGCGATTGTCCCGAGCTGGTTTTGGCGGCGGCACTGACGAGCCGGCGTTTGGCGGAAGGTCATGCTTGTTTTTTTCTGGATGAGGTCGCCGGCAAATCTTTTTCCGAATTGCCAAATGAAAAAATTGATTTCTTCAGTTTTCCGCCACGCGCCGAATTGGAAAAGCGTCTGCGCGCAACTTCCGTCGTCGGCTGGCCGCACGAGGACAAGCCACTGATTTTGGACGACGCGGGGCGGCTTTATCTTCACCGCTATTGGAAATACGAGCGAACGGTGGCCGATGAAATTTTGAAACGCATCCAACAACCGCCGTTCGCGCTCGACGCGAAGTCCGTCGCGGACGGGTTGAAAAAATTATTTCCCGGTGCTGCGGGTAAAATGGACTGGCAGAAGGTCGCGGCGTTTGCAGCGTTGCGGCAGAGATTTTCCGTCATCACTGGCGGCCCCGGCACGGGCAAAACGTGGACGGTGGCGCGTTTGCTCGCGCTGCTCCTTGACCAACCGAGCGGAGATGATTTGCGAATCAAACTTGCCGCGCCCACGGGCAAGGCGGCGGCGCGGTTGCAGGAAGCTTTGTCGCGCTCGCTCGCCGGTCTCGGGTGCTCGGAAAATGTGAAAACACGCCTTCAGGCCAAGGATCTCACAACCACAATTCACCGGCTGCTCGGCACAATCCCGCGTTCCGCAAAATTCCGTCACAATGCGGGCAACCCGCTGCCCGTGGACGTGCTGGTGGTGGACGAGGCGAGCATGGTCAGCCTCGCACTGATGGCGAAATTACTTGTGGCGCTCAAGCCGGACGCACGACTCGTACTCGTCGGCGACCGGGATCAACTGCCGCCCATTGATACCGGCAATGTGCTGGGCGATCTCTGCCGCGCGGTGGCGATCAACGGCTTCAGCGAAAATTTTCGGAACGATTATCAGGGTTGCGGCGGCGAAATTTTTGATGAAAAAAACTTTTCTTCCGGCCGCGGTCTGGTGGACACGGCGATTCAACTGCGCACGAATTATCGTTCCGGAGCAGCGGTTGCGCTCAATGAAATCAGCCTCGCGGTGAACGAGGGTCATGTCGGCAAGACCATGGATCTACTCCGGCAACCTTTCGCCGCGCTCGCGTGGCAGCCGTTGCCGTCCGCGAATTTGCTCAAGGCCGCGCTGCGCGACACGGTAGTTTCACATTACGGCGACGTGCTGAAGTCGGCTTCGCCCGCCGCCGCGCTCGCCGCGCTCGGAAAATTTCGCATCCTCTGCGCCGTGCGCGAAGGGCCTTTCGGCACTGAAACGATCAATCGTCTCGCCGGGGAAATTCTGGTGGAAGCCGGATTCATCGCGCCGGACAAAATCAAATCTGGAAGTTACGCGGGCAAGCCACTCATGGTGACGGCCAATAATTACGCACTAAAATTGTTTAATGGCGATACCGGCGTCGTCTGGCCGACGGGTGGTGCTTCGCTCGTTTATTTTCCTGACGAAACTGGAAACATCCGCACCGTCGCACGCGAACGACTGCCGGAACACGAGCCGGTTTTTGCGCTGACCATCCACAAAAGCCAAGGTTCGGAATTTGATCATGTCCTGCTGGTGTTGCCGGACAAGCCGAGTCCGGTGCTCACGCGGCAGCTTTTTTACACCGGCCTCACGCGCGCGCGCAAATCCGTCCGCATCCTCGCGCCGGAAACCATCCTGCGCGCGACCATCGCGGCCCAGTCACAACGCGGTTCCGGCCTGACCGCTGCCTTGCGCGACGGCACGGCCGTTTGAAAAACGAATGCTGGGGGGAAAATTTTGGAGCGACACCTCAAAAGCCTTTGAAAAACAATGCGGCTAATCATGCAAAATGAAATTATTAAGCTAGGCAACGGCAGGTTTAGCTTTGTCATTGCGTTCCATTTTTCTTAATTTGTCGGCCAACATGAAACCAAACGATTTTTCCGACGCGCGCGTGCTGGTGACCGGCGGCGCGGGCTTCATCGGCAGCGCGCTCGTCTGGGCGCTGAACCGGCGCGGCTGCGACAACATCGTCGTCTGCGACATCCTCGGCACGAACGAAAAATGGCGCAACCTCACGTCGCTGCGTTTTGCCGATTACGTCGAAGCCGCCGATTTGCTGCCGCGCTTGCAAAGCGGCGCGCTGGGGAAATTTGATTTGGTGTTGCACCTGGGTGCGTGTTCGGCCACGACGGAAAAGGACGCGACGTATCTCATCAAAAATAATTACGAGTTCACCAAAGACCTTGCCGTCTGGTCACTCGCGCAAAAAACGCGCTTGGTTTATGCGTCGTCCGCCGCGACTTATGGCGACGGCTCGGCAGGCATGGAAGACAACGAAACCAAGCTCGACATGCTGCGCCCGTTGAATATGTATGGCTACTCAAAACATCTGTTTGATCTGCACGCCAAACGCGCCGGGTTTTTAAACAAAATTGTCGGCCTGAAATATTTCAACGTCTTTGGCCCGAATGAAGATCACAAAAATGATATGCGCTCGCTCGTGCATAAAAGTTTTGCGCAGGTGCAAAGCAAGGGGGTGATCCAGTTGTTCAAGAGCTACCGGAAGGACTACAAGGACGGTGAGCAGAAGCGCGATTTTCTCTACGTCAAAGATTGCGTGGCAATGACGTTGCATCTGGCCGCGACACCGAAGGCGAACGGACTGTTCAACATCGGCTCCGGCCACGCGCGGACATGGGTTGATTTGTCGAACGCCGTTTTCACCGCGCTGAAGAAAAAACCGGTGATCAAATTCATCGAGATGCCGGAGGCCATCCGCGACAAGTATCAGTATTTCACACAGGCGAATCTGCTGCGGCTGCGCGGCGCGGGCTATGCCGAGCCGGTCACGTCGCTGGAAAACGCGGTTCACGACTATGTCCGCAAGTATCTGGTGTCCGACAAGCGGCTGGATCCGGCGGTGGACTAAAGTTTTCCGGCAATAAAAATCACAAAACGATGTTGACATAAAACCAACTTTAATTAATTATATCCGCAACAGATATATCCATTAAAATGGCAAAGTCTAAAACCAACCCTGAAAGCATGCTGCCGCTCACGCCGGCGGTATTTCATGTATTGCTTGCGCTGGCCAGCGGCGAGCGCCACGGCTACGCCATCATGCAGGAAGTGGATGAAAGCACGGAAGGTCAGATTAAAATGGGGCCAGGCACCTTATACGGCACAGTCAAGCGTCTCCTCGAAGCGCAGTTGATTGAAGAATCGGACGAACGCCCCGACCCGCATCTGGATGATGAGCGTCGTCGCTATTACCGATTATCTGGGGTTGGCGAACAGGTGGTTCGGGCGGAGGCGCAGCGTTATGCGGACATTGTGAAGCTGGCTCGCGGGAAAAAACTGATTTCCAAACCTGCGTGAGTCATGGCAAAGAATTTCAACAACCGCTGGTTGATGGTTTCTCAAAAGGTGTATGGCTGGTTGCTGCGAGCCTACCCGCCGACACACCGGGAAGAATACGGCTTGGCAATGGCGCAACTTTTTCGCGACCAATGTCGCGATGCTTGGAATGAATCACAAGGCTGGGGCGTGGCAAAACTCTGGCTGCGCGTCCTGCCGGATTTGGTGAAGACTTCATTCGTTGAACGGCTCGCCGCATTAAGCAAAAGGAAATCTATGTCTGATAACATGGCCTTGCTCATTCAACCTCGCACTGCCTTTTTCAAGGTATTCACAGCTGTATTTTTAATTGTGCTGATAACAAGTGTTGCCATTACGTTCATTTTGCCGGAAAGCTATGCCAGCACTGCGCGCATCAAGGTAGAAAATGATGCGCCAAGCACGAGTTATGACCCTTATTATGACCCTTATTTTATCCAACCGCAATTTGAAATCATGGAGTCACAGACTGTTCTTAAGCCTGTAATAGACAAATTGAATTTGAATGTCGAGTGGGGCAAAAAATATAACGGCGGCAAACCGCTTGAGACAACAAACACGCTCACATGCCTTAAATCGCGAATAATCCTCACCCCTGTGGGCAACACCAAACTCGTTAGCATCACTGTTTTTAGCGAAGACAAAAACGAAGCCGCGCAAATTGCCAATGCCATTGCCAAATCCTATAAGGATTATTGCGTAAAATACCGCGCGACTTTAATCACAAATGGTCTGGGTGAATTGCAGACACAATTTAAGCAAGAGGAAGAAACAATCGCGGTTTTGCAAACCAGCCTAGAACAGCTCCGCAAGGAATTGATTATAAGCGACCGAGATCCGCACGCGCTTGCCCCAAGCACAGCCATATTGCCGCAAGAACAGCCTTATTGGGACAAGAAACGGGAATTGGTAAAATTAATTGAGTTTCATAAATTACTCTTGGCAAAAATAGAAGCCGAGAAAATTGACGAGCAAATTCCGAGTACTTCTATGGCCCAAATCACCGACAGGGCCGAACCGGGGCGCGCACCAGTGAGGCCGAACAAGACGTTGAACATTATAGTGGGAATTGTTGTGGGAATCGTGTCAGCTTCCGCGCTTGGTGCGATTGCAGCATTTGTTTCATACAGAATCAACAAGCGAAAACAAAAATTGAACGCGACCGCATAAATTTTTTGTTCAATCTTCCGCGAACAAGTATTCCAAATCCACCGCCGTGAGGCTGCGGGCAAAACCTTCTTCGCCCAGCACGTCGGCGATGGTTTGCGCCTTGCTTTGCTGCAGTTCCCAGATTTTTTCTTCGACGGTGCCCGGCGCGATGAGGCGGTAGGCGTTCACCGTTTGCGTCTGGCCAATGCGGTGCGAGCGGTCAATGGCCTGCGCCTCGACCGCCGGATTCCACCATGGATCGTAAAGCACGACATAGCTGGCGTTCGTCAGATTCAAACCCGTTCCCGCCGCGCGCAAACTCAAGAGGAAAACGCACGCACCGGTTTCCTTCTGGAAATCGTTGACGACCGCCTGCCGGTCTTTCGTCTGACCGGTGAGGATGTGCGTGTGGATGTTCCGCGCCGCGCAATCTTTTTCGAGCAGTTGCAGCATCTGAACAAATTGCGAGAACACCAGAACTTTCTGACCGTCCGCGATGAGCGGGTCGAGCAGCTCGAACAGTGTTTCCGTTTTGCCGCTCGCGGTGTCGTTACCAACGAGCGACGGATGGCAGCAAACTTGCCGCAAGCGCGTGAGCGCGGCAAGGACGTGCATTTTGGATTTGTTCAAGCCCTGTGTTTCGACGGCCTTCATCACTTGGTCGCGGCTGCGGCGCAATTCGGCTAGATACAATTTGCGCTGGTCTTCGCCAAGCGGACAGTCGCGGCGTTCCTCAATGCGGTCGGGCAAATCCTTCGCGACATGTTTCTTCAAGCGGCGCAACAGCAGCGGGCGCAATTTCGCGGACAAACGCCGACGCGCGATGCGTTGCTCGGACTCGGCATTTTCGCCGCGCGGTTCGTAATTCTCCAAAAATTGATCCTGCGTGCCGAGGTAGCCGGGCTGGATGAAATCCACGATGCTCCACAAATCGAGCAGCCGGTTTTCCAGCGGGGTGCCGGTGAGCGCGATTTTATTTTCGCACTTCAACTGCTTGACCGATTGCGTGACCTGCGCACCGGGATTTTTGATGAACTGCGCCTCGTCCAGAATCACGGCGCGGAAGGAAAATTTATGGAACTCCTCGAGATCGCGACGCAGTAGCGCGTAGTTTGTGACGATGATATCGTGCTGCGGGATCTGTTTGCGCAAATTATGACGCGCCGCGCCGCTTTCGAGTACGAGCACTTTCATGTCCGGCGTGAAACGTTCGGCCTCGCGCCGCCAGTTGTGCAGGACGGACGCGGGACAGATCACAAGCGACGGTTTGGGATTTTTTTTGTTCTGCTCCTTGAGCCACGCAAGCCACGTCAAAGTTTGCAGAGTTTTTCCAAGCCCCATGTCGTCGGCGAGAATGCCGCCGAGCCGGACTTGCACGAGATGCGCAAGAAAATCGAATCCGTCTTTTTGATACGGGCGCAATTCAGCCTGCAAAGACTTGGGAAGTTCAGCGGACGGAACGCCTTTGAAATCGCGCACACGTTCGCGCAAGGCCTTCGCTTCCGGCGTGTCGGCGAAGCGTGTCAAACCGTTTTCATCCAGGTGCGCGACGTGTTCCAAGCCGACTTTTTGCGGCACGGCGATAAGGCCGTCCACACCCATGTCGGCCATCGCTTCATGCGCACCTTGCACGGCGTTGGTGTCGAGCTCGACCCAGCCTGAATTCGGCAATTTGACGAAACGGCTCGTCGCGGCGGCGAGCCGCTCCAAATCTGCTTTGGAAAGTTTTAATCCTTCCGCTTCCCACTCGGCGGAAACCGAAAGCCAGTCAATCCCGCTACCTTTGACGACAAGTCGCGGCTTGAGCGCGCGCGGCGTAAGGAACAAACGATGAAACGCGCCGTTGCCGAGAAATTCGGCCTCGACCGGTTTGGATGCCCACGCCTCGGCGAGCGCGCCGAGAAAATTTTCATTCGCATCGCCGATCCACAGGCCGGGTTCCTGCATGAACCAGTCGAGCTTGCGCAGCCATTGGATCGCCGGATCAAGGCGCGGGTCGTCGAGGATTTCAGGTTTTTCGCCGGGCTTGATGACATGATTATGCGGCGTCCATTCGTGGCCGTTCCAGACCCAGGTGCTCTTGTCGCGCGCACTCGTCGCGAGCAGGCGCAGCCGAACCGTGTCATCGAGCAGTTCAAAGACAAATTGCGGCGACGCCGGATGCGCGACGCAAAGCTGCTCCCAATCCACGCCGTGGTTCGCCTGCGTCTTGCGCAGGTGCAGTAGCAGGCGGTGGCTCAACTTGCGCACGGGCACGGACGGTTTTTGTGCGAGATATTTCAGCACGCCGGCCGGCGGTGCGTTGCGTAGCAGAAAAAATTCATTGCCCACGAGCGCGACCGGCGACTGGCGATTGAAAAATTTTGCGGCGGCCACGGAATGGTTCTTGCCGTCCGGCAAGGCGATGCGGTGCGTGAAGGAAAGTTCCTGTGTTCCGTTTTCGAGATGCGGCGCGAGCGCAACGATATGGCCGTGGAAAAAAATCGGCTGGCCGTTCGCGGCGGATTCGAGGCGGTCGGTGTTGCCCCAGCGCGCGAGCCATTGCAGCAGTTCGGCGTCGGAGAGGAGTAGCGTGGTCTCGTGGCCGGTGCGTTCGCGGTGCGTGTCGTAAATCCACTGGATGAATTCCCAGTCCCATGGCGTGAACAGCTCCTGTTCGTGCGCGGCGCGGACGACGAGGTCAACGAGGTCGTGGAGTGAGCGCGCCTTCTCGCCGGTGCGCGGGCGCAGCAGGAGAAACTGCACGGCTAGGCGATGGCGCGACGGCTCCTGTTCGTCCGGTTGCGACCGGCAGACGACGCGCAAGGTCGCGCGCGGCGTGTCGAGGTGCAGCGGCGCGGGTGGCGAGAGCCAGTTTTCCAATTCTTTCACCAACCGGACTTCCTGTTCGGCCTCCTCGGCGCGGGCAAAACGGTCGGGACTGGCGTGCGGCTGCAGTTCCGGCGGCACGGAACGCTTGGCGCGCAAAAACAAAAATGCCAATTCCTCCAGCCGCGCCTTGCCGGTCACGGCGAGCAGTTTCGTCCACCAGTCGGTCGCGGGGAAATCGCGGCGCGAGAGCGAAAGCTTTTCAAAATAATCCTCCAGCGCGAGCCACGCGCGCTGCGAGTCCGGGCACGCGGCGAACGTGCGCAAAATCTCCTCGCGCTCGATGACGGTGGTCTTGGAGTCGGATAACTCGCGGCGCAGGTCGGCAAAGGCGCCGTAGGTTTGCGAGAGCACCTTGTGATGCGCGTCGTATTTGTTTGCGCCGGTCCGCGGCGTCCCGTTCCCGTTTCTGATTGGTGTTCTCGGCATCTGGGCAAAATTACTATGTTCTATCATTTCGACAGAACCCGCGTTGCCGGTCAATCCGAATCGGAAAAAATTTTGGTCGGGACGGTTTATGCGCGCGATTCATCAACGCGGCCAAGTCTTGCCGACTGGCGTGAAAGCCACTATCTCGTCCGAACGGCGAATGAATAAAGCGCCCATTTTATTGATTATTACGATATGTGAATAACTTGCGGATAAAAGTTAATATGTTGTCCTCGAATGTTTCGGCCCAATACCATAAAAAACTCTTCGCGATTGTGAATAGGATTATGAGACGGGCGTGATACCGCGACGTGATAAATGAATGCTCCACAATAAATTTTTTAAGTCGTTCATAAAAAGCGAGTTACGTATTAATATTTATCAGAAACAACTCAGATCGGCGCAAACACTTTGTGTTTTCGCTTGAATAACAATTCACTACGCGTTTGACTGGTGTACGGCTTGACGCAGAACACGAGCCAGCCGGTGAAGTGAATAAAACACTAAAATTTGGGCATTAACGGAAAATGATGCAGATCTCGGCAGAAAAAATTTGGCACTCGGCGCAGGAGCATCTACGCGCCAAGTTGAGTCAGGACACGTTCAATATGTGGTTTGCACCACTGCGCGCAAGCGCGCTGGATGGCAGCCACATCACCATTGAAGCTCCGAATGAATTCTGCGAGGTGTGGCTCAAGGACAATTATCTTGGACTGATGCAGGATGCCGTGGCGGCGGCGGCTGGCTGCAAATTGCAGGTAAAATTTAAAGCAGTCATTGTGCAACCTTCGGTCCCGAAAACCGCCCCGTCTCAGCCAACTTCGGAATCGTCGAAATTAAAGCGCGCGGCGGCAGCCATTGATCGCGTTCCGGCCAATGGCGATTTGCATTTCAATCCCAAAAATACCTTCGAATCGTTTGTGGTTGGCGGCAATAATAATTTTGCCTATGCGGTGGCCAAAGCCGTCGCCGAAACGCCTGGCAAGGTCTACAATCCTTTGTTCCTTTACGGCGGCGTCGGGCTGGGCAAAACCCACTTGTTGCAGGCCATCGGACAGCACGTGGCCGGCAATAAAAAGGGCGCGCGGGTGGCTTATGTTTCCTCCGAAAAGTTCACCAACGAATACATTGAAGCGATCCAGAACAACAAGCTGGTCGCTTTCCGTAAAAAGTATCGCCAGAGCGAGGTGCTGCTGATTGACGACATCCAGTTTCTCGCCGGCAAGGAGCGCATTCAGGAGGAATTTTTCCACACGTTCAATGCTTTGCACGAGGCCCACAAACAAATCGTTTTGACCTGCGACCGGCCGGCCAGTGAAATTCAAGGGCTTGAACAACGCTTGGTTTCGCGCTTTGAATGGGGGCAAACCGCTGACGTACAGGCGCCGGATGTGGAAACCCGGCTTGCGATTCTCCAAAAAAAAGCTCAGTCCATGAACGTGACGCTACCCGATGAAGTCATTAATTTCATCGCTACACGCATCCGCACCAACATCCGCCGGCTGGAAGGAGCATTGATTCGCGTATCGGCACTGGCATCGCTTACCGGCAAAAAATTGACCGTTGAGGTGGTGGAGAATCTGCTCCGCGAAATGTTGCATGAAGAGGGGCGGCAAACCATCAGCATCGAAGTCATCCAGAAGAAAGTTGCGGAACATTATGACATTCGGCTCGCGGACATGACCAGCAAGCGTCGTCCCGAAAACATCGCTTTCCCGCGCCAGATCGCGATGTATCTGTCCCGGCTGATGACGGAAAGCTCGTTGAGCACCATCGGCGAAGCATTTGGCGGACGCGATCACGGCACAGTGCTGCACGCCTGCCGCCTTGTGAAAGACCGCATGGAAGTGGATGCCAATACCCGTCAGATTGTCAGCTATCTCGAAAAGCAGTTGATGCGTTAAAGGTTTTTAATTTTTAATTCTGAATTTTTAGTTCAAAATTTCTGGCAGCTTGGATTAACTAAAAATCCGTAATTAAGAACCAAAAAATCTTTCATGTCCGCCATCGAAGTCAGCAGCCTCACCAAAGCCTTTCGCACCTACAAAAAACAGCCGGGATTCACTGGTGCCGTTAAAGGGCTTTTCCATCGTCAATACGAACAGACGCTGGCCGTCAATGAAGTCAGCTTTAAGATTGAGTCGGGCGAACTCGTCGGCTTTCTTGGACCGAATGGCGCGGGCAAAACCACCACGCTTAAGATGCTCGCCGGCCTGCTTTACCCGACGAGCGGCGCGGCCAAAGTTCTCGGCCACACGCCATGGGAACGGCATGACGCTTATCGCCGCCAGTTTGCGCTGGTGCTCGGCCAGAAAAACCAGCTCTGGTGGGATTTGCCGGCGCGCGAATCGCTGGAGTTGAACGCAAAAATCTATGGCATTCCCGCCGACCGTTTCAACAAAACCGTGGGCGAACTGACCGAGTTGCTAGGGGTGCAGGGCAAATTGAATGTCAATGTCCGCGAGCTATCCCTCGGCGAACGGATGAAAATGGAATTAATCGCGTCCTTGCTCCATCAGCCGAAGGTTCTATTTCTCGACGAACCCACCATCGGCCTCGATGTCACCTCGCAAAAGACGGTTCGCGACTTTATCCGCCGACACAACGCAGAACAGAAAACGACGATTATTCTGACAAGCCACTATATGGCCGACATCCAAGAACTGTGCGAACGCGTCATCATCATTGACCACGGCAAAATTTTCTTCGATGGCAAGTTGGGTGAAATCGTGGATCGTTTTGCCGATTTCAAACTGGTCACCATTCAGTGTGGCAATGCTGACGCACAACCGGCAGAAAAATTATCTCAATACGGCGAGGTTGTGGAGAAAAGCCCCACTTCCATTAAGCTCAAAATAAAACGCGATCGTGTTATCAGCGCCTGCAAGGCATTGCTCGACGAACTGCCCGTGAGCGACATAGATATTCAAGAGGTGCCAATCGAGGATGTAATCCGACAGATCTTTGCGCGGTAAACAAAAGTCTGGCGGTCTATTTTTCTGACCGAATCGCTTCAAGCAATAAAAAACCCGGAGAACGTTCTCCGGGTTTTTATTTGAAAGACTGGCGGCTACCTACTCTCGCGGAAGCTATACAACCACTACCATCGGCCATGCAGCGTTTGACGGCCGTGTTCGGAATGGGAACGGGTCGGACCACTGCGGTAATGCCACCAAAT
>PLHK01000116.1:38757-39191 GCA_003139955.1 Limisphaerales bacterium
AGCCTATCAAACGGGTGGTCTGCCCGTGGTCTTTAGGGACTTGCGTCCGGGAAACATTATCTTGGGATGAGCTTGGCACTTAGATGCTTTCAGCGCTTATCTCTTCCGCACATGGCTACGCAGCGATGCCCCTGACGGAACAACTGCCACACCAGAAGTGCGTCTAACCCGGTCCTCTCGTACTAAGGTTAGAACCCCTCAAGTTTCCTGCGCCCACAGTGGATAAGGACCGAACTGTCTCACGACGTTCTGAACCCAGCTCGCGTACCGCTTTAACCGGCGAACAGCCGGACCCTTGGGACCTTCTCCAGCCCCAGGATGCGATGAGCCGACATCGAGGTGCCAAACCGGATCGTCGATGTGAACTCTTGGATCCGATCAGCCTGTTATCCCTAGCGTACCTTTTGTCCGTTGAGCGACGGCAATTCCACATT
>PLHK01000168.1:0-1615 GCA_003139955.1 Limisphaerales bacterium
AAAAATCAAATCCCGGCGTGACGTTTACGCAGTTTTTACGATACCAAAAAAGTTTGTATAACAAAGCTGCGACAGGAACAGAAGTCACGCGTAGAACCGTCGCCGGCCTTGACAATTCGCCGATGTTGATAAGAGCTTTTCCTTCTTCCATTTTAGTAAATTAATACAACCATTTCCCAATCTTCCCCTCCGCATCCAGCGTCACGCCCTGACGCCGGAATGCCCAGCACATATAGCTCACGCTCACGAAATACGACGCCGGCACGCGGTTTGCCGCGCAGATTTTCACACCCAGCAGCGTCGTCTTGCCGCCAAAACCCATCGGGCCGATGCCGAGTTCGTTCGCCGTTTTCAAAATGTCCTGCTCCAGCGCGTCCAGCTTCGGCTCGGGATTGCGGTCATCCAGCAGGCGGAGAAACTCTGTCTTGCTCAATTCATAGCCCGTCGCGCGGTCACCGCCGATACACACGCCAAGCACACCCGGCCCGCAGCCCTTGCCCTGCGCCTGCAAGACCGCATCGAGAATCGCCTTGCGGCAGCCGTCGAGGTCGCGGTTCGCGTGCAGCGCGTCGTCCGGCAGCGAGTATTGCGCGCCGACGTTTTCGCAGCCGCCGCCCTTGAGCGCGAGCTTCACGGAAATCTCCGGCGAACGATGCTGATGAAAATGAAACGCGGGCGCGCCCGGCCCGACGTTTGTGCCGTCGTTCTTGCCGGTAAGCGAATCAACCGAGTTCTGCCGGAGAAAACCTTTCTTGGTCGCAAGCGTCACGGCTTCGCGCGCGGTTTCAGTGAACGTGATCTGGTCATAGCCGACCGGCACATCCACAAAAAACAGAACACTGCCGGTGTCCTGGCAGATTGGCTGCGACTTGTTTTTCGCGAGCGCGATGTTCTGGTCAATAATCTTGAAAGCGTTGGCCGCGAGCGAATTTTTCTTTTCGTTCTCCAGCGACGTGAGAATCGCGCGGTGGACGTCGTCGGGAATCTCGGCGGACGTGCGGCGGATAAGTTCGACGAGGGAATCAAGCAATTGGCTCATAAAAGTATGGCGACAGCGTAAGACCTCGCGGCGAACGCGTCAATTGCGCGCAGTTGCATTTCCCGCCGCCGCCAGTTTTAATCTGCGCGTGCAACCGAACGGCAAGCCGACTTTCGCCGAGAAAATTTCTGCGCCGACGCGCTTTGGCATCCTCCTCGCGCTGCTGGTGTTCGCCGCATTCCCGCAAGTCGTCCTCGGCCTGGAAACCTTCGTCGCGCGCGACTTCGGTTTTTTTGCCTATCCGCTCGCGCATTTTCAGCGCGACTGTTTTTGGCACGGCGAACTGCCGTTTTGGGATCCTTACAACAATTGCGGCGTGCCGTTCCTCGCGCAATGGAACACGATGCCGCTTTATCCACCGGCACTGTTCTACCTCGTGCTGCCGCTGACGTGGTCGCTCGGAATGTTTTCGCTGCTCCATTTGTGGTGGGCGGGTTTGGGAATGTATTTTCTCGCGCGCCGATGGACAGGAAATGATTTCGCCGCCACGTTCGCCGGCGTAGCGTTCGCCTTCAATGGATTCACGCTCAACCTCATCATGTGGCCAAGCCACATGGCCACGTTCAGTTGGCTGCC
>PLHK01000168.1:1643-12541 GCA_003139955.1 Limisphaerales bacterium
CATTGGTCGTCTCGCTCACGCTGGCGCAACTGCTGCCGTTCCTCGACCTCGTCGCCCACGCACAGCGGGAAACCGGCTTTGCGGATTTGCGCTGGTCCATGCCCGGCTCCGGGCTGGCGAATTTTTTCGTGCCGATGGCGTTCGGCTCCACCGCGACTGAAGGCATTTTTTTTCAACACGGACAGTATTGGACTTCCTCGTATTATCTCGGCGTCGGCACGCTTTGGCTGGCGCTGCTGGCGCTGGTTTCCCTGCGCGAACGGCGTGTGTGGCTGCTCGGCACGATTGCAGTGGTCGGACTCGTTTTTGCGCTCGGCGAAAACACCCCCGTGCTTCCACTCGCTCGAAAACTATTGCCACAATTGAGTTTTATCACTTATCCAATCAAATACATCGTCTTCGCCATCTTCGCCGCGCCGCTGCTGGCGGCGTTCGCGCTGGCAAATTTTGCAAAGGCGCAAAAAAATCTGTTGCCGCTCGGCGGCGGCCTGCTGGCGCTGCTCGCGGGAATTTTATTGTGGACGCAGTTTGCGCCGCTGCCGGGCGACGGCACGCACGCAGCCTTGCTGAACGGATTTTCGCGGGCCTTATTTTTGATTGTGACCGGCGCGATTCTTTTTGCGCTTTCACGCAGGACCAATTCCCTGTTCTCCAGGTTTGCGCCGCTGTTTTTGATTCTGGCCGCGTGGCTGGATGTGTCCACGCACGAGCCAGCGCAAAATCCCACCGTCTCGCCCGGCGTTTATGAATTGAACCTCGCGCGCACAAAACTCGCGTTGAACCCGCAGCCGGAACTTGGCGGCGCGCGCGCGATGGTCTCGCCGCTGGCAGCGAATGAATTCATCAACTTCGCCGCGAGCGACCCGAAAAATAATTTCCTCGCGAAGCGCCTTGGCGATTGCGCGAATGCCAACCTGCTCGACGCCGTGCCGAAGGTGGACGGCTTCTTCTCGCTCACGCCGCGCGAAAACGACGCGGTGCTGTCGCTCTTTTACACGACCACGAATGCGAGTTATCCCAGCTTGGAAGATTTTCTGGGCGTAGCGCAAATCACCGCGCCGGACGCGATGTTCCATTGGCAGTCGCGTCTAAATTTTCTGCCGCTCGTGACCGTCGGACAGCAACCGATTTTTCTTGATGAACAAAAAACTTTGGCCGCGCTGACGCAAACCAATTTCGACGGCGGCAAAATAGTTTTCCTGCCGCCGGAAATGAAATCGTTTGTGACTGTCTCGAATCAAACTATCGCCAAAATTCTGGATTCAAAATTCGGCGACGACACCGTGGAGATCGAAGCGCAGGCTGACAAGCCGTCGCTCGTGGTCGTCGCGCAAACTTACTATCACAACTGGCGGGCGGCAGTGGATGGCGCGCCCGTGACGCTGTTGCGCGCCAACGTTGCGTTTCAAGCCGTGCAGATTCCCGCCGGCAGACACAAAATTCATCTTTTCTACCGCGACCGCGCATTTGAAATCGGCGCGGCGATTTCCATTTGCGCGTGGGNNTGAGCCGATGATGATTGCGAAAACGGAAATAAATTTTACTCCGCCGTTTTTTTCTTCGTGAACGTGTGCGTCGCGTGGCCGTAAAAGGCGTCGGCGCATTCCATCAGCGTTTCGGACAGCGTCGGATGCGCGTGGACCGTCAGCGCGATGTCTTCGACCGTCGCGCCCATCTCAATCGCCAGCACCGCCTCGGCGATGAGTTCGCCCGCGCCTGCGCCACAGATGCCCACACCCAGCACGCGCTCGGTTTCAGGATCGGCGATGATTTTCGTCACGCCGTCCGTGCGGTCGAACGACAGCGCGCGGCCGGACGCCGTCCACGGAAATTTGGCGACCTGATACTTGATACCTTTTTCCCTCGCCTCGGCCTCGGTCAAACCGCACCACGCGAGTTCAGGATCGGTGAAAACGACGGCGGGAATCACGCTGTCAAAAATCGTGCTCTCGCCGAAAATATTTTCCACGGCATTGCGCGCCTCTTTGTGCGCCTTGTGTGCGAGCATGATGCCGCCCGCGATGTCGCCAATGGCGTAAATGCTCGGATCAGCCGTCTGCTGCTGCGCGTTGATTTTGACGAAACCTTTTTCGTCGAGTTCCACTTTCGTGTTTTCCAAACCGAGGTCGGCGCTGTTCGCCACGCGGCCGACGGAAACCAAGACGCGGTCGTAAAGTTCGGTGAGTTTCTCGCCGTTGTATTCGGATTCAACTTTGATTTGTTTTCCGACGGTCGCCATTTTGGTGACGCGCGCTTTCAGGCGGATTTCCTTGAACATTTTTTTCGCGTTGGCGCCGACGGGCCGCGCGAGGTCGGCATCCGCCGCGGCGAGAATCGCGTCCAGCGCCTCGACCACCGTGACCTTGCTGCCGAGCGCGGCATAAACGAAACCAAGTTCCATCCCGATGTAGCCGCCGCCGACGATGAGCAAATTTTCGGGAATGTCCTCGACTTCGAGCGCGCCGGTGCTCGTCATCACGCGCGGATTACCGAGGTCGAACGCCTTCGGCACGGCAGGCAGCGAACCGACCGCGAGAATGGCCTTTTCGTATTCGACGAACTGCTGGCCGCTTTCGGTCTCGACGCGCAATTTGTTCGAGCCTTCAAAATATGCGCGGCCTTGAATGACCTGCACGCCGCGCATTTTCGCGAGCGTCGCCACGCCGCCGGCAAGTTTTTCAAGGATAGATTCTTTCCATGCACGGAGTTTCGACAAATCCACGCTCGGCTCCGCAAACGTGATGCCGCGGTGCGCCGATTCGCGCGCGTTCACGATTTGATGCGTCGCGTAGAGCAGCGCCTTTGACGGGATGCAGCCGCGATTCAGGCACACGCCGCCGAGCTTTTTGTCGCGCTCGATAAGAATGACTTTTTTGCCGAGATCGGCTGCATAAAAAGCCGCCGCGTATCCGCCGGGGCCGGCACCGACGACAACAATTTCCGTTTTAATAGAATCCATACTTAAATTTTTACCGCGTCTTCGCCAAAATTTTCAAACGCTTTCAACAAATCCACTGTGAACCGCGCCGCGCTGCCGCCATCCACCACGCGATGATCGTAGCTCAACGCCATCGGCGTCATCAGGCGCACCTCGACTTTGCCGTCACGCACGACCGGCTTGAGCGCGCCGCGACCGAGGCCGAGGATCGCCACTTCCGGCAGGTTGATGATCGGCGTGAAATGCGCGCCGCCAATAGCGCCTTGATTCGAGATCGTGAACGTGCCGCCTTTCATTTCGTCGGCGGAAATTTTCCGGTCCCGCGCTTTTGCCGCGAGCAGTTCCAATTCCTTCGCGAGATCGAACAACGATTTTTTGTCCACGTCGCGGATGACGGGCACCATCAAGCCTTGATCCGTGTCCACCGCGATGCCGAGGTGAACATATTCCTTCAAAATGATTTCATTCGCCACTTCATCGAGGCTCGAATTGAAGATGGAATGTTTCTTCAACGTATCGGCGACGGCTTTCAAAACAAACGGCGTGAGCGTGAGCTTGACACCTTTCTTTTCGTAATCGGCGGCAAATTTTTTGCGCAACTCGCCGAGCTTCGTGAAATCAAGGTCGTCGAACTGCGTGACGCGGGCGACGGTGTTCCAGCTTTCGCTCATCCGGCGCGCGATGACTTTGCGCAACGGCGTGACGGATTTTTTCGTGACCGGCCCCCATTGCGAGAAATCAATCTGCACCGGCGCGGCCTTCGCGGGCGCGGCTGCCGTCGCGGCAACTGCCGGGCGCGAAGCGGCGCGGATCAAACGCTGGATGTAATTTTTAACGTCCTCACCTGTGATGCGTCCGCCGGATTCGCTGCCGGCGATCTTGAGCAGATCAATGCCAAATTCGCGCGCGGCCTTGCGCACGGACGGCGCGGCCACCGGATTTTCGTTGACGATTTCGTCCGGCGATTCCGCGACCGGCGCATCATCCGCTTCCTCGACGACCGGTGCCACTTTCGGCGCGATTTTTTTCGCGGCTGGTTTGGGCGCAGCAGCGGTGGCGACTAGAGCCGGGGCTGCCGCAGCATTGGCACCATCGGCGATGGTGATAATTTTTTGGCCGGCACTGATGCGGTCGCCGGCCTTCACATAAACTTTTTCGACGATGCCTGCGCCGGTGGAGGGAATCGCAGCCACGGCCTTTTCATTTTCCAATTCCATGATGGCCTGGTCTTTGGCGACCGTGTCGCCCTCCTTCACGAAGACGTTGACCACGACGCCGGAATCAGCGCCCTCGCCTAATTTGGGAAGTTTTACATCCATAAATTTCAACTGACAGCTTGGCGAAAACCGCCGCACGTTTCCAGAAAATAAATTTTATCTGCGACGCGGTGAAATCCGAAGCCGCGGCGGTGAACGCCGTAATTTACTTTTTGCGAAAGCTTCAGCGGCCACGAACTGCCGCGGAAAAATATGAATCAATGCCTGAATTGAAGCTGCTTGCTCACCTTCGCCAGCCGTTTCTCCCAATCACCCTTGTGCGCCAGCGGGTCGGCGTCCGTGCCCCAAAGTTTTTTCACCATCTCGCGTTGCGGCACGAACGGGCATTTCGCCTTCGGATTTTTGAAGCTGTCTTCCATCTCGCGCAACGCCAGTTGCGCACCAGTCATCACGGATGAATTTCCAAACTGCGAATTCAATTTGTGCGCCGCGTCGTCGAGCGCGCCCCAGCGTTCCGCGTCGGTGCGACCCCACAACGTCGGCTGCGTGTCCAGCCGCGCCAGATTCCAGAAAGCAATTCTGATTTGCCGGACGGGTCTGAATTGCCCGCCCATGATGTCGCGAAAAATTTCTTCAATCGCGGAATTGATGATTGAATTCTGAAACTGCGGATGCTGAAAACGATGCGAACCGCCGACCTCGCTGAAATCTTCAAAACGAATCGTCAGCGACAATTCGCGCGCCTGCAACTGCTCGCGGCGCAATTGTCCGACCAGCCGCGTCGTCTCGCTCAACGCAAAGGTAAGCGCGGCCTCGTAATCCGGCTCGTCGTAAGGCAGCGTCGTGTTGCTGGAAATCGTCGTGCGATCTTTCACTTCGAGCAGTAGCGGCTCATTCCAAAGTCCGTTGGCAAAAAGCCAGAGCTGCTGTCCCCAAATGCCAAATTTTTGTTTCAGCAAAGTCGAAGGCAATTTTGCGACGTGGCCAAACGTTTGCGCGCCGAGCGCGGCCAGCGAACGCTGGCGGTTTTTGCCGAGGCCGGAAAGTTCGCGCACGGAACGGTCGTTCAAAAATTCTTTTTCGTCGCCGGATTTGACTTCGATGAAGCCGGGCTTGGCCGCGTCCGTCGCGAGCTTGGCGAGCCGCGAGGAATTGGCGAGGCCGGCGGAAACGGGTAGCTTCACTTCGCGCAAAATCCGCGCGCAGATTTCCTGCACATATTTTTCCGGCGTTGTGTCGCGCCAGACGTGCTTGTCCATCGTCGTGAAATCGAGAAAACCTTCGTCAATGGAAATTGGCACGAGCGTCGGCGCATATTCTTCGAGCACGCGAAACATTTCCGCCGAGAGCCGGCGATATTCGTCGTAATGCGGCCGGCACAAAACACCGCGCGGGCAGAGCCGTTTCGCCTCGAAACACGCCATGCCGGTTTTGACGCCGAACTTTTTCGCCGCGCGATTCGCCGCGATGACGATGCCGTCGCCGCGCCGACCGCCGCCGACCCACACGGCGCGGCCCTGCAATTTTTCGTCGAGCGCGATTTCGCAGCTCGCAAAAAAACTGTCGCCGTCCACATGGAGAATCCGGTTGTTGGTTCGTGCGCTCAAAGGAAATGAAATTAAACTGTTTGCCGCCATCGCGCCATGTCGTGTTGTTCACATTACATTGGCCGACGATGCGAAGAATTTTGCCAGAGCCGAATGGACAAGGACTGTCCAAGCCGGAATAAAAACCCTTGGCATTTACCGTGCGAAAACCGAAAAAATTTAAATCGCCGGCACGTTGGAAATTTCTGGCTGGAGACGATTGGAAGGACTTGATTTTAATTGGGAAAAATTTCAAAAACTCGGTTTTTATCTTTGAATTTGCTGCGTTTTTTATGTCCCAAAAATGAGCAAGCCTGTCCCGCCAACGCATTGTTGAAAACCAAGGCTGCGCTATGATGGCATCACCATAAGGTGACAATATGAAAAAACAAACCATCAAAAACCTAACAGTAATTCTAACCGTGGCCGGATTGTTCGCTGCGTCAGCGTCCAGCCTCAAGGCGTGTCTCGTCGTTGACTGCGCGCCGAAAACACCCGTTTGCCAGCCGCCTTGTCCGCCGCCGTGCCAGCCACCGTGCCCACCGCCTTGTCCGCCGCCGCACATCACTTCGGTGCCGGAACCTTCGACGGTCGTTGCTGGTGCGCTGCTGCTGTTGCCGCTCGGTGTAAGCACACTGCGGATTCTACGCCGCCACAAAGCGGAATAATCGCAAGCTCTTTCAAGTTTTGCTGGTTCTGTTTAATCGGGGCAGCCTTCGATGGCTGTCCCGATTTTTTATTTTCAACTTTGCTGCTGAACCTCAAGTTCAATCCAGCAATTGTGAATTCCATTGAAAAAGTTTGATGCGTGTGGTTTTGCCCGCGCAGACGAGCGCGGCGGAATAGTCTGGGCGGACATCCAGAGAAATCATCGTCCATTTTTCCGCCGCCTTAAGATCATCGTCCACGCTCAACAAAGCCGCCGGCCGATCCGGCGTCAGCGCGACCGAAAAACGATCGAGTGGAAAAGACAAGCCAAGCCCAATCGCTTTCAAAAAAGCTTCTTTGCGCGTCCAGCCGTTGAAGAAACCCGACATTTTCAGCGGTTGAGGCAGAGCCGCCAATTCGCTGATTTCAGAAATGGAAAAAAACTTACCGGCGAGTTCCTCGGCATCCGCCAAGAGCCGATGCTGCTCGAGATCCACGCCAAGTTCGCGGCCACGCGCGAGGGCGACCAAGGCCAAATCCGCCGAGTGGCTGCAACTGAACCGCAGGCCGTCGGGCAACTTTTGGCCAAAGACCTGCGGCTTGCCTTGGGATGAATTCTTGAACTGGATGGCTTCCGGATGAGTTTCGAGACTCGCCGCCAGAAGCCGCCGCAAAATGGCGCGACGAACCACGAAACGCCTCTGATCATGCGCGAAATGAAAGCGGGCGGCCTGTTCACGCTCGGCAGCAGACAAAAAATTTCGGAGTCGGCTCACTTCGCCGGGTGGCGCGGCCAGATTGATTTCCCAGACTTGAATTTCAGATTGCCCAAGGGTCGGGACTTCGGAGGTTTCATACCTGCGGGTGGGACTGGTCTCGCTCATCGTGAGATTTTTAAATGCTTTTTGATATGTTCGGCGAGTGTTCGCAAGTGCGTTTCACTCAGGACGGTCACATGATTACCCGGCACATTTATCACTTCCACTCCGCCTGTAAAAAGTCTGCTCGCTCCCAAGCTGTCGTCCAATGGCCGATACGCATTTGAGAGCCAGTCATCTTGAGACACAAATAATATTCCGCGGCTCGACAATGGTTTTGGCCGATAGCCGGTTATGGCATGCCGATAGATTCTGGCAATGATGGCCCACGGGATGTGCAGGTTGAAATCATCGTGGGTGGCCATCTCTAACTTTGAAGCTCGCTCTCTCTTTCCCAGCTTGATTCTTCGCCAGCTCTTGCGCCAAAGATACTGCGGCCCTTGTTTTAGAAGTTTTCCAAGATGTTCCCGCAGCCACGCCTTTTTCTCCCACCAAAATGTTGGGGTTATCATCCAAGTATCGAGGAGCAAAACCGCTTCCACCTTTATACCGGCATCCTGCAATTGTTGAGCCACTTCAAACGCCAGCATTCCACCAAAACAGTGTCCCGCCAGTAGCAAAGGGCCAGTTGTTTGGCGACTTTTGATCAAAGCTACATGTTTGGCGGCCCAATCTTCCATTCGCGGCAGCGCGGAAAACTGCCCTTTTGTCGCAGCTCCAAGCGTTGATTCAGAAATTGGCACCACTGAAGCATACAATCGCAGGTCGTCATCCAAAAAGTGGGACAACTTAAGCAAGCCCAAGCTACCTTCATCAATCAAGAAAAAAAACTCCGGGCCTGAATGACCCGCTTGTAATTGAATCAGTTCAGGCTTTCGCTCCATATTTTTTTGAATCGGCAGAACTTTTGCCAATTCAAAAATGGTTGGATGTTGAAACAACGTCCATATTTGCAGATCGAAATTCATCTGCCGCCTGATTTCATTGACCATCTTGACGACCATCAACGAATGGCCACCGAGGGCAAAAAAGTTATCATGGATTCCAACCCTTTCCACGCCCAGCAGTTCCTGCCAGATTGCGGCCAGTGCCATCTCCGCCGGTGCGCCGGGGGCCATAAACTGGGCATCCGAAACTAGCCGGTTTTTGCCCGAGGTCGGCAGCGCCTTGCGATCTATCTTACCGTTGGGTGTGCGTGGGAGCGTCGGCAAAATGACAAACACCACGGGCACCATGTAGTCGGGTAATTTTTTGCGCAGAAATGCTCGCAGTTCCGCGACCGTTGGCTGTAGCTTTTCATGCGCGACTAGGTAAGCGACCAGTTCTTTTTCGTCTGCCGTATTTGCCCGCGCCACCACCACTGTTTCACGCAGTGCTGGGTGCAGGTTCAATGCCGCTTCGATTTCGCCGAGTTCAATCCGGTAGCCTCGCACCTTCACTTGCTGATCCAGCCGGCCCAAGAACTCAATATTCCCATCGGCACGATACCGGCAAAGATCACCCGTTCTATATAGACGCGCCCCCGGCGCAATACTAAACGGATTCGAAACAAACTTCTCTGTCGTCAGCTCCGGCCGGTTCAGATACCCCCGTGCCAATCCTGCGCCGCCGACGTGCAACTCCCCAGCCACCCCAATTGGCACCGGCCGCATGGCCGCATCCAATATGTAGGCCGTCGTATTGGCGATTGGCCGACCAATAGGTGGCAGGCCATCAGAATCCGTTTCCACAACCCAGCAAGTGCTGACAACTGTATTTTCAGTAGGACCATAGTTGTTCACAAGTTTATACGGTATCGCTCCACATGGTATCTGACGCAACTGGTCACCCCCAACCAGTAACGTGCGCAAGGCCAAATCCGCAGGCTGCGTTACCGCTAAACAAGCTTCTGCTAATGGGGTTGGCATGAAACAAAGTGTGATACGCTTTTTGGCCAACCATTGCCATAGGTTCACGGGCGAAAGGCGTGATTCTATGTCCGGTATATGCACGCTCGCGCCGACCGTCAAATAAGGCCATAGCTCCCACACCGAGGCATCGAAGGCGGGTGAGGCAATCCAAGTTGCGCGATCCACAGGCTCAACGGCATAAAAATTTTGATGCCAGAAGCAAAGATTGACCAGTCCACGATGTTCAATCTGCACCCCTTTGGGCTGGCCCGTTGAACCGGACGTATAAATCACATAGGCCAAATGCCCAACGGTGGTGACATTATCAGGATTATGTTTTGCATACGACTGAATCAATGACGCGTCCGCAACCAGATTAATGATGGTAATTCCACGCGATTTTAAATCTTCTGGCAACGCTTGATCAACGACGACCACCTTAACACCCGAATCCTCCAGCATAAATGCCAGCCGCTCCACTGGGTAATCCAAATCCAAAGGCACATAAGCAGCACCAGCCTTAAGAATGCCTAGAGTGCTGACCACATAATCAACCGATCGGCTCACGAGCACCCCAACCAGTGTTTCAACCCCGACACCGAACGTCCGGAGATGATGCGCCAGTTGGTTGGCTCGTTCATTGAGTTCACCATAAGTCAATCGTCCTCCAGTCCATTCCACCGCCGCAGCCCCTGCCCGTTTCGCCACCTGTGCCTCGAACAACTCATGGACACACTTGTCCTGTGGATAATCGCGCCTCGTTTCATTCCACTTCACCAGCATCTTTTCATGCTCACCTTCAGTCAGTATTGCCAGCTCCAATACCCTTTGTTCAGGTGACGTCACAATCGAATTCAGTAATACTTGATAGCATTCAACCATTCGCGCCATTGTGGAACCGTCAAAAATTCCCGCGGCGTATTCCCAAATCCCCTTCAAACATCCATCGTCCTCCTGTATTGTGAGCGTTAAATCGAACTTCGCAGTGTTTGTTCTGACTTGCTCCAATGCCCATACTATTCCATCTATTGGATTGGATAAAGCGGGCGATAAAATTTCAAAAACAAAAGCGGCTTGAAAGAACGGATTACGGTTTATTTGGCGGGTGGGCTGGAGGTTTTTGACGAGCTGTTCGAAGGGAAAGTTCTGATGTTCCTGCGCGGCCCAGAGGTTGTCGCGCACCTGGCGCAGCAGTTGCACGAAGCCGGGCTGCTGTGAAAAGTCCGCTTTCACCGGCAGCGAGTTGACAAAAAAACCGATCAAGTTTTCCACCTCGCTGCCCGTCCGCCCCGCAAACGGAACGCCAATCAAAATCTGCTCCTGCCGGGCATACCGGTAAAGCAATACATGAAACGCCGCCAGCAAAATGACAAACGGCGTGCAGTCGTTTTGTTGACCCAACTTGCGCAGTCCGACCGTAAGTTCGGTCGGCAACGTAAAACTCTGCTGCGCCCCGCGCTGATCCGCCACCAGCGGACGCATTTTATCCACGGGCAGGTCGAGTGTGGTCGGGGTCTGGGCAAGTTGCTGACGCCAGTAATTTAGGTGGTGCTCGACCGTTTCGGGGTTGAGCTGGCGGCGCTGCCACGCGGCGAAGTCGGCATACTGGACGGGCAGGTCGGGCAGGTCGGGCGCGTGGCCCGCACTGAACGCCGTGTAGCCCGCCGTCAACTCCCGCAGCAGCACGTCCACCGACCAGCCGTCGAACACGATGTGGTGGATCACCACCAGCAAAACGTGCTCCGCCGGCCCCAGCCCGAAAAGTTCCGCCCGCACCAGCGGCCCCCGGCTCAAGTCAAACG
>PLHK01000018.1 GCA_003139955.1 Limisphaerales bacterium
GATGGACACGGATAAACACGGATTTGAAACGGTTTGCGGAAATGTTTTTATCCGTGTCCATCCGTGGTTAAAATTCTTGGCAGTTCCGCTGCATTCTGTTTAATTGGCCGCGCTTGATGAAACCCTTTTCCGCCATCGCGCTGATTTTTTTCTTCGCGACGCTCGCCGTTTTTTCCGTGGCCGCGCAGGAAGCGCAGTCGTGGGAGGTGCAGTCGTTAAGCAAAATCATTCCCGGCACGGTGGAGGGCAAGGTGGATTACGATCTCGCGAGCGGCACGGCGACGGGCACGAACGGGGTTTATGTGAAATACGGCAACGCGAACCTGACGGCGGACACGGTGTCGCTGGACACGAAGTCCGGCGAAGTGGTGGCGGACGGCAATGTGCGCATCGAGTCGGGCGACCAACTTTGGGTGGGCGACCACATCCGCTATAATTTCAAAACGCACCAGTTGCAGAGCGAAGAGTTCCGCACGGGCAAGTGGCCGGTGTTCGCGACTGGTAGCGATTTGACGGGCAATTCCAGCAACCGCGTTTATTACGCGGACAAAACCTTTGTGACGACGGACGACGTTTCGGATCCGTCGTTTCAAGTCCGCGCCAGCCGCATCAAGATTGTGCCGGGACAATATATGGAGATGTGGAACGCGGTGCTTTATGCCAAAGGCGTGCCGGTCTTTTATTTTCCCTACTACAAGCGCAACCTCGGCGTGCGCGCGAATAATTTTACGGTGTCGCCGGGCTTCCGCAGCAGCTACGGCGGGTTTCTGCTGGGCAGCTACAACTGGTATCTCGGCACCAACGCCGACGGCAAGCTCCACTTGGACTATCGGACCAAGCGCGGCGTGGGCTTGGGGCCGGACGTGGACTTGCACCTCGGCGAGTGGGGCGAAGTCGGCTTGAAGTATTATTACCTGCACGACAACAAGGCGAATTACAGCACCAATACCTTTCCGCAATTCGGCAGCATTTCCGCCGACCGCCAGCTCTTCAAGTTCACCTGGCAGGCCACGCCGGCGACGAACCTGAACTTGAAGGCGCTCATTAATTACCAGTCCGACCCGCTCGTGATGCACGACTTTTTTGAGGGCACCTACGCGGCCAACCCGCAGCCCGGTTCGTTCATCGAGGCGAACAAATACTGGGACAACTGGAGCCTCGATGCGCTGACCACGCCGCGCATCAACGATTATTTCGACCAGGTCGAGCGACTGCCCGACGTGCGGCTCACCGGCTACCGCCAGCAGGTTTTGGATTCGCCGGTCTATTACGACAGCCAGAGTTCCGTCGGCTGGTATCGGCAGTTCAACAGTTACGCCAACATCTACACCAACGGATATTTCAACCAGACCAACGGCTACTACGCCAACTCCGCCGCGCGTGCCGACACCTATCATCAATTCACCCTGCCGTGGACATTTTTCCATTGGCTCAACGTCACGCCGCGCGTCGGCGGGCGGCTGACCTATTACAGCAGCCAGAACAGCACCAGCTTCACCAACAACAATAACACCGACGTCTATCGCGAAGTCTTCAATACCGGCGTCGGCACCTCGTTCAAGGCCTCGCGCCTGTGGGTGAACGCGACCAACGGATTTTTTCAGGTGGACGGATTGCGCCACGTCGTCGAGCCGTCGGCGAACTATGTCTATGTCCCCAATCCCAGCACGCCGCCCACCCAACTGCCGCAGTTCGACGGCGAACAGCCGAGCTTGCTGGAATTGCCGGTCATGTTCCCCGATTACAACAACATTGATTCCATTGACGCGCAGAACGTCATCCGGTTCGGCCTGCGCAATGCGCTCGAGACCCAGCGCGACGGCGCGATGGACAAGCTGGTGGACTGGAATGTGCAGCTCGACTGGCGGCTCGATCCCAACACGCGCACCAATTCGCTGAATCTGCTGCCGCAAAAAAAATTGAACGACCTCTACTCCGAGTTCGCCTTCAAGCCGCGCGACTGGATCACGGCGGAATCCCAGACGCGCTACGACATCGAGGGCGGCCACCTCAACATGACGTTCGAGCAGCTCACCTTTGCGCCGAACGACCGCTGGAGCTGGGGCCTCGGCTACTGGTATCTGCGCGGCGCGGCGTGGGGCAACAACGTCTGGACGGAAAACAATCTTGTCACCAGCAGCTTCTTCGTGCGCCTCGGCGATAACTGGGGCGGGCGCATCATCCAAAATTACAACATCGTCACGCAGCGGTTGCAGGACCAGCAGTTCACCATCTACCGCGACCTGCGTAGTTGGACCACCGCGCTCACGTTCCGCGTGGCCAACGACACGGGCAGCGCGGCGGATGTGACCATCGCTGTGGTCTTCTCGCTCAAGGCGCAGCCGACGATGTCCGTGGGCGAGGACGTGGCGAACCGGTACCGGCTCGTCGGGGAATAAAAATTCAATTCAAAACTCCCGTTTGGGCTGACTCGTGGTTGGGCGGTATTTGGAAAATAAGGCTTGGCAATGTTTTAAGAAGGGCGTAAAACCAACTAAACCCAACCAGACTAGGCGTTTTAGCGATTCACCATTATGAAAATCAGCGCATGAGAATTTTGGCAGCTTTAATTATTGGCGGTGTCATCGCGTATTTAGTCGTAGCCACGCTTGAGCCGCGCTGTGGCTCATACACACGAGCTTTTCTTGGTATTGTTAATTCACTACGACAGATTGAAGCTGCCAAGGAGCAGTTTATGATTGATTCCAATGCAGTGCCCGGTTCCGTTGTTTCGCGCGCGCAGTTGCTTCTATACATTCCGAATCACCTTTGGAATTCGCACGCGGATTATCATATTAACGCTTTAGGTGTGCCACCAGAGGCCGTGCTGCCAGTTCAGTTTGATAGTTTGCCAGCGAGGACGGTCATTCGTCTTCAGACAAACAATCCCGGATACCAAATTATTCTGCCTAACCAATGAGAACAACCCAGAAAAACCTGTTGATTGTTACCGGAGCAAATCGCCGTTGGCAGCATTTAGCATAGCCATGAAAATTCGACATCTTATTTTGATAATGTTTCTGGCGGGTTATTGCATTGTCGACCGCGCCTTTGGCGACGCAATTCATGATGCGGCCATGAGCGGCTACTTCGGAAAGGTCGAGGCACTCATCAAGGAAAATCCTGATCTGGTGAACAGCAAAGACACCAACCACTACAACTATACACCTTTGCACTGGGCGGCGGTTTTGGGGCACAAGGACATAGTGGAGTTTCTACTGGCCAACAAAGCTGATGTCAACGCCAAGGATAACAACGGCAGGACGCCATTGTTCGAGGCGGCGGCCATGGGATTCAAGGATGTGGTGGGATTTCTGGTGGCACATGGAGCTGATCTCAATGCCGAGGACAACGGTGGTGGAACGCCTTTGGACGCAGCGGCGGAAGACGGCTACCCAGACGTGATGGAATTACTTCTGACCAACAAGGCGGATGTCAATGCCACGAATAAGATCGGCCAGACGCCACTGTTCTCGGCGGCACTTGGCGGGAATATAAGCGCGGCAGAATTTCTGCTGACCAACAACGCCGATGTCAATGCCAAGGATATTTACGGCTATACGCCTTTGAATTGGGCGATGTTTCGTAACCAACAGACTAAAAAAGATATGGTTGAACTACTGCTAACCTACAAGGCAGATGTCAATGCCGGGAGCAAACAAGGCCTTAGGCCTTTAGAATCAGCGGTCAGATTGAATAACGTAGACGTGGCGGCACTGCTACTGGCACACGGTGCCGAGGTTAATGTAACGGTTGACTTGATGGATGTTGGTTCGATGCCATTGCTGATTGCGGTGGAGAAGGGCTACAAGGAAATGGCGGCGTTGCTGCTGGCGCATGGTGCTGAAGTTAACGTGAGGGACAACGGACCTGGGCAATATGGTTCGACACCTTTGATGATTGCAGTCCAGAAAGAGGATAAGGAGATGGTGGCACTACTGCTGACCAACAAGGCAGATGTCAATGCAAGGGACAACGGCGGCACGACGGCCTTGCACATTGCGGCGGAGAATGGCAGCAAGGATATTGCGCAACTGCTTTTAGCTAACAAGGCCGATGTCAACGGCAAGAACCAGCAAAATGAAACGCCTTTGCACTTGACGGCGCAAAGCGGGAACAAGGAGGTGGCGGAATTGCTGCTGGCCAACAAGGCCGAAGTAAATGCCGCGAACAGCTATGGCTGGACACCATTGCACTTTGCCGTGGATCGCGGCCAAACAAACGTAGCGGAACTATTGCTTCAATACGGTGGCACGAATGATTTAAAGCCTCGGCCATGGAAATTTGGATTGCAATGATGAATCTGCTGCCATCAATGTATTTCTGGCTAATCGCCGAGAGGAAGGCATGGCTCAACTTTCTACGTTAGGCATCGAAGATATGAAATCAAAAGCACTATCAATAGCAGCAAGCATGACGATACTAGTGTCATGCACATCCAATCACGGCAATCAAACCGCGTCTACATCTTCGGGACAGTTTAATAACCCCGCACTTTCTGCTGACACCAATGCACGGCTCAAAAAGATTGAGAGAGACTACGGCGTAGGAGTGGGTGTAAATGTTAAAGAGCACAAGATATTTTTGGCCTATTATGGTCTAGCGGGGCATCAACCTATTAATGGCGTGACTTATTGGGATGCTCTGAAGACAGCTCTTGGCGATGATTTTACTAATTATACATTTTTACCCCCAATCACTTATTGACGATGCCTCACAAGTCGCCGGAGCCACCATGAAAATAAAACCACCGATATTTGCAACTTGCCTTATGGTTCTTGCGGCCTGCGCGTCGAATCATCCCAAGCCACCGGTAAGCGTTTCTGAGTCACAGATGTTTTCTCCTGAAACGAAGGCACGGCTCAAACAGATTCAAGACGACCTTCACTTTGAGATGTATTTCGATGACCATCATATAAACGTGCTTCCAGGAGGGATAGTTTCAGAGGAGAGAGTAAAACAGATAGATAACGCTCTCCACGAGGTTTTAGGAAACGACTACACTAATTACACAGTCTCGTTCGCCGCTTTATGATGAAAATTAACAAATTGCCGGAGCCAATGCCTTGCGCTGGCCGTTCCGCTATCGTGGTTCACGCCGCGAGGAAGGCATGGCTCAGCTTTTTTCGTTAGGCGTAGCACCACATTTATGAAAACACGATATATTCTTCTGGCTATTGTTGCATCTACACCAATTTTGTTTGCGGCTCCCATGCTAAGACCGTGGGATAGCACCAAGTCGCTCGGCATTTCGTTGCCCGCCGCGTATGCGCAGGCGACTACTGCGCTTGGGTCAGCTACAAACCAGTTACATTGCGTTGGAGCGACCATTTCCACTCATTTTTCACCCGAAGGAGAGTGGTGTTTTACTTTTTGCACCACGAACCAGACACCAAAATTTAAGTTTGTTGGTGTTAGATCTGATGGCAAAGTTCATGTTCAGGATACGCTTAATGGGGGGTGTTATCTGGTGACGATATTTTTTAAGATGACCACGAAAGCTACGCCTAACAATTCGCCGGAGCCAATCGCCGTTGGCGCGGTCAGTTCCG
>PLHK01000128.1 GCA_003139955.1 Limisphaerales bacterium
GTTTTGGAAATGCTCGCGGACATTCATCGCGACGGCGACGACGGGTCGAAGTTCATCACGGCGGCGAAGGACAAAAACAGCGGTAAAAAACTCATGGGCTTCGGTCATCGCGTCTATAAAAACCACGACCCGCGCGCGACAATCATCAAAAAGGCGTGCGATGACGTGCTGTCCAAATTACATATCACTGACCCGTTACTGGACATCGCCAAAAAGCTGGAAGAAGCGGCGCTTAAGGACCCTTACTTCGTCGAAAGAAAACTTTATCCGAACGTGGATTTTTACAGCGGCATCATCATGCGNNGCGAATTACAAGGAAATCATGGAGGAACCGAAGAGCCGCATCTATCGTCCACGCCAGATTTACACCGGCAAGACCATCAATCACTACGTTCCAATGGATCAGCGGAAATGAGTTGAAGCCGCCACATTTCGCTTCAGCAGAGGGACAAAGGCCCGGAAATTGCTTCATTCGGTAGATTGACTGCCATGAACAAAATTCTGGTAATAGACGACGAATCTTGGTTGCGCGAGATGATCCGGCTGGCTTTGGAGCAACAGGGATTTGAAGTCATTGAGGCCGCTGACAGCACCAGCGGCAGCGCTAAGGCGCGCGAGCTTCTCCCCGACCTCATTCTCTGCGACGTGAACATGGGCAGGGCAGGTTCCGGCTACAGCACGCTGGAGAAATTGCGCGCCGACGCCGCCACGGCCGCCATGCCGTTCATCCTGATGACCGGCATGGCCGATTCCGCCGGTATGCGGCACGGCATGGAACTGGGTGCCGACGACTACCTGCCAAAGCCGTTCAAGGTGGATGAACTTTACGCCGCCGTGAACGCGCGGCTCCGCAAGGTCAAGACCGTCCGCGACGACGCCGAGCGGAAACTCACGACCTTGCGCACACATATTTCGATGATGATGCCGCACGAGATGCGCACGCCGCTCAACGGCATCATCTCCAACGCGGAACTGCTCGCCACCGCCGCCAACACGCTCGGCCCTGCCGCCATCGCCGAGATGGGGCAGGAAATTTCCAAATCCGGCCAGCGCCTCGAGCGGCTCATCGAAAATTTTTTGTTTTACGCGCGGCTGGAAATTGTCGCGACTGACGCCGACAGTGTCATCGCGCTGCGCTCCGCCAAAATCACCGCGCCGTCAAACCTTGTCCGCCCGACCGCCATCGCGCAGGCGGAAATCGCCGGACGCCTGCCCGACCTGACGCTCGAACTTGCGGACGGCGCGCTGGCCATGGCCGAGGAGTATTTCAAAAAAATCGTCGCCGAGCTGGTGCAGAACGCCTTCAAATTTTCCGAAGCCGGCTCGCCCGTCCATGTCAGTTTGAAAGCAGCGGGCGAGGAGATTGAATTTTCCGTGCATGACCACGGCCGCGGATTTTCCACCGAACACATCCAGCGCATTGACGCCTACGTCCAGTTCGAGCGGAAGATGAAAGACGAGCAAGGCCTCGGCCTCGGCCTGGCCATCGCCAAAAAACTCGCCGAGCTTCACGGCGGACGCCTCGCCATCACCAGCCGCAAGGACACCGGCACCACCGTCGTCGTCAAACTGCCCAAGCCGAAAAATTCGTGACCGTTCAGAACGGCAGGCGGGCGTAGATGAAATTCAGCGCGCGCGCCACAAATTCCGCCGCCAGAAAAACCAGTCCGATCGCCACGACCGGCGCAAAATCCACCTTGCCCGCCCGCAGCGGAATTTTTTTCAGCGGTGCTAGGATTTTTTGCGCCGTCAGGTTGACATATTTCCAAATCGGATGACGGCCAAAATAGATGTAGCTGTTCAGCAGGTGCAGCGCGAGGATGGCGCCCGCCGGAAATTTCCAGACCAGATAGCTGTCCAGCCCGATGACCAGCGATTGCTCCAGCCGTTGCGCCACGGAAACCGGCGGCGGCAAAATCTGCAGCCAGACGAGCAGCCAGCTCACCAGCGACCACAAGATTGTGGTGACGATAAGCGGCAGCAAAATTTTCGCCCAGCGCGGCCAGCCGTCCACGCGGCCCAGGGGAATTTTCACCAAGCTCTGAATCGGCTCCGGCCCGGACAAGAGCGATAGAAATAAAAGCCCGACATAAAAAATCCCCAACGCCAAGCTGAAACTCAAAAACGAAAAGATCAGGATTCCCGAAAACCAGTCGCTCCGAAATGAAGTCACAATCACGCCCAAATCCAGCTTGCCGATCCAAAACGGCGCAATCCAGCGGTAGAGAATTGCGCGCAGAAAAAGCAGCGCGGCCAGAAAAACCAGCAGATGCCAGCGGCGCAGTTTTTTTGGCGCGGCAGGACGCAGCGTACCCATCAGCGTCGCGGGTGTACGTTTGGCGAGTGGGTCGAAACGGATTGAACGCCAGTTGAGCCACAGCAGCAGCCCGGCGAGATTTAGGATGAAATCAACGTAGGCCATGCAAAGTAACAAGTGATGAGTGGCGAGTGAGAAGCAACGGCGACGCGCTCTGAATCTTTTCACTCATCACTCGTCACTTTGCGTCACATCATCTTCAACAGCGTGTCCGCCATTTCACTCGGCGTGACCGCGATGCCGATGTCGGCGGCCTTGAACGCAGCAATCTTCGCCTCGGCCGTGCCTTTGCCGCCGCTGACAATCGCGCCCGCATGGCCCATGCGACGTCCGGGCGGCGCCGTAGCGCCGGCGATGAAACCTGCGACCGGTTTTTTGCAATTTGCCTTGATCCACTCGGCGGCTTCTTCTTCCGCACTGCCGCCGATTTCACCGATCATAATAATTCCATGCGTTTCCGGATCGGCGTTGAAAAGTTTGATGACATCGAGGTGCGAAGTTCCGTTCACCGGATCACCGCCGATGCCGACGCAAGTGGATTGGCCGACGCCGCGCGATGTCAATTGCCACACTGCTTCGTAGGTCAACGTGCCGCTGCGCGAGACCACCCCGATGTTGCCTTTTTTGTGAATGTAACCGGGCGCGATACCGATGCGGCAGCCGCCGTGCGAATCTTTGCCTTCGCCGGGCGTAACAATGCCGGGACAGTTCGGTCCGATGAGCCGCGTCTTGGTGTTGCCCTGCAGCGCGCGTTTCACGCGCACCATGTCACGCACGGGAATGCCTTCCGTGATGGCGACGACGAGTTCGAGTCCGGCGTCTGCGCCTTCCAGAATCGCATCGGCGGCGAAGGGCGGTGGCACAAACACCGCGCTCGCGGTCGCACCGGTTTGTTTCACTGCGTCGGCGACGGTATCGAAAATTGGAATTTTCTTTCCGCCGTGCTCGAAGAATTGTCCGCCCTTGCCGGGCGTGACGCCGGCGACGATGAGCGTGCCGTAATCAATCGAGAGTTGCGCGTGCTTGGCGCCGAAGCTGCCGGTGATGCCTTGGACGAGAACCTTGGTTTGTGGAGTAACGAGAATAGACATGAGAAATTAAAATTACTGTGCTTTACGTTTATGAATGCAAATCGTGTTGCCATCAGGATCAAAAATCATCGCCATCTGGCAGACGGGCGTGGACATCGGCTCGATGCGAAATTTTACACTGTGTTTTTTTAGGTGCGCGATGGCGTCGTCAAAATTTTCCACTTCCAGCGCGACCGAGCAGCCGTCGGGACTCGGCTTGAAAATTCCCGGCGCGCAGCCGATGGCCAGCGCATACGGGCCGAATTCGTATTCCACCCATTTGCCTTCGATGACGGTGGTCGGTTTTAAGCCCAGCACGTCCTCGTAAAATTTCCGCGCCCGCGCCATGTCCGTGACGGCGTAGCAACTGAACGCGATTTCGGTGACCTTGAGCATAACAGAGGCGACAGGTTAAGTTTTTATGACACTAAAACTCAACTCTTTTTCCAGTTTGTAGATTCCAAAACTGGCGTAAAATGAGAAGCACCGCGCGTAAATAAAATCTTGGCTGACAAATTTCAAAAATCTGCCAAGTATGAGGCAATTGGTGAATAGCATGACTCCTGAAGAAATTAAAAAGTTAGTTTTTTACCTCGATGGTTTGAGGTATTCCTTACAAATGGCGAGTTTGGCATCACGACGCCTCAGGGAAACGCTGGATGAAATCGCCAGAAATCATCCAGATAAATACACTGAAGAACAAGTTACATCAAGACTGCTTGATGCGTGGACGCTTGTAGATATATGTCATCGAGTCAGAGGACTTGTTCAAGGAATGCCTGGGCTGCCCCGAAAGCTATCGGGTTTTCAGATTTTTCTCCGAGCAACAGAACAGGTAGAAAGTCTTCGTGATTATGTTCAACACTTCAGAAATGAAATTCCAAATATTCCGTTCACGTCGAATCCTCTCTGGGGAGTTTTGTCTTGGACTCCCAGTGAAAATCATACAGTGAGTTTTACAATTTTTTCTGGAAATATGGTTAGTGGTGTTTATGGACACTCACTTGTCTTCGATAAAAACGCTTTGAAATATCCGGCCGAGCTAAAGCTTGTTGCAAGCGATATTGAAGTTGTCCTCAATCATTTATCGGAACAATTGGAAAAAGTGAAAACCTGTATTTCAGAGTGGCTGGATCAAATGCAACAGCCAAAAATTCAACGTGTCAAAGTCAGAACAATGGTTTTGTCTTTTCCATTCCTAGAAATCAAACCGCCAGCAGCAGCCGTTTGATTTCCTTGAGCCGGGCCTTGGCTTCTTTTTTGGTGAGGCGCGGGAATTTGCCGCCGAGCGTGATGAAGTCGTTGTGGCGCGTGATCTTCAATTTGTCTTCCTCGACTCCGATGGCGGTCACGGATTTTTCGCTGGCGAGAATTTTCAGTTCGCCCACGGCCAGCAGCAATTCCACCGGCGTAGGCAGCGGGCCGAAGCGGTCGCGCAATTCTTTCGACAGATTTTCCAACGCAGACTTGTCCGTGGCTTGTGCAAGCTTGCGGTAAATTTCGATGCGGTGCTGCGGCTCGGTGACATAGTTTTCCGGCAGGTTGGTGGCGTCGCCGAGAAAATCCAGCGCGATGCGGACTTCGACGCGCGGTTTGACTTTTTCACCTTTGAGCGACGAGACGCTTTGCTTGAGCAACTGGCAGTA
>PLHK01000083.1 GCA_003139955.1 Limisphaerales bacterium
CAACGGGCGGGCGGGCGGCACGTTCGTCTGCGCGGACAACCAAGGCAGGCTCACGGCCAGAAACAAAATGACACCGATTATTTTCATTGGCAAACCAGACGCCGCCGGCCGCCGTAAAGTAACCAAAAGGTTACTTTGCCGGGGCGGACTCGGTGATAATGGCGTTTTTCTCGAGCAGTTCCAGAACTTTTTCATGCAGCACCTGCTCGTAAAGTTCGTTCACGCCGTTCCGCTTCTGCAAATCCTTGATGAACTGCTCGAACGGCGTCTGATACATCGCCGCCAGCTGCTGCGCGCGCTTGAGCACGTCCTCCTGCGAGGCCTGGATTTTTTCCTGCTCCGCGATGCGCCCGACGAGAAACGCCAACTTCACGCGCTCCTTGGCGTTGACGGCGGCGACAGAATAAATTTCATCCTTCTGCTGCTCGATGAGTTCGCGCGCTATGCCGCGCTGCGTGTTCTGGCGGACCAGATCATAAACCACATTGCGCGTCTCGTGGGCGACTGCCGATTCCGGCAGGTCAAAATTCACCTTGCTGAGCAATTCCTTGACGACCTGACTGCGTAGCGCATTCGAGCGTGTCTGTTTCAATTCCCTTTCCAAATCTACGCGAACGACCGCTCGAAACCGTTCCAAATTGTCCGCGTCATATTTTTTTGCCAACTCATCGTCAATCGGCGGCAAAACTTTTTCCTTCACCTCGACCAGCTCGACTTCATAGACGCCTTTCTTGCCTTGCAATTCCTTCGTCACGAAATCTGCCGGAAAATCAACATTCACCGTGCGTTTGTCGCCGGCGTTCGCGCCGATGAGCTGCGCGGCGAAACCGGGAATGAATTTTCCTTCCGTCGTCTCCACCCAGAAATTTTTCTGCTCGGTCAAACCCTTCGCCGTCGGCGCGAGTTCGGTGATGGCCTTGCCGTCGCAAGTGCCACTGTAATTGACCACCGCGATGTCGCCGTTCGCGAGCGGACGCGCGACCGTGTTGTAACTCGCGTGCTGGCCGCGCAACAAATCAAGCGCGCGTTCCACATCCGCGTCCGTCACGGACTTCGTTTCAAACGTGGCGGGCAAACCCTTGTATTCCGGGAGTTGAAATTCCGGGGCGGTCTCGATCGTCGCGGTGAACTGCAAACTTTGGCCGCGACCGAATTGAACTTCCTCGATGTCGGGATAGCCGACCACGGAAATTTTCTGTTCGTCAATCGCCTTGCGGTAGGCGTCGCCGATCAACTTACGCTTGGCTTCGTCCTTGATTTCCGCGTCGTATTTTTTGATCACCATGTCTCGCGGCGCTTTGCCCGGGCGAAAACCCGGCAGCGCGGCCTGCTTTTGATAATCCTTCGCGATGGCGTCAAACGCCGAGTCAACGGCGGTTACGTCCAGTTCCACCCGCACGAGCTTTTTGCACGGGGCCAAATTTTCAACAGTTACGTTCACAGTAAATTAAAGGTTAAACGAGCCGCTCAGCATAAATAACCGGCGGCGCGATGGCAAATTGTTTTGGTGGCGCAAAACGGATGATTCCGCTTTCATGTCCGCCAAGTGAAGCAAACTTTCTTCATCACCGGCACGGACACCGGCGTCGGCAAAACCGTTTTGACCGCGCTGCTGGCAAAATTTTTACACACGCGCGGCGTGAAAGTCGCCGCGTTGAAACCCATTTGTTCCGGCAACCGCGACGATGCGGTATCGCTTTGCGACGCGCTGGATGGCTCATTAAAATTGGACGAAATCAATCCGTGGCATTTTCGCGCCGTCATCGCACCCGCGCTCGCGGCGAAGCTGGAAAAAAAATCCGTCACGCGCGCGCAAGTGCTCGCGCACATCCGCGCGATGCAGAAAAAATTCGCCGTGACGCTGGTCGAAGGTGCGGGCGGTTTGTTGAGTCCGCTCGGGGAAAATTTTGATTCGCGGGATTTAATTACCGACTTGCGCGCTACGCCCATCGTCGTCGCGCAAAATAAACTGGGCGCGGCAAATCATATTTTACTGACGCTCGCAGCGCTGCCGAAAAATCTACGCGTAAAGGCAAAAGTAATTTTGATGTCGCCAGAAAAACCGGACGCGGCGACGAAATCGAATGCAAAATTGCTGGAACAATTTTTAGCATCGGAAAAAATCTTCACGCTGTCGTGGCTCGGCAAAAAATTTGAACTGAAAGCCGTTCTGAAAAATCCGCAGGTGCGGCGAACATTGACCGCGCTCATCTCCGCCTAATTTTTCGGCGGCGCATTGGTCGCGCCGAAAGTTTCGCGCCACGGCTGGTGGTTTCTGTAAAGTTGCAGCCGCTTTTGGATTGGCGCGACATTTTTTAATTCCAACGCGCTGGCGGTGTCGAGCGCGGTTTGCGCGGCCATTTGGGCGTCGTCAAATTTTCCCAGTTCGGCGCAGGCCATGCCAAGCACGTCGAGCACATTTGGCTGCCGTCCATTGGCGAGCGCGTTGGCCTTGGCGGCGAGCGCGAACGCGTCCTGGCCGTTGCGCGTGGCGGGATTTTCGGACGCTGCCAAAACCTGTGCGGTGAAGGTCAGGATTTCGATGTCGTCCGGGTCAATGCGCAGCGCGGTGCGCAATTCGTCGAGCGCGTTGGGGTCACGGTTTTGTCGGAGATAAATTTTTGCGATCTCGACGTGCGGCCAAGGATAATGCGCGTCGAGCTGCGCGGCGGTGGCAAATTCTTTTAAGGCTTCATCGTCTTTGCCAGCGGTCACGAGTGCGAGTCCGAGGACGTGATGCAGAAACTGCACATCCGGACCGAGCCGCACGGCTTCACGATGTTCGGCCAATGCCTCCGCCGGATGGCCGAGGCGGTCGAGTGCGTTGGCGAGATTGTGATGGCCTTGATAGCGGTCGGGTTCGAGTTTGGCGGCGGCGCGGTATTGCTCGGCGGCTTCGGCGAGGCGGCCTTGCTGTTCGAGCGCGACGCCGAGATTGTCGCGGGCAACGTCGTTGTCGGTGGTCACGGCGAGCGCGTGCTGGAAGAGCGTGACGCTGTTTCGCCAATGTTGAAGTTGGTTTTCCGTCGTGATGACGCAGGTGGCGAGGATGAAAATGGCAATTCCAGCGAGGATACACTTTGAAATTTTGAAGTGTGCGGCCAAGTCGCACACGGTAAACGTGACGGCGATAAAAATTCCGACGGACGGCAGATAACTATATCGGTCAGCGAGCGCGGCGCCGCCAACCTGCACGAGGCCAATGACGGGCACGAGCGTGCCGAGGAACCAGAACCAGCCGGTGAATAGATATGGCCGTGTGCGGTAAAGCCACAGCGTGGCGAGTGAAATTAAAACTAGCAGCGCGACAGACAACGCGACGGTGGCGGCAGGAATTTTTTCGTGGAGCGGATAAAAAATGGCGAGCTTGGCCGGCCAGAAAGTTTTCTCCAAATATTCGACGTATGCCAGCGGAACACTTTTGAGCCGGTAATGCAGCGGCACGGTTTCGAGCGAGACGACGGCGTCGCTGCCGCGCTGCGATTGCGCGAGAAATGTGATGGCGCAGGAAGCGGCGCTGATCAGAAAAAATGGAATTTTTTCAAGGAGCAGTTGCAGGTTGAAGGTTGAAGGTTGAAAGTTGCGCGGCTCCGAACCTTCAACTTGCAACTTGCAAACCGCAACTCTTTTGAGCGGCCAGAAATCCAACAGCAACAAAACGCACGGCAAAGTGACGAGCATGGGTTTCGCCATCAGGCCGAGCGCGAAAGTCACCAAGCTCCACGCGAAATAAACTTTGGACTTTTTACTCCCGCCACCGCTGTGCTCTGGCGCGGCAAGTTGGACTTTGGACAACTCAACGTAGCGCGCGTAATTCAGCAGCGCGAGCAGCGTGAAAAATGTGCTCAAGACATCTTTGCGCTCGGCAATCCACGCGACGGATTCGACGTGCAACGGATGCCACGCGAACAGCGCGGCGATAAACGCGGACGGCCATAATTTATTTGTGATCCGCATCAGCAGCGTGAAGAGCAGCGCGACATTCGCCGCATGAAACAAGGCGTTCACGACGTGCGGCCCGGCAGGATTCAGGCCGAAGACGCCGCAGTCAATCATGTGCGAAAGCCACGTCAGCGGATGCCAGTTGCTCGCGGCCATGGTGACGAACGCCCATTTCACGCCCGCCCACGTCACGCCGGCCTGCACGATGGGCTGATCGGTGACGTAGAGGCCGTCGTCATAGACAACAAAGCCGAACCACGCCACCGGCAGATACAGCGCGAAGGTGGCGAGGGCGAGCAGCAAGGCGATGCGGCGCGGTTGCGACATGGGTTTCTTGTAAGCGATTTTGGCGGCGGGGCAAAGCGCGATTCGATTTTTCGCACAAAAAAGTTTTTGCAATTTCCCCCGCCGACAATGATAATCGGCGTGACGGTCAAATGCTCGGACACCGTCACTTGGCCAAAAACCGGTTCCTCACCACCAAGTTTTGAATTTTATGAGCGGGATATCTTTTACACTCATCGGGGCGGCCGCCAACCAGGCTGAACTCCTTTACATTTGGGACAAGGCGACGGTGGAGGCGAAAGCCATCATCGCGCTGCTCTTCGTTTTCTCCATCGCCGCGTGGTTTGTGATGATGTCCAAGGTCATCCAGATGCGCCGCGCGCGGAAACTGAATTCGCTGTTCGGCCAGGAATTCACTTCCCAGAAAGCCGTGCTGGATATGTTCGACCGCAAGTTGCAGGTCGAAGGCTGTCCGCTTTACGCGGTGTATCAGGCCGGCTGCGTGCAGCTCGACGCGCGTTTGCGTGGGCCGGGCGGCGACCGCACCAAACAGCAGATCACGCTCAAAAACATGGAGCACATCAAGCGCGCCATCGAAAACGTCGTCGCTAAAGAATCTTTGAAACTGGAATCCGGCCTGATCCTGCTGGCCATCGCGGTGAGCGGCGCACCGTTTCTGGGTCTGCTCGGCACGGTCTGGGGCGTGATGAGCACATTCGCCGGCATCGCACAGCAGGGTTCCGCGACGATGGCGGCGATGGCGCCGGGCGTTTCCGCCGCGCTCATCACGACGGTCGCGGGTTTGCTCGTCGCGATTCCCTCGATGTTTGGCTACAACTGGCTCGTCCACAACCTGCGCGCGTTCACGGTCGAGCTGGACAACTTCGCGCAGGAACTGGTGTCGAAAATGGAAACGGAATTTCTCGCCGAGGAATAATTTTCATGCGCCGTTTTTCCCAACGCAATTCGCTGGTGACGTTGAGCGACATCAACATCACGCCGTTGCTGGATCTGGCGTTCGTGCTGCTCATCATCTTCGTCATCACCACGCCGCTGCTCGAAAAAAGCATTGATCTGAAACTGCCGCACGGCGGCCGCACCGAGCAACAACTTGATAAAAGCGACATCCGCACCGTCGAGATTTCCAACACCGGCTACTACGCGCTCGACAAACGGCGGGTGTCGCTGGCGCAACTGATTTACCAGCTCGCCGTGGGTTATCGCGCCAACCCGAATCTCGTCGTCTATATCCGCGCGGACGCGGGCTGCCGTTACGACCTCGTGGCGCAGGTGCTGGACGGCTGCCAGAAATACGGCATCACGCGCTACTCATTGCGCACCGACCCGACGCCCAAATGAACCGGCTGCAAAAAAAATGCCTCATCGCCACGGCGGGTTTTCACCTGCTGCTGGTCTTGATTTTGGTTTTTGGTTCGGCATTTTTTGTGCATCATGAGAAGCCGGACGAGACGCAAATGCTGGACGTGATTTCGTCAACCACAATCGAAGCGAAGTTAAACAGCGGCGTCAAAGCCGCGCAGCTGCCCGCGCCAACGCCAGTTGTCCCGCCGCAGCCGACTCCGACTCCGCCGCAACCACAACCCGTAGTCACGCCGCCAACGCCGCCTACGCCGACCTTGGTGCAGCGCGTGGAAAAACTTTTCACGCCGGAGCCGCCAAAAATTTCGCCGGATGATTTGACGCCGAAAGAGACGTCCAGCAAGCCACAACCGCACACGGTTAAGGTGGATTTGAACCAAGTCACGCGCACTGTGCCGAAAGTCACAACCGCGAGCGATGCTGATGAGCGCGAGGCCAAACGTCTGGCCAAGGCAAGAGCCAGGGCCTTGGCCGAGGCGATGCGCGCCATCAAGGAAAATTCCTCGACCGCCACGGAAATCAATATGCCCGGCAATAGCAGCGTGTCTTACGCAAATTATGGCGCGGCGGTGGTCAGTGCTTATCATCAAGCTTGGATTGCCCCGGACAATATGGCCAGCACCGCTGCCGTGGTCAGATTTTCTGTCACCATTGCCAGAAACGGCAGCGTGATTTCTTCCCGCATTGTCACCTCGTCCGGTGATGCTTCGGTGGACAATGCGGTTCAGCGTATGCTGGATCGCGTGAGTTTTATTGGCGAATTTCCCGACGATTCCAAAGACCAGCAACGCACCTACAATATCGATTTCAACGCCACACGAACCAGCACGCTATGACAACATTTTCAAAACTGACAAAATTATTCTTCGCAAGTTTGATGATCGCAGCCACGCCGCTGTTGGCGCAAGAAAATGGCAACCTTCACATGAACGAGCGCATCCCGGTTCCCGGCATGACGCCACCCATTCCCGTTTCCATGAGCGGATTCACCGGCGAGGGCGCGGAGGTTTTGAAATTTGACCTGACGGTTCAAGGTTTCAGTTTCGTCACGCCGGACGCGGCGCAGTATCTCATCAACGGCAGCGACGCGGGCGGCATCAGCGGCAATTTGACGGACAAGTTCGCGCGGCGCGTGCTGCTCTCGCGCAGCTACAACGGCGCGAGCTTGCGACGGCAGGCGCACGCGTTTGCGGATGACATCGTGCTGGCGGTCACGGGGAAAAAAGGCATCGGCCAGACGAAAATCGCGTTCAAGTCGCAACCGTCCGGCTATGGCGCGGGCGAAATTTACGTCGCGGATTTTGACGGCCACAACGCCCAGCGCATCACTTCCGACAACGCCATCGTCGCCAAGCCCGCGTGGGTGCCGGGCCGGCTCGCGCTGTATTACACTTCTTACGCGCTGGACAACCCGGACATTTTTTACCACAGCCTAACGAGCGGGCAGCGGCGCAAGATCGCGGCGTATTCGGGCTTGAACACGAGCGCGGCGGCATCGCCGGACGGCGCGAAGATTGCGATGGTGTTGAGCAAATCCGGCAGCGCCAACATCTGGGTGTGCAACGCCGACGGCACGAATCTGAAACAAATCACTACGGGCGTCGAGGATTCCTCGCCGGTGTGGTCGCCGGACGGCGAATGGATTTGTTTCGAGACGAAACATAATGAACGTCGCCGGCTGGCGAAAGTTCCAGCGGGCGGCGGCGCGGTGCAATACATCAGCACCACCGGCGCGGCGAATCCCACGGAGCCGGACTGGTCGCCGGACGGCAAATGGATCGCGTTCACGTCGCAAATGGGCGACTTCAACATCTGCGTGGTGCCGGCGGACGGCAGCGCGCCGCCGACGATTCTGGTCGAAGGCCAGAATCCGTCTTGGGCGCCAAACTCGCGGACGCTGGTGTTCAACCGCTCGCTGGGCTACCGGCAGGTGTTGTCTGTGCTTGACGTTTTCACCAAACAAGACAAGGATTGTGCGCGAACGACCGGAAGCAGTTCCCAGCCGGCCTGGGCGAAATGATTTTCTTTTTCGTCACGAAATTTTAACCGCAACTTTTTAACCGACACATTCAACTGAATAAAAAATTATGAAAACGAACCAAATTATTTTTCCGCTCGCGCTCGCGCTGGCTGCGATGCTGGCCACCACTGGCTGCAAACACGCGCCGGTCGGCCTCACGCGGCTTCCCGGACAAGAAGCGGCTCCCGTTGGTGGCGACGGCAGTGGCCCCACTATTGGCGGCGGCGGCACGATGGGTGGCGACAACGGTAGCACTGGCATCAACACCACGCAGGGTGGCGGCAACACGGCGGCGTTGAATTCATTCGATAACATGGTTGACGATCCAGCGGCACTCGCGGCGAACACGATTCATTTTGCGTTCGACAGCGCGGCCATCCGGGACAGCGAGAGCGCAAATATTTCCGCCGTTGCTTCAGCCTTGTCCGCCAATGCCGGTGACAAGCTGCGCATCGAAGGCAACTGCGACGAGCGCGGCACGGAAGAATACAACCGCGCGCTCGGCGAACGCCGCGCGCTGGCCGCCCGCGAGGCGCTGGCCAAGGCCGGCGTCAGCCCCGACCGCATCCGCACCATCAGCTATGGCAAGGACAAACCGGTTGATCCCGGCCACGATGAATCCGCGTGGAAGGCGAACCGCCGCGATGATTTCATCCTGCTGCATCCGAAGACCGGCGTTTGATTCAAACGGAATTTCCAAATCAAGGCCGCGCCTCACCGCGCGGCCTTTTTTGTGGCTTGATTGAGTTGCGGCGTTTTGCGGCTTTACTTAATTGGCTTGCGGGCGTAAGGTAAATTTAGAAACGATTCTATTATGAACGCAATGCTTGCAAGCTGGTTCGGCGGGCCGCAGGTGATTTTAATCCTGGCCATCATCATTATTTTGTTCGGCGCAAAAAAAATTCCCGAACTCGCGCGCGGTGTCGGCCTTGGTATCAAGGAATTCAAAAAAGCGACGAAGGAAGTAACGGACGAAATCAACAACGCCAGCACGGAAACTCCGCCGACCACCACGCCGGTTCCGCCCGCGAACACCACCGCGCAATCGCCGGCCAAGCCCACGGAGACAAAAGTCTCTTGATCGTGCGGTCGATTCCGCCGTTTTTTCATGGCCGAATTTTCCCCAGAACCGCCGGATGACGGCGGCGGCCCCGTCAAAACTTTTCTCGAACACCTCGAAGATTTTCGCTGGCTGCTCGTCAAGTGTTCCGTCGCCGTCGGGTTGGGAATGCTCATCTGCCTCTTTGCGGCGAACTACGTCATCGCCGTCATTAAATGGCCGCTGACGCGCGCGCCGATGGGCTATCCCGGCACAAATCAAATCGCCACCGTCAGCTTCGGCACGAACCACCTTGGCAATTTTGCAATCTCACCGGAACAAAGCACGGCGCTGAATCTCGGAACAAATCGTTTCATTGCTGTCGCGGTCGAACCGCTCATGCTCGGCACAAATCAGGTTCTCGGCTGGCACGTGGATGATAATCCGCGCGCCGTTGCAGAATTGGAACGGATGCACATCGAGCTGGTGAACTTAAGTCCCGCGGGCGGATTTTTTGTGGCGTTTCAGGCAGGGCTTTACGGCGGTATGGTGCTGGCTTCACCGTTCCTGATGTATTTCGTCGCGTCGTTTATTTTTCCGGCGTTACGGATGCGCGAACGGAAATATATTTACCGCGCCATTTTCATCGGCGGCGGATTGTTCCTCGCCGGCGTGGCGTTTTGTTATTTCATCCTGATGCCTGTCGCGCTCGCCGCGTCGCAGATGTATTCCAACTGGCTCGGCTTCGGCGCGACGCAATGGCGCGCGGAAGATTACATCAGCTTTGTCTGCCGTTTCATGCTCGGCATGGGTCTGGGCTTTGAAATGCCCGTCGTGATTTTGACGCTCGTAAAAATCGGGGTGTTGAGTTACGGCATCCTTTCCAAGGCACGACGTTACATGATCGTCATCAACCTCACGCTCGGCGCGCTGCTGACCACCCCGGAAGTGCTGACGCAAGTGATGATGTTCATTCCATTGCAAGGTTTGTTTGAATTGAGCGTGTGGATCGCGTGGTATTGGGAGCAACCCGACCGGGCGCAGGCGCGTCGGAAAATTCTCCTTGTGCTGCTGCTGGCGGTGCTCGTTGCGGCGGGATTGTGGATTGGCTGGATTTACGGCTGGCCGCAGTTGCGCCGGCACTGGCATTGATGGAAAACGCGCTTTACAAGTGGGCGATTCGGCGTAAGCTCAAATCATCAACTGAAAATCGTATGCGCAAACTGATTTTTCTTCTTACCGCCGCCCTCGCCGCCGCTGGCGTCACCGGCTGTTCCGGGCCGGAACATAAACTGGCTCGCGGCATTGACAATACCATGGAGATCGTCCGCTGGGGCGATATGCGCCGCAGCGTCGAGCAAAACGCCGTGTTTTCCGCGCCCGACATCAGCTATTCCTACGGCGTCATACACGGCTTTGACCAGTCCATCAGCCGCGTCGGCCTCGGCCTTTACGAAGTCGCCACCTTCCCCATTCCATCCTATAGCCCGATTTTGACCCGCAAGGTTACGGCTGTGCCCCAATATCCCGAGAGCTACAAGCCCGGCTTGGTTTCCGGCTCCACCTTTGACACTGACACCTACACCGGCTACTCCGGCGGCGACGTCGCGCCCTTCGTGCCCGGCAGCCGGTTCAGCGTGTTTGATAATTACTGACGTGAAATTGATTTCCGCACCGCGCGCCAACAAAAATTGTTGGCGCGTTTTGCTTTGCTGAACGCCCATGCGCCTCGAAAAAAAATCGCCCTGCAAGGTCAACCTCATCCTGAACATCCTCGGCAAACGCGCCGACGGTTTTCATGAACTGGAGACCGTCATGCAGCCGGTGAACCTCTGCGACGAGATGACTTTCGAGCGCGCGGGCGCGAGTCTGCAGCTCACTTGCAGTCATCCTGAACTGCCGTGCGATTCAAAAAACCTTGTCCACCGCGCCGCCACTTCATTTCTGGCTGCCGCAAAAATTTCCGACGGCGTAAAAATTCATCTACAGAAAAACCTGCCACTGGCCGGTGGCATCGGCGGCGGCAGCGCGAATGCCGCCGTGACCTTTGCCGCGCTGAATGAACTCTTCAGCGCGCCGCTGCCGTCGGAAAAACTGCACGCGCTGGCCGCCGCGCTCGGCTCGGACATCCCATTTTTCCTTTACGACCGGCCCGCGCTCACGACCGGACGCGGCGAAAAAGTGGAGCTGCTGGAAAAATTTTCCATCCTGCGCGGCAAGGCGTTTTTCCTCGCCCATCCCGGCTTCGGTATTTCCACACCGTGGTCGTATCAAAACCTTGCGCGTTTTCCAAAGGAGTTGAACGGCAAACCCGGTCGCGCGGAAAAATTGATTTCACTTTTACAAACCGGTTATTTGAAAACGGCGGCGGCGGAAATTTACAATTCACTCGAAGCACCCGCGTTTGACAAATTTCCCTTGCTGGAACTTTACCAAGAATTTTTACGCGAGAACGGCGCGCTCGTTGCACTCATGTCCGGCAGCGGTTCGACTACGTTTGCCATCGCAGAAAACCTGCCGGCGGCGGAAAAACTGTCGGAAAAATTCAAATCGCAGTTCGGCGACCACGGCTGGACGGCAACGGTTGAGATTTGAGGACGGGACGCCGTGTAGGTGTCCCGATTTTTAATATGTTTGGGACGGCGACACACCATCCCTCCCAAATTATTTACGACGAATTTTTGCGAACGCGAACGCGCTCATTTCCTGCGCCGCCGGAATTTTGCAGAGCAGCGCGATCAGCCAGTAAATTCCACCGGCGATTCCCGCCGGCACAAACACCGCGCCGATTTTTAGCAAAAGTGTTTCGTGGCCGAGCCACTGTTCCCAATCCATCCAACCGTACCACGCGATGACACACGCGAGCAGCGCGGCCAGCGCCAGCGGACGCGTCGTGCCGCGGAGCGATTCCATTTCAAGTTTACCCAGTTTTTTCCGCAGCGCAAAAAACAGCAGCGCGACGTTGCCGACGGAAGTGACGGTGTTGGCGATACCGAGTCCGCCTTGTTTCAGCGGCACAATTAAAATGGCCGCGAGCATCAGATTGAGCGCGAGGCACGCCAGGCTTATTTTCATTGGCGTTTTGGTGTCGCCGAGGGCATAGAAAGCGCGCGCCAAAACATTCACGGTGGAAAATGCCACCAGTCCGGGTGCAAGGCAGACGAGCGCGAACGCCGCGCGGTCGGTCGAGGCGGCGGTGAATTGTCCGCGCTCAAAGAGCAGCCGCATGATCGGCTCGGCCAGCGCGACGAGCAGCGCGGCGGCAATCAAATTTACCAACAGCAGCGAGCTGATGCCGTGACGGAGCGTGGCGCGAAATTCTGGATAATTTTTTTCAATCGCGAGGCTGCTCAAGGTCGTGAGCAAATAAGTCGCCAGCGAGATGCCGAACATTCCCTGCGGCAATTCCATCAGGCGCACGGCGTATTCAAACGAGGCGTTGATCTGCGGATTGATCCAGAACGCGAGGCTTTGCACGAGCAGGACATTGAGCTGAAACGCGGCGACGCCGATTGTGCCGGGAATCATCCGCGTGGCGACGAGCCGCACCGTTTCGTTTTTCCACGGCGAAACCCAGCGGTAGCGAAAGCCTTCGCGCCAGAGCGTCGGCACTTGGAACGCCGCTTGTGCCGCACCCGCCACCAGCACGCCATACGCGAGCGCAAAAATCTGAACCGGCAACCGCCCTTGCTTCGGTAAATTTAGGCCAAGCCGCGGCGCGAAAAACAGAACGGAGGCGATCATCACCACGTTCAGCATCGTCGCGCCCATGGCGGGAATGAAAAAATGGCCGCGCGCGTTGAGCATCCCCATCAGCGCCGCCGCGATGCACACGAGCAGCATATAGGGAAACATCACGAAGAGCAGTTGCAACATCAGGCTGGTGCTGGCGCTGAATTGATGCACCGACAACGCGATGGCGAGACCGAGCATGACCAGCGCAATCAATCCGCTCGCGACGACGACAAGGCCGGAAATGACGGCGTTGGCCGCGCGCCACATTTCCGTTTCGCCATGAGTTTTTTCCTTCTCCTTGAAAATCGGGATGAACGCCGCGGTCAACGCACCTTCACCCAGCAAGCGCCGGAAAAGATTTGGAATCTGAAATGCAAACGTAAAAGCACCCGCCACCCAGCCATCGCCCATGAAGCGCGCATAAACCATGACGCGCACCATGCCGAGCACGCGGCTCAACAACGTGGCGGCGGCCATCGCGCCGGAGGCTTTCAACATTTTTGACACGCGCGCAGATTAAAGTCCAAAGCCCAAAGTCCAAAGTCCAAAGTTAAGTGACGATTTAATTTTGCCGCAATAAAGCTCAAAAAGCGCAAAATCTTTTTCGCTTTTGCGACTTCTGCGCTTTATTGCGGCTAATTCTGTTTTCCAATCCGCCGTTTCATTTGTAATCTTCGCCCGTGAGCATTTTGGAAGAACTTAAATGGCGCGGGCTGATTGCCGATTGCACGGACGTGGCGGAGTTGGAAAAGAAAACCGCCGCGCCCATCACGCTTTACTGCGGCTTCGACCCGACGGCGGATTCGCTGCACGTCGGCAATCTTGTGCCGCTCCTCGCTTTGCGCCGATTTCAGCTGCTCGGCCATCATCCCATTGCCGTCGCCGGCGGCGCGACGGGCAGCATCGGCGATCCGAGCGGCAAAACTGCCGAGCGTCAGTTGCTGACGAAAGAAATTTTGGATCACAACATCGCCAGCGTGAAAGTGCAGCTCGCAAAGCTGCTGGATTTTGAAACGAAGGAAAATCCCGCGCAACTCGTGGATAATGCGAGCTGGACGAAAGGCATTTCGTTCCTCGATTTTTTGCGCGACATCGGGAAGCATTTTTCCGTCAACCAGATGGTGGCCAAGGAATCCGTCCGCGCGCGCATGGAAGACCGCGACGTCGGTATCAGCTACACCGAGTTCAGCTATATGCTGCTACAGGCATTTGATTTCATGGTGCTGTGCCGCGATGCAAACTGCGAATTGCAGATCGGCGGCAGCGACCAGTGGGGCAACATCACGGCGGGCATTGATTTGACTCGCAAAAAACTGGGCAAACACGTCTTTGGTTTGACACTGCCGCTCATCACGAATGCGGATGGGACGAAGTTTGGCAAAACCGAGGCGGGTGCCATCTGGCTCGATCCGAAGCGCACGAGCGTTTATAAATTTTACCAGTTTTGGATTAACACAGACGACCGCGACGTTATCCGCTACCTGAAATACTTTACATTTTTGTCGAAAGAAGAGATTGAGTCGTTGGAAAAACAGCACGCAGAAAATCCCGGCGCACGCGTGGCGCACAAGGCGCTGGCGAAAGCGGTGACGGATTTAATTCACGGTGAAATTGCGATGACAGAAGCGATTCGTGCGAGCGAGATTTTATTTGGCGGCGAACTGAAGGGGATTTCCGAAAACACGTTCAATGAAATCCTCGGCGAAGTGCCAAGGGTGTTTTTAGATCGTGTTCTATTCGAAACTCACAGTCCGCTTGTTGACGTACTTGTTCTTGCAGGAGTCAGCAGCTCCAAAGGACAAGCTCGCAAAGATATTGAAGGCGGCGGAATTTATGTGAGCAATTCTCGCGAAGTTAATTTGCAGCGCCAAGTCAATTTGAATGATTTTTCTTTTGGGAAGCACCTGTTGCTGCGCAAAGGCAAAAAGAATTACGTCGTGGTGACGGCGAAGTGACATTTGGCCTCCGCGCGAAAAACGCAGTGGACTTTCCCCGCTGATTGGCTAGATTTTCTCTGCTTATGAAATCCGACACAACCACGACCGTACTGAATTTTATTCTCGCCGCGCTGGCGATCTTCGGGGTGATTTTCGCCCTGTTGAGCATCAACCGCACCCGCGAGTTCCGGCAGTTGACCAACAATGCCGCGCTGGCCAACAACGCCCTCTTGCGCGCGCAGGGTTTGGCCAACGACACCGCCGCCTTTAATGTCACGGCCAAAAGCCCGGAGCTGGCCCGCATCCTCCAGTCCATCCAACCCAAAAACGCCGCCCACTGATATGAGCCTTGATTTTAATTCAGAAATTTCCGCGCTGAAAAACCAAGTCTTCACGCTGCTGCTCGCGCTGATCGTGGTGAGTGGCACGTTGACGATTTATCTTTACCGGGACGCCAGCCTCAAGGGCAAGGACATCGAGGCCATCCGGCCGCAGGCGCAGCAGCTCATCGGCGCGTTCAACCAGAACCAGAAGTTGATGATAGACTTTGTCAACGCGCTCGTCGCCTACGGCCAGACGCATCCAGATTTCCAACCGGTGCTGCGGAAATACGGCATCGCGCCGCAACCGGCCGCGCCGAAGTAAATTTCAGCTCGTCAGCTTCCCGCCGCAGTTCGGACAGAAGTTCCATTGCGGCGGATTTTTTTGTCCGCAGCCGGCGCAGGTGATGCGCGCGGCCTTGTGCTGACGGTGAATCATCAGGCTGCGGATATAGGGAATCCAGGTGAAGGCGTAGGCGAAAATGAAGACCGAATCTTTCTGGTGCAGCGAGTAGCACAGTAGTGTCACCGAGCCGATGAGGCTCAACCACCAGAACGCCTGCGGGATCACGACCTGCTGCTTTTTTTCCGTGGCATACCACTGCACAAAAAAGCGCGAGAAGAAAATCGCGTTGCCCAGCCAGCCGACGACTTTCCACACGCTCCAAGCGATGCCCAGAAACTTGCCGTCGTGCCAGACCCAATCCATAAGCGAGTGCATATCAAATTAAACCGCCGCCGCTCGGCGCTGACAAATCATTTTCCCGCCTCGGTCTTGAGATAAATCGTCTGCGTCGGGAAGGCGAACTCGATTTTTTCCGCGTCGAAGCGCGATTTGATCTGTAGATTCAGTTCCTGCATTTCCGCCGAATGCCGCTTTGCGTCCGTGCCGTTCCAAACGTGGACGACAAAAAGGTTCAGCGCCGAGTCCGCAAATTTGTTGAAACTGATGACGAGTTCGCCGGTCTTTGGATTCCCGCGAAAAATCTCTTCGAGGATGAACGTCGCGCGCTTCACTTTTTCCGCCGGCGTGTCGTAGGTCAGGCCGATGTTCATTTCCGTCTTGATCGTCGGGCGGCGCGTGACGTTGGTGATGATGGCGTTGCCCATCAACTTGTTCGGGATCGTCACATGATGGCCGTCGAGGTTGCGGATAGACGTACTGCGCAAACCGATGGTCTCGACGATGCCTTCCACGTCCTCGACTTTGATGCGGTCACCTATGTGAAATGGCTTGTCCAAAAAAATCGCCACCGCGCCGAACAGGTTCGCCACCGTGTCCTGCGCCGCGAGGCCGAGCGCGAGGCCGCCAACGGACAAACCGGCGAGCAACGTCTTGATTTGAATGTTCAGGTTGTCCGCCGTGAGCAGCGTGGCGGCGATGATGATGACGATCTTGGCGCTTTTGCCCGCGAGCGGGATCAACTGCTCCGCAAACGCCTTGTCCTGCGGCGACACGATTTTTTCCCGCCAGACGCCGAGCAGCAAGTCCACAAACTTCAGGGTCACATAAGTCACCGAGCAGGCGACGACGACGATCAGGCCGTGGGACAGAAAAATTTGCGCGTGTTCCGGCCATTCAAAAATGTTCAGGCCGATGTTCAAAAAAATCACGAACGCCACCACCTTCACCGGCCCGCGCAGCAGATCCAAAATCAGGTCGTCATATTTCGACGCCGTTTTCGCCGCCAATTTTCTGAGCCAGACGGTGACGAATAAATCCAGCAACCACGCCACGCAAAACGCCAGCAAAATGTAAATGAACGAGGCGAGGTATTTCCAAAGCGGCTGCTCCAGAAAAGTTTGATCGCGCAAAAAATCCACGCGATCCAGCCCGAAAGTTAGCGCGTGTTCGGGTAGTTTGATTTTCAGCAAACCCAGTTGATTAGTGGCCGTTGCAGTGACATGGGTGGTCGCGACGGCGTTGGTCGTTTCTTGCGCGCTCGCCCAGACCGACCAGAAGGCGATGACAAAAAGCACGGCCAACCCCAGCCGATAGACCCATGCAAATCTCCATTTCATGTGTGGAAAATAAAATCCTCTGCACCGATTGCCAACGACAATTCAACCGCCCGCGACAATCCTGACGATTTCCAGCCGGTCGCCCGCGCGCACTTGCCGCTGGGGAAATTCTGACGGCGCGACGGCCTCCCCGTTATGTTCCACCACGACGCTGCGCGGCAAAAGATTTTGCGCCAACAGAAATTTTTCCAGCGCGCATGGCAGTTCCGCCGCAACCGGTTTGCCGTTGGCGATGACTGAATCCATGTCGCTGGCAACCGCGCGTTAATACCTCGGCACGTTGCGGTCAATTTCATCCGACCACGCGGTGATGCCGCCTTTGACGCTCTTGACGTATTTGAATCCTTGCTGGCGCAAAAAACCCAGCGCCTTCAGCGAACGCACGCCGGCTTTGCAGTGCAAATAATATTGCGTGTTCGGATCGAGTTCGGTGAAACGATTTTGCAGTTCGCTCAACGGCAACAACGGCACGCCTGCGACCTTCGCGATTTCGTATTCATCCGGCTCGCGCACGTCCACGACCTTGATGCCGAGGCTCGGATTGTCCAAAGCTTTTTTCATGTCCTGCACGGTGACTTCGTCGGGATTGCCGGTATTTTCCGGCTCCGGCACGATGCCGCAGAAGGTTTCGTAATCAATCAATTCCTTGATCGTCGGATGGTCACCGCAAATCGGACACGCAGGATCGCGGCGCAATTTCAGTTCGCGGAACTTCATGTCGAGCGCGTTGAACAGCAGCAAACGGCCGATGAGCGGCGTGCCTTTGCCGAGCGCGAGCTTCAAAATTTCGTTCGCCTGAATGCAGCCGATGATGCCGGGCAACACGCCGAGCACGCCGCCTTCCGCGCAACTCGGCACCATGCCGGGCGGCGGCGGTTCGGGATACAGACAGCGATAACACGGTCCGCCGAGATGCGGCGCGAACACGCTCGCCTGTCCCTCGAAACGGAAAATCGAGCCATAGACATTCGGCTTTTTCAAAATCACGCACGCGTCGTTCGTGAGATAGCGCGTCGGGAAATTGTCCGTGCCGTCCACGACGATGTCATAGGGCCGAATCAAATCGAGCGCGTTTTCGGACGAGATGCGCGTGTTGTGGATGACGACTTCGCAATGCGGATTGATGCCGCGGATCGTTTCCTTGGCCGACTCGGCCTT
>PLHK01000094.1 GCA_003139955.1 Limisphaerales bacterium
TAGCGCACGGTGATTTCAGAGGCAGAAATAATGGTGGGCATGAGGGCGAATTATGAATGTAGAATTATGAATGCAGAATGAAAACAAAACGCAGACATTAATTTCACGAATTGGCACGAATTCAAACCAGCCGAAATCAATTCGTGAAAATTAGTGTGATTCGTGTCTCTCCATCCGTGTGCATCGGTGTTCATCCGTGGTTTATTCGTAGGCGGGCATCACGAAGCGATGGTCTCGACCAAATTTTCTTCCAGCGCGTGCGCCGACAGATGCGTGTCCAGCGTGACCAGCCGGCCTTTGTTTTTCCGCGCGACTTCGACGAGCCAGGCGTCGTTGACCTGTTGATGTCCCAAGGCGCGCCGATAAATCGCAGGCGAATCCGCGGCGGGCGAATTCCAAAAATGGTGCGCCTTGTGCCGCGTCCATTGCTGCAGCAACGCGACGGCGTCCTGCGGCGAAACCGCATCGCGCGAATAAGCCGGGTTGGACGAAAGCCGGACAAATCCCAACTGCGTGAACGCGCATGTCGCCCAGCCGCGTTTGGCGTGCGCGGCAAACCAAGCGTGCGCCTTGGCGTGATGCTGATGATTCGGCCACGCCAGTGCCAGCAGCATATTTGTGTCAAGTAAGGGCAGCTTCACGTCGCGTCCTCGTCGAGCAACGCCTTCGCGCGGCTGCTGGGAATGACTGGCGCATTGCTCTGGACTTTGAAAACCGGCAGGCCGTTTTTGCTGGCCGTGTCCGCCGAGGCGCGCAGTCCGCGCCGCGCCAGTTGCGAGATGACCTCGCCCAGTTTTTTGCCCGAAGCCTGCGCCTGCGCCTGCGCCGCCTCAAAAATGTCGTTGTCCACCGTGATGGTCGTTCTCATACGCTGATACTTTGATACGCTGATACAGCGATGTCAACTTTTCATTCTTTTGCGGTCTGCACGGGCAGTGCGGACAGCGGCGTGTTCTTGTTCGTCTCGTTGAAATAATTCGCCGACCATTCGTTTTGGAACAGCACTACGGGATTTTTGCCGAGGTCGTAGGCGAGCTTTGCACCGGTGGGCAGAGAAAGGCCGTCGAGTTGTTCTTCGGTGATATCCGTCGGCAGCCAGCGGACGACGCTCCACGGCGCGGCTTCAAGGCGGGATTCGGCGCCGTATTCGCTTTCGAGCCGGAATTGCACGACCTCAAATTGCAGCGGGCCGACGGCGGCGAGCAATGGCGTTTTGATGGATGAATTGCGCAGATATAACGCCTGGATGACGCCTTCCTGCAACAACTGGTCGAGGCCCTGGCGAAATTGTTTATATTTTCCCGTGTTCGGATTGTGCAGATANNAGCGTGTCGCCGATGCCAAAACTGTCGTGACCGACGAGGCCGATGACGTCGCCGGGAAACGCCTCGTCCACGGTCTCGCGTTCGTTGCCGAACAATTTGTGCGAACTGGAGAGGCGCACTTTTTTCTCCGAGCGCGAATGATGCACCGTCATGTCGCGATCAAATTTTCCGGAGCAGACGCGGATGAACGCGATGCGGTCGCGATGCTTCGGATCCATGTTGGCCTGGATCTTGAAAATGAAACCGCTGAACGCGGGATTTTCCGGCGCGATCTCGATGCCGCCCATCACGCGCGATTTGGGCGCGGGCGAATGTTTCAGAAAACCGTCGAGCAACAGTTGCACGCCGAAATTATTCACGCCGCTGCCGAAAAAGACCGGCGTGGTCTTGCCCGCGAGCACGGCGGCTTCGTCGAAGGATTCGCCGGCCGTTTCGAGCATCTCCAATTCTTCGAGCGTCCGGGCAAATTCGGCGTCGCTCAGATTGCCGCGCACTTCGGGATCATGCAGTCCGCCCACGACGACGGGTGCGCGATATTTGCCGCCGACCACGCGCTCGAAGGTGTGCATCGTCTTCGTCTGCCGGTCGTAGATGCCTTGAAATTCCGGGCCGTTGCCGATGGGCCAGTTCACCGGAAACGCGCCGATGCCCAGCACGCGCTCCAATTCGTCAATCAGCTCCAGCGGATTTTTCATCGGCCGGTCGCACTTGTTCATGAAGGTGAAGATCGGCACGCCGCGCTGACGGCAGACCTCAAACAATTTGCGCGTCTGCGGCTCGATGCCTTTCGCGGAATCAATCACCATCACCACGGCGTCCACGGCGGTCAGCACGCGATAGGTGTCCTCGGAAAAATCCTTGTGGCCGGGCGTGTCGAGCAGATTGAGGCGATAACCATCGTAATCAAATTGCAGGACGGTCGAGCTGATGGAGATGCCGCGTTTTTTTTCCAGTTCCATCCAGTCGCTCGTCGTGGCGCGCTGATTTTTGCGCGCGGTCACGGAGCCGGCGAGCTGCACCGCGCCGCCGTAAAGCAGCAGCTTCTCCGTCAACGTGGTCTTGCCCGCGTCGGGATGCGAAATGATGGCGAACGTGCGCCGCCGCTGGATTTCTTCGGTGATGGTCACAAACGAGCCGTGGAGAATAGCAGAGGAATCCGCACCGGCAAGCCGCGATGCGTGACGAAAGGTCGGGCGAAGACCGCGAAGTTGGCGAAGGGAAAGAAAAAAATTGCCTCGGCTTCTTCGCCGCCTTCGCCACCTTCGCGCGACACTTTTGAAATCATCGGACTCCAATCGTGCTTGCCGCCCTGCGCAAACCGCGCATAATGTCCGCCGGTAATTTTCGTCTGAAAGTGCGAATTTGCGCGCGTAGCTCAATTGGATAGAGCGTCAGCCTCCGAAGCTGAAGGTTGTGGGTTCGACCCCCGCCGCGCGCACCA
>PLHK01000021.1 GCA_003139955.1 Limisphaerales bacterium
GCGACACGATACGAAATGTAAGAATGGCGGAAACCGTTGCGCTTCCACGACACCTTGGCCCGTGCCGCTGCTCGTTCAAAACGGTCGCCCAAGGCGTTGCCGACATTCTCAGCTTGTTCTTCGCAGGGATTCAACGCACCCGCCCGTTTGACGTGCAGTGTAAGCCAGGCGGCGAGGTTGTCGCTGATGGGCACCAATCGGCGGGCGGCGGTCTTGGCGTTTTCCGCACTCACAACAATCAACTTTTCAGACAGCCTCACCTCACGCCAGTCCAGCCGTGAAACTTCGGCCAGCCGCAAACCCGCAAACGCGGCTATGGTCAGTGCCGGGATAACCGCCTCGTCCGCTGCTGCGAGAATGGCGCGCATTTCATCGGGGGTGTAGATGCCGATGGGGGCGTGTTGTTTCTTTGGCGTTGAAATTTCCGACAGTTCCAAAGCAAGCTCGGCAGGAACGTATTTCTGCCGGCGGGCGAAGTTGAACAGGCTGACAATCTGCAGGAGCATGTTTTCCTTCGAGCGGGCGGCGACGGCCTGTTTCGTTTTTTGATTCTTCAATCCGTAAATCCATTGCTGCACCAACGGCGCACTGACCGCGCTGATCGGCAATTCAAATGCCTTGGAGAATTGACCGAGGCGGATTTCCAAGTCGTTAACATGCACCGCTGAACAACTCGCGCTCTTCCGGTCGGCGATGAATTCCGCGACGACTTCGGGCACAGTCTTGCGCGGCATGTTGGACGGATGCTTCTGTTTGTAGAACTGCGCNNCCGATGCCTTCATTCTTGGCCAGCAGTGCGAGCGCTTGTTCGAGCGATATGCGATCTCGTGCGCTCAATGCGGCAGCCCCAAGGGCGCCCTGGGCTTTCTGCTGTGCGATGCGCGTCGCCTCCTCGCAGGCTTTGGAGAAATCCATGAAGCGACGAAGTTGCCGTTTCCCGCTGGCATAGTAACTCAACAGGAACGTCTGGAAATTCTCACCGCGAATGTGCCCCTTGTTCCTGTAAATTTTTACGGCAACATCGCCGTTACGAATGACGTGCGGCCACGTTTTAGGCGGGCGAACCGGCTTGGACTCGGGTGCAAGCGAATCTGGTGATAAGTTCGATTTCATGTGTTAAAGTGTAACAACACTGTAACAACAAGTCAACCGAATCTACTTAAGTCGTTGATTAGTATGGTGCCGACGGAGGGGGTCGAACCCACACATCTGTAAAGATACTAGATTTTGAGTCTAGCGCGTCTGCCAATTCCGCCACATCGGCTACCTTATTATAAACAACTTACGACTAAACCGCCAGCTGTCCGTTGACGTTGTGCTACTAATTGTGCTAGAGTAATGACATGCAAGCCGCTGACACGGAAAGCACGGGTGCCCCAGACAAAATTGTTAGTCGCCATCAACATCGCGGCGCAACATACAGCAAAGTGGTGGACAAACGCAAGCGTCCGATTCGCGGCCTGTGGGAGCGCAACGGACGTTATTATGCCCAGCTTACCGTCGAGGATCAAATTACGGGACTCAAGCAGGTCAAACGGGTGCCGATGGAAGGGGTCAGCACCGATGCCCAGGCGGTCGCCAAACTTCAGGAGCTGTTGACCCAACGACGCAAGGGCGCGTTGCCCGTACTTAAGCGGACACCGCTGTTCGCTGACTATGCCAGGCAGTATTTTGATTTTTACGCAAAGGTCAAAGACGCCAAGCGGCCCAGCACGATTTACACGGAGAAAATCATCATCAAACATTGGTGCGCACACCTCGGCCATGTCCGACTGGATCGGATCACGCGGGCGCTGGTCAACAGCTATATCGCCAGGCGACAAGCCGACGGGCGGTCAGGCCGGACGGTCAATCTCGAAGTCATCTGCTTTCGGAATGTGATGAAACGGGCGGTGGATGACGGCTGGATCACGGTGCTGCCCACGCTCAATTTACGCCCGCTGAAATGGACGGGCCGCAAGCGCGGTCTGCTGCCGGGAGAAGACATTGAACGGTTGTGTGCGGTGGCGGTGAAAGATCAAACTTTCAAGAACGGGCGGGAATTTGCCGACTATGTGAAATTGATGGCCGCGTGCGGGGCGCGCCGCAATGAAACCCTGCGGCTGAAATGGTCGGACGTGGACTGGGAGCGCAGGCAATTGACCATTGGTTCGGATGGCATGGCGAAAAACCGCAAGGCACGGGTGGTGGATTTCAACGCCGAACTGGAGACGCATTTGAAGGACATGGCCACGCGCCGGGCGCCCGATACGCAATGGCTGTTCCCGTCACCGCAACGCGGCCAAAAAGACGAACCGGCCAAAAGCTATGTCGAGACGATGCGGCTGGTGCGGACGGAGGCCAAACTCACCCGGTTTGGGTTTCACGATCTGCGGCACTACTTCATCAGCTACTGCGTGATGTCGGGAATTGATTTTATGACCATTGCCCGGTGGGTGGGACATCAGGACGGTGGCGTGCTGATTGGCAAGGTATATGGCCACCTGTCAAACGAGCACGCGCAACGGCAAGCCCAGCGGGTGAATTTCGGTTCCGCAGCCGTCAGGGTTGCTGCCGCACAAGATGGCGGCCTTCGATCGTAGCTTTTGTTCTGATGGGTCGGCCCCAAAAATCAACCGTTTTTTGGAGATGGAATTTTGTGAAACCGGGCGAACTCCCCGGCCACGGCCCGACGATGGAATTCTTCCATGGCTTCCTGAGTGAGATATTGCCGTCCGGCGATGTTGATGGTCTTTAGCCAGCCTTTTTTCCGCCAACGCCAGGCAGTACAGGGAGTCACCCCAATTTGTTCCAGCCATTTGGCGAGGCTGATGACCGCGATGGGGGCGGGTGCTGAAGGGGAAGCTGGCATATTCATACACGATCCCCAAAGCACGCATCAGGATGAAACCGTTTCAAGGTTGAGTTTTCGTTGTCGCTGTCTATGGCGACATGGGCGATGCCCTTGTCTTTCAAGTAATGGACAAAGTTGACGGCGAAGAAACTTTTGCCGACACCGCCTTTGCCGTTGAGGATGAGATTGAGACGTTTCATGTGGTTTGTGGTTTAAGCATTCGGATTTGTGCGATGCGGGGCCCGCGCGAGCGTGCCGGTGAAGTTTCGTGGGTTTTTTCGCTGGCCGTTGGCGGTGCCACTGAAAAAACCGGCTCATTTGGTGGCGTGACGAGGGCCAATTCCTTTTTCCGCGAAACGCGTTTGCGTGACCGGACGGGGTAGTCAAGGACTTCGTGGCAAAAGACGGTTACAGCGGTTTTGCTGGTCGTCAGATTGTGGCGTGACAGCAGGTCAGCGATGGCGCGATACGAAGCTCCTTTTTGCCGCAACTCGGCGATGACATTTTTGGCGGGAAGCAGGTCTTGAAACTTTGCCGGTCGTGCCGGCGCATAATCCGCGACCATTTTACCAGCGAGTTCTGGATCAAATGCGGACATAAAACGGTGCGCTATGGATGAATAAAATTTTCAGATAAAATGGACGATCTTCGTCGAGTCCGCGTCCACGGCCTGTCTGCGGCGAGGTCGTGGTTGCGGCCAGATCAAGTTCGTGTCCAATCCGGGTTCGAGCCTGTGTTCGTGTTCTGGCCAAGTTCAAGGCCAGTCCACAATTCTGTCGAGTCCGCGTCTGCGGCCAGTTCGTGGCCAGTTCACGGTCACGGCCAGTTCGCGTCCGTGTNNAAAATCCTTCGCTGGCGAAGGGGTAGGGCTTACCTTGGGATAAAACATGACAAAAATCTCATTGCTTCTGCGGTTGAATAATTTCATCCAGCCAGTTGGTGAGTTGCGCGGCGACGGCCTCAATGTGGCTGATTTGTCCGATGGCTTGTGATTGGATGCGCGCGGAATAATCAGCTCCCAGCCGTGACTCCGGCATCTGAATCACGGAATGCGTGGCCTGCTCGTTGAGTCGTTCGGCATACATTTTCAGCACCTTGATGGCGGTTTTTATCTGGACCGGGGTGGGCGTTTGCATAGCTGGGTCAGTCAGTCTTGTGTCAGTGATTTGGTTGCACTCATGGCCGTAGCTCACCACAAAATCGGAACTCGAACTTGCAAAGTTTGCAAAAAATCACGGGCAGAGTCCGCTAGGGTTTGGATGTGGTGGCAGCCAAGACGCAATACAATCTGAAAAACGCGAAGGAATACTTTGAGAAGCATCTTTGTGTTGGCGAATTTTACACCGAGGGGTAGCAAGTGATGGGGGAATGGTTTGGGCTGGGAGGTGAACGGCTGGGGTTGTCCGGCAAGGTTCTGGCTGATGAATTCATCCGGCTTTGTGAAAACCAACATCCGGACATCGGCGAAACTTTGACACAACGGCTGTAATGCGGATATCTGGGTTGTAATCCGTGTGGGCGAGGCAGTGATCATCAAAACTGCTCTGGAAATCCTGTCTTTTAGGAATCGGGAGTGTCGTTTTTGATGGGAGAGCCACAAAACACTGGACAGGCTCGATAGGAGGAGTATAAACGGAAGTGAATCACGCAGTTAACGGCCAGATGGAACATGCAACCGGACCCGCCAAGCGCTTCCTTGGGTGCGAAGTGACGGGGCCGAAGGCTGTCTCTGAATTCGGAAGGGCAAGTGTTAAATGCCGTTTTGAGGTTGTGACTTTAGCGGTGTCTGTGCTGCCAGCACCGTTTCCAAAGGACTTTTAACGCTCAGACTTTCAGAGTGCAAATAGCCCATGGTCGTTTCCAATGAGGAATGCCCCATGGCCAGTTGAATTGCCCGGGGATTGACCCCGTTGCCCATGCTGTGGGTGGCATACCCGTGCCGAAGCTCATGCGGAAGCACCGAGATGCCGAGTTTGCGCCTGGCATCTCTGACGGCCCGCTGGACATGAGCCTCGTGCATCCGATAGCGGACTTCTTGATGTGTGCGGGGATGGAAACAGGTGTTGTGAGCCGGGAAGAGCCAAGCCCAAGGCCAGCCGAATTGGTATTCAGGGTATTTGGCCGCTAGCTGATGGGGCAGGGTGACGGGGATTTTATTTTGCCGATCCCGCTGCCAGATGTTTTCGGCAAACTTCATCTGCTGGACGAGTTCCGGCACCAATATTTTGGGTAGGGCAACGACGCGATCTTTGCCGCCCTTGGCCCCAACCAGAAAGAGTTCAAGTTTATCGAAATTGAGGTCCTTGATGCGTAAATTGAGAGGTTCGGTGACGCGCAACCCGCAACCGTAGATCAGCCGGGCGATGAGATTGGTGGGATAACGCGAGCGGTCACGAATGGTTTGGAGCAGGGCTTGAGTCTCAGGAATGGTGGGTGCATGACGTAACCGGACCGGTCGCTTGGCGCGGAGGGCATCGACGCCTTGAAGCGGTTGGCGTAGGACTTCCTTGTAAAAAAAGAGCACGGCATTAAGCGCCTGATTTTGACTGTTGGCGGACAAATCACGACGGCGGGCTAGATCGGTCAAGAACCATTCCAATTTTTGCTCGCTGGAAAGGCCGGCGGGCATGACGGTGAGGGCGGTCACATAGTGACGCAGCCAATAGACGTAGGTGGATTCGGTGGCGATGGCTTTATGCTGGCGGCGCAGGACGTCGCGCAACTTTTCGATGGCGATGTGCATTTTCATAATGAATACGAGTCTGACAGATGGGGTTGGACAAAAGCTGTCCAAGGCATAAGCAAGTGGATCAACGAACCGCCGGTTCGTTGATCCAAATGAGTTGTGTTGATTATGAAAGACTTGCGCGAATTTGGCTTCGAGATTAGTGTGGATTGAATCAACGAACCGCTGGTTCGTTGATCCAGTTCAAGTTTTGTTGAATATGAAGAAGTTACGGATTTCTTCTTGGGTCAAATACCCAAATTGCATCAACGAACCGGCGGTCGTTGAATAATAGTTAGGCGTCATTCACACCACGA
>PLHK01000119.1 GCA_003139955.1 Limisphaerales bacterium
GGCCGCTACACCGCCGGCGCGATTTGCAGCATCGCCTTCAACCAGCCGTCGCCAATTCTTGATGGCAATGTCATCCGCGTGCTGACCCGGATTTCTGGCATCGCCGAAAATCCGAAAGAGAAGGAAACCAATGCGCGTCTTTGGCAACTGGCGGAAGATTTGGTTCGTCGCGCGAAGGACGCGAAGGATGCGAAGGGCAAAAATACTTCGCCACCTTCGCGCGACACTAATTCCTGTTCGCACTTGAATCAATCGCTGATGGAACTCGGTGCGCTGGTCTGCACGCCGCGCAGTCCATATTGCCTGATTTGTCCGGTAAAAAAACTCTGCGTCGCGTTCAAGGAAAACCGCGTGCAAGAACTGCCGAATCTCGGCAAACGTGAAGCCGCCACGGCGAGGCATTTTGTTGCCTTCGTCATTGAGTGTGACGGAAAATTTCTCGTTCAACAACGTCCGGTTGGAATTGTGAACGCGCATTTGTGGGAATTTCCCAACTTTGAAACCAATGGCGAAAAAAAGGACGCGCCGGAAATCTTTGATTCTGCTTTCAATTTCAAGGCGGCAACATTTCGGCCGCTTGGCACCATAAGGCATTCCATCACGCGTTATCGCATCACGCTCGAAACATTTCATGTTCATTTGAAAAATTCACCGAAGAAAGCATCTGGCATTTGGCTGTCGCCGGACAAATTTGATTCCATCGCCTTTCCCAGCGCTCATAAAAAACTCGCCAGTCTCGCCGCGAAAAGTATCCTGTCCGACCGATGATTTACTTCGATTACAACGCCACCGCGCCCGTCATGCGCGAGGCGCGCGAAGCGTGGCTTGCCGTCACCGAGAAAATCGGCGGCAATCCGTCTTCGATGCATCAAGCTGGCACGCGTGCAAGCATCGCGCTCGCGGACGCGCGCGAGAAGCTCGCGGCGTATCTAGGCTGTCATCCGCTCGACATCATCTGGACGAGCGGCGCGACCGAAGCGAACAACATGGTCACGCACCATTTCTCCAAAACGCTCGGTGAGAAAGAAGAGGTTTGGATTTCGGCAATTGAACATCCGTGCGTGCATGATTCGGCGAAATACTACTTTGGCAAGCGGGTGAAATTGATTCCGGTCACGCGCGACGGCGTGGTGGACGTGGATTGGATTACGGCTGAACTGGCGGACACGCGTCCTGGTCTCGTCAGCGTCATGGCTGCGAATAACGAAACGGGTGTCATCCAGCCGTGGCGTGAAATCCATGCAATTTGCAAAGCTTACGAAGTTCCGTTTTTCACGGACGCGGTGCAGTTCATCGGCAAGATGCCGTTGAAAGGATTGGGCGAGGTGGATTTTGTCAGCGGTGCGGCGCATAAATTTGGCGGGCCGCGTGGCGTGGGCTTTTTGAAAATTCCGCATCGCAAATCCATCACGCCGCTGCTGCACGGTGGCAAACAGGAAGGCGGCAAACGCGCAGGCACGGAAAACGTGGCGATCATCGCGGCGATGCTGGCGGCGCTCGACGTGCGCGAGAAACAGATTTCGCAGAGTCTGCATCTGCTGCGCGGCGTGTGGCGCGATAATTTTGAGCGCGAGCTGCTGCGCGCATTGCCCGGCGCGAGCATCATTGGCGCGAACGTGCCGCGTTTGTGGAACACGGTTTCGGCGTTGATGCCGGAAGGCGACCGCAAGCATCAATGGGTTGTGCGGTTGGATAAAGCTGGCTTTGCAGTCAGCACTGGTTCGGCCTGCACGACTGGCAAGGAAGAGCCGTCGCATGTTTTGTCCGCGATGGGTTACAAATCCATGCACGCGGTGCGCGCTGTCCGGTTTAGCGCCGGCTGGGAGACGAATGAAACGGATTGGGAAGCTCTCGCAAAAGGCGTTGTCAAAGTCCACGCGGAAATGTCCCACGCGAAAACTTAATCAAGCACGGTAATTTTTCATCACGGCCAACATCTCGCGCACGGCGGTTTCCATGCCGACGAACACCGCGCGGCTCACAATGCTGTGGCCGATGTTCAATTCCACCAGGTGCGGCACTTGAAAAAGCGTCGTGAGATTTTCGTAGTTCAAACCGTGACCGGCGTTCACTTTCAGGCCGAGCGAATGTGCCTGTTGCGCGCCGCCGACGAGCCGTTTTAATTCAACCGCGCGCTTTTTTTCGTCGTCAAAGTGTTCGGCGAAAGTGCCGGTGTGTAGCTCAATGAACTGGGCACCGGTGCGGGCGGCGGCGGCAATCTGCTTTTCGTCCGGCGCGATGAACAAGCTGACTTCGATGCCCGCGTCGTTCATTTTTTGGCGTGTCGCGGTCAGAGATTTTTCCGCCGCGACCACGTCGAGTCCGCCTTCCGTCGTCACTTCCAAACGCCGTTCCGGCACGAGGCAGACGATTTCTGGTTTTAGTTTCAACGCGATCTCAATGATCTCCGGCGCGTTGGCCATTTCCAGATTCAATCGCGTCTGGACGACTTCACGCAGTCGCCAAACATCGCGGTCTTGGATGTGCCGCCGGTCTTCGCGCAGATGCGCGGTGATGCCGTGCGCGCCAGCGGCTTCACAAAGTTGCGCCGCCGCGACGGGATCGGGTTCGCCAAATCCGCGACCGCGATAACGCGCTTCGCGGATCGTGGCGACGTGGTCAATGTTGACGCCGAGCTTGAGCAGGGAACTCATCGGGCGCATTTCTGTGCCAAATCCGACGCGGCTTGGCAATCGCAAAGACGGGCCGCCGCCGGACAAAAATTAATTTCGGATTGCCGCGCCGCCGGAATCCCGCTTTCATCGGGCGTGCAAAAATCGCGAATCCTGTTCAAATACTGGCTGCCGCCGCTGGTGTGGATGTGTCTGATTTTTTCTGCGTCCGCCGACGCCAAGTCCTACCAACATTCCAGCGCGCTGTTTGAACCGCTGCTGCGCTGGCTGTTTCCACACATGGCGCAGGCGCAGGTGGAATTTTTTCACCATCTCTTCCGCAAAACCGCCCACCTGACTGAATACTCCTTGCTCGCGTTGCTCCTCTGGCGCGCTATCCGGCAGCCGCAAAAAACTGATCGCGGTTCGCAGCCGTGGCGCTGGGATCAGGCCGGTTTGTCGCTGGCGATGGTTTTTTTCTACGCCGCCACCGACGAGTTCCACCAGATTTTTGTGCCCACTCGCACCCCGCTCGTCTCGGATGTGATCATTGACACCACCGGCGGAGCCATCGGCCTGCTGCTGCTTTGGGGCATCGGGAAAATTTTGAAGCACTGGTGAAATGAACCGTCCGCTCGTCAGCGTCGTTCTCGCCTACGTCGCCGGCTTGCTGTTCGCACCGTTTTTTCAGCCGCCGCCCGCCGTGCTGCTCGCTGTTACGGCGGTAATTTTAATTTTCGGCATCGCGTCCGCCAAACTCCGCCCGTTTTTCTTCTGGCCGTTGCTCGTGCTCGCTGGCTGGACAAATTTCATCTGCCACACCGCCATCGTCTCACCGGACGATCTGCGGATTTTGCTCGGCAACGAACCTGCGCTCGTCACCGTGCGCGGCGAACTCGCCGAAACGCCGCGTCTGAAAATAACCGTCCGCGATGATGTGGAAAACTGGCGCAACGTCGTCCGCGTCCGGGTCTCCGAAATCCAGCTCGCGGAAAAGTTTCTTCCCGCCGCTGGCGAAATCCTTGTCATCACGCCCGGCATTCTCGGCACAAATTATTTTGCCGGGCAGCGTGTGGAAATTTCCGGCGTCATCGCGCGCCCGCCGCCGCCGGTGGCTGACGGACTTTTTGATTTT
>PLHK01000059.1 GCA_003139955.1 Limisphaerales bacterium
CCGGCGGCAATCGCCGTGACATTGCTGGGCACGATTTGTTCCGGCCGGTTGGTGTTGTTGTCCGTGCCGTCGCCCAGCTGGCCATACTGGTTGTAGCCCATCGCCCACAGACTGCCATCGCTCTTGAGCAACAGGCTGTGGTCGTAGCCGGCGGCAATCGCCGTGACATTGTTGGGCAGGATTTGTTCCGGCCGGTTGGTGTTGTTGTTCGTGCCGTCGCCCAGCTGGCCATACTGGTTGTTACCCATCGCCCACAAACTGCCGCCATTCTTTAGAAACAGGCTATGGTCGCCGCCGCCGGCGATCTTGGTCACGACCTGCGCCCCGGCCTTTGAAACCAACACCGCCGCCATGGCCGCCAGAACCAAGGTGAAAATTCCCGCGCGCGCCGGCTGTCGCTTTGGTTTGCGTAGGTGCATTGCTAGAATGTAATGATTAAAACAGAACCGGCCCCACCGAAGCAAGCCAAGCATTTGCATCGTTTTAATCCTGACCAGTTTTCAACAGCCAATCTCGCACCCTTTGCCGGCGTGTCAATGATTGCGCCCGGGTCCCCGCCAGGCGGCAATAAAAAAACCGTCCGGCGTTGGCCGGACGGTTTTTGCAGAAATAATCCTCTTATTCCGACTTCGCCTTCTTTTCGGCCTTGGGCTTTTTTTCAGACTTGGCCTTGAGCTCGGCGGTGGTCGGGGCGACGATGTCGCCGCGGTGGCCGCGCTTCTCGGTGCGCGGCTTTTCCTCGACCGCGGCTTCCGTCGGCGCGACGATCGGCGTGGTGCTTTCCACGCGCACCTTCAAGGTGCCTTTGACTTCCGCGTGCAAATGCAACTCCACCTCAAATTCGCCGATGGCGCGGATGGCGTGTTCAAGTTTGATCTTCTTTTTGTCGAGCGCGATGTCGAATTGGTGCTTCAATTCGTCCGCGATCGTGCCGCTGGTGACGGATCCAAACAACTTGCCGTCCTCGCCGGTCTTGACCTTGATGATGCAGACCAGCTTTTGGAGCGCCTTGGCCAGGTCGTTCATGTGGTTCAGTTCGTTCGCTTCACGCTCGGCACGCTTTTGCTTGAGCGCTTCGAGCTGACGCTTGTTCGCGGACGTGACGGGCACGGCCAGGCGCTGCGGGAACAGATAATTGCGCGCGTAGCCGGCGGCGACGCGGACGTTGTCGGATTCACCGCCGAGGCCGACGATGTTGTGCGTGAGGATAACTTCAGTTTTTGCCATACAAAAAATAATTTTGAAATTGCTGCGGTTAAAAATCAGAATGGAACATCGTCGCTTTCAGGCGGCCCGTCGCCTTCGACCGGTTCGCTCGCGGGCGCGGATGGTGCCGGGCGCGGCGCGCGCGCGGCGGCGGGTGCGCCGCCTTCACCGGCCCCGGGCGCGCTGCCGAGAAATTGAACGGTTTCGGCCACAACCCCAAGCTTGCTCTTTTTCTGGCCAGTCTGCTTGTCATCCCACTGGTCGAGGCGCAGCCGGCCTTCAATCAATATCGGGCGGCCCTTGCGCATATATTGACCGACGTTTTCAGCGGTGCGGCCAAAGATATCCACGTCCACGAAAGTGACCTCTTCCTTTTTTTCGCCGGCTTCATTCGTCCAGACCCGGTTGACCGCGAGGCCGATCTTCGCGATGGCCGTGCCCTTCGGCGTGTAGCGTAATTCGGGATCGCGCGTCAGGTTGCCGACGAGGATCACTTTGTTGAAACTGGCCATAAAACTTGCGGCGGATTATTTCGCGGCTTTCGGCGCGGGCGCAATCGTGAACAGCACGCGGAAAACGTCCTCGTTGAGCGAGAATTTTTTCTGCAACTGCGCCACCACGCCGGGCGTCGCGTCAAAGATGACATTCGCGTAGAAACCGGCGCTGTGGCGCTTGTCCGCGACGCGGGCAAAAGCCTTGCGCTCCATTTTCTGCACGGTCTCAATCTTGCCGCCGGTGGCGGTGATGTCCGTGGAAATTTTGTCAAGGGCGTCTTTGACGCCTTCTTCTTTGCCATTCAAGTTCAGGATGAACAGACCTTCGTATTTTTTCATTTTTCTTCGTTCAGGGAGTCAACGACTCCGTTAAATTGGCTCATCGCCTTTTCGATTCCGGCTCCCGACCAGGTTTCAACCTGATCCGCAGCCCGTTCCAAAACTTTTTCCAGCAATCCGCTCTCGGACTTTTCAAATTTTCCGAGAACATAATTGGCAATCTGTCGCGAACTGTCTTTGCGCCCGATGCCGATCCGCAAGCGCGCAAACTCGCGCGACGCCAGATGCTGCTCGATGGATTCCAATCCATGATGCCCGCCGCTGCTGCCGCTTTTCCGCAGCCGAATTTCGCCCAACGGCAGATCCGCATCGTCCACGGCCACTAAAATTTTCACCAAAGGTAACTGATAAAAACTTACCAGCGCGCCGACCGACTCGCCGCTCAAATTCATGAACGTCTGCGGCTCGCACAATAAAAATTTCTTGCCATTGTGCTCGGCCTTCGCCACACGGGAAACAAACTTGCGTTCGTTCGACCAGCCGGCCTTCCACTTCCCGGCCAGTTTTTCTACCAGCAAAAAACCGGCGTTGTGGCGCGTCTGCGCGTATTCCGCACCCGGATTTCCCAAGCCCACGATGAGAAAAATATCTTCCATGCGCGGGGATGGCGGCTCGCGCCGCAAAAATTACTTTTTCTTTTCCGCCGCCTTCGCTTCCGGCTTGGCCTCGGCTTTTTTGTCGCCCGCCTTGGCATCGGCTTTCGCGGCCGGAGCCGCGCCTTCCGCGCCTTCTTCTTTCTTCTCCTTCGTCATTTCGACATCGCCAGCGGCCTTGGCTTCGGTGGTGGCGGCCACTTCTTCTTCGGCGCGCGGTGCGGCCACGGCCACGACCGTGCGGGATTTTTCACCGATAATTTCAACACCCGCCGGCGGAACGATTTCGCCGAGGTGGATGGACTTGCCGATTTCCAGTGCGGTCACGTCCAGCGTGATCTGCTCCGGCAAATCCTTCGGCAGGCAGCGCACTTTCAACTTGTGCAAAATGTGTTCCAGCGTGCCGCCACCGTTTTTGACGCCGGCCGGTTCGCCCGTCGTTTCCACGGGGACAAAAATGGTGACTTTTTCCGTCTCGGCGACTTCGTGAAAATCAACGTGCACGACTTTGCCGCTCAACGGATGATGCTGGACTTCCTGCACGAGCGCGAGGCGCTTGGAGCGGGCGTCTTTCTCGACGGACAAGTCCACGAGCAGGTTTTCGGAAACGGAGTGGTTCAGCAAGTCGGCGATTTCCTTCGAGTTGACCTCGAGGTTTTGCGGCGCGGCCTGGCGACCATAAATGGTGGCGGGCACGCGGCCGGCGGCGCGGAGTTTGGTGACTTCGGCGCGCTGCACTTGCGAACGCGGATAGGCTTTCAATGCGACGGATTTCATTTTGTAAAATTGTTACTTGGCAGCGCTCAACTGGTGCGTCCGCCCTTAAATTCAAAGAGCGAGTTCACCGACGAATTATTGTGAATCCGTTTGATGGCTTCGCCCAAAAGCCCCGCCACGGACAGCGTGGTGATCTTCACACCGTCAATCGCAGGGCGTTGGACTGTATCAGTTGTTATCAACTCGTCAATAGCAGAATTGCGCAATCTTTGGATGCCCGTGTCGTTCAGCAGCGCGTGGGAGACGCAGGCCATGATGTTTTTGGCGCCCTTCGTCTTCAACACCGCCGCCGCCGACGTCAGCGTGCCGGCCGTCTCGGTCAAATCATCCACGAGCAATACATTCTTGCCTTCGATCTCGCCGATGACGGCCATGTTTTCCACTTCCGTCGCGCTCTTGCGGCGTTTGGCGACGATGGCCAGTTCCGCATCGAGCGTCTGCGAATAGGCATGCGCCATCTTGATGCCGCCCGCGTCCGGGCTGACGACGACGAGATTGGTCAAGGTTTTTTTCTTCAGATAATCATACATCACCGGCGCGGCATACAGATGATCCACGGGGATGTCGAAAAATCCCTGAATCTGCTGCGCGTGCAAATCCATTGTCAGCACCCGGCTCGCGCCGGCGGCCACGAGCAGATTCGCGACGAGCTTCGCCGTTATGGGCACGCGCGGCTGGTCTTTGCGGTCCTGACGCGCGTAACCGTAAAAGGGCATGACCGCAGTGATGCGCTTGGCGCTCGCGCGGCGCAGCGCGTCCATCATGATGAACAGCTCCATCAGATTATGATTCGTCGGCGGCGAGGTCGGCTGGATGATGAAAATATCTTCACCGCGCACGTTCTCCTCGACCTTCACAAACGTCTCGCCGTCGGGAAACGGCGAGATGGTGCATTTGCCGAGCTCGACGCCGATGGATTTGCAGATGGCGAGCGCCAGAGGTTGATTTGCCGTGCCGCTGAAAATTTTCACGAGTTAAATTTTTATTATTCTGGTTAAAATGGAAAACCCGCCTCGGTCGGCGGGTGGAAACGCGGCCGAAAATTTAACAATGAATGGAACGGGCGCAAGCGCAAACTGGAGTGAACCTAAATCCCGCCGCCGTTCACGGCGCATAAACCGCCCGATAAAACCGCTGGCTGAATTGGCCCGCATTAGTGTCCGTGAAGATGAACGGCGCCGTGTTGGTTTGCAGCGCGACCCAGTTGACCAAATCGGTGGAAGCCTGTACCGCGTAAGGCTGGCCGGTCGCACCCGTTATAGTTATCGCAAATTGTCCAGTGCCAGAAGACACCACCGCGAGGCTGGCCGCCGGATTGGCGACGACGACGGCAGCGCGGCTGTTCGCGCTCATGGTGTCCGTCGCCACCGTGGCTGGCATGAGCGCGGCGGAAACAACCTTCGTCGTGCTGCCGATGCCCCATATTGGCGGGCCCGTTGGCGGCGGGTTATTGGGCACAACCAGGACGGTGAAAGTTTGCGTGACGATATTACTTGTCGCCGCACCGTCATTCACCGTCACGGTGATGGTGGTGATGCCGACCGCCTTGGCCACCGGCTCAAACATTAACGTGCCGGTCTGGCGCGGGCTGGAGTAAATGACCTTCGGATTGCGAATCAAACCGGGGTTGCTGGAGACCGCTGTGACCGCCATCCTTGGCTTTTCGAACGCAGCTCCAGAAGTGATGCCGGACAGGTCGACTTCTTGCCAGCCCGCATTTTCGCGGACTACAAGATTGGCCATGGCGTTCAAGGTGGGCGGATGATTATTTAGATATGCCGCCGTGACGGAGTTCGGAACGGTGTAGGCGATCGTGGCGGAAAGCCGGCTCTGCAAACCAAGCAGGCTGACCGTCGCGGCGGCAAAATCATAGGTGGTTCCGACTTGCAGATTGGAAATGGTCGCGCTCGTGGCCTGACCTACGGAAATCTCGTTGGTGTGACCGTTCTTCGCAACCCAGTAATAGATATGATAACCCGCGACGTTCGAACCCGAACTCGGATTCCACGCCAGGGTCACATTTGCCGCAAAGGTTGAACCTCCCCACACCGCAACCAAAACAACAAGACAAGATAGTTTTCTAAAATTTGCCATCTAAAATTTCACCGCCCGTTTTCGCCTTGTTTGCATCCTTCTCCTTGGTGAAAAACAAACGCAGCGCAAAAAGCGAAGACGGAAAATACCGGAAAGACAAATTCAGGAAAAGCCTCTATTTAGAAAAAATGCAGCAGCTTTCCGGCGACGTTTAGGCGGAGATTTTTTTAAATGCGCCCAGGTCAGGGCGAGTCGGCCGACGGCGAATTGTTTGAAGAAATAATTTCCGCGCGGATGGAAACCGCATTGGTTCCGGGAAAATCCTGCGGCACGGGAATCGTCACCGGCCTTTTCGCGAGCCATTGAACGGCGCGGGGAATGATGGTCTGCACTGCCGCACATCTCATCGCTGGCGGATTCACATCGCCTTTCCAGACGTGGCCGTAAGTGGAAACATAAACACGGCCTTGGCCGTAAGCCGTCGTCCATTCCACCGGCCACAACAATCCTTGCCCCGGCTTGGAATCGCGCGCATAGGCCAGCACATTGACACTCTCCGCCGGGCCGCGCGCATAATAATATACCTCCATGTCAGGCGACAGCCATGAGCGCGGCATCCCGCCATGAATCGGATCTTCGCCAAGCCGCGTGACCAGCACATTGCCGCGCAAGCCGTGTCCGGTGCTGCCACCTACGCCCGGCGGAATCCGCACCAACGTCCCGTCATCGTTCACGTGAATGGCCGTGCCATAATCCGCATCGCGCCAGCACAGCCCGACCATCTGCTCGTATTCCTTCCAGCCGACAAACGCGTTTTCCGCCGAGTGAAAAATATAAACACCGCCACCGTTGCGGACAAAACTTTCAAAATCTTTTTTCATCGGTTCCGGCCATGACCCGGAATTAAAGATGTCATTGCAGGTTTGAATCACCACATCGTAATCGGAAAATCTTGGCCGCCAAGCAGTCCAAGCCTGTTCATTGATTTTCTCCGGGGCGGTGCTGACAGCGACGTCGAACAAACCGCTTGGTTTGAGAATGCCCCGAATGAGCGCCGTCGTCTGCCGCCAGTCGTGATTGCTGAAACCATCCACGATGAGCACGCGGATTTTCTTGCCGGCGGCGGAAATCTTCCGATAGCGCTCCACCGCCGCGCCGATGCCGGGCTTGTCGCCAAATGCGACATCCTTGTAAAGCGTCGCGCAGCACGGATGCGTCGCCTTCAATTCGAGCCATTCTTTCCAGAGCGCGTCATAGCTGGCGATGGCGGCGGAAAGTTTGTCGCAATCGTATTTTTTTGTAGCATCACCCATCGCGCCATAGAGCAAAATCGCCCAGCCTTGCTCAAAAATGGAATACTTGATCCGTCCATAAGCGCAGGAAGTTTCAACAAAATCCTGCGTCGCCGGATCGGCGAAATGAATTTGCCGGGCGAGCGATTCGATTTTTTCCCAATCGGCGACCGCCTCGGCTTTTTCCGCGAGCGCGTCTGAAATCAAATTGGTCGTGTTTAACGCGCTCAAATTCGGCGCGGCCATGAAATCATCACGCGCCCACCACAAATCCACCCGCTTGATGAGGCTGCATTGGCCGCGCAAAACGGCGGCGGCGGAAAGCAGATTGAGTTCGCGGAATTTCGCAAGGTCATCGGTTTTCAAGCCAAGTTGTTGCGCCGCGAACTCGTTGAAAATTTCCTCCTCGGTGCGTTTTGGATTTTCCGCGTATTTGGCGATGACATAGGCGTTGAGTGCGCACCACAATTCATTTGTGATGTAAGGCCCTTCCCAGCCGCCGCCGCGCGACCATGTCCACACGCCCGCGAAATTGGTGTTGTTGACGAGGTCGCGCAAACCGCGTGGCTGACCGGCTTGCATGATCTTCGCATATTCTTCCCAGCCGTTGATGACGCCGTCGCCGACATAAAAAGGATGCGCGCCCTTGCCGTAAGCCTCGCGCTGGCATTGCACCTCGACGATTTGCCGGTGCCGGCCGATGCCGAGCGTCGGATTGAACGGCGTCATGCGCAGAAAATCCCCGGCCTGATGCTTGATGGAAAAAATCAAGTTCGGATGCGGTTCAATCGCGTCGGTGACTTTCAAATAATATTGCGGGTTGACGTGAAAATTATATCCGAAATCCCAAGTGCGATAGATGACCATCTTGTTGCGCTGAACGCAGGCCTCGTCGCGCAAAATTTTCAGCAGCGCGATATGGCTGTCCGGCCCGTGGATGATCGCGGTGCTGCTCTGCGTCTTGCTTTCGTTCGTGTTCGCGCTCGCCGCGTGAAACGGACTGTCCTGCAAATAAATTTCCCCGGTGCGCACGACAAGACCATCCAAGTCAGGACAACGCTCGAACAATTCCGCGATTTGCGCGCGCAGAATTTTTTGTGTCATCGGCCGTTCCAGGTCAATCCGCCCGCGCTCGTCGCAGATGTCACTTGTGAATTTCGCAACGAGCGCCTTGGGCAACACGATGAATTGAAACCATGCGTAGGCTTTGATTCCCGCTGCGTGTGCGAGCTGCGCCTTAAGTTCGAGCGCCTGTGCGTGCTGCTCAATCCATCTCCGCGCTTCACTTCCGTTCGGTAAAATATCCGGCGCAATGGCATCGAACGTCTCGCAAGAATCCGCCTCGGCCTCGATGACTTGTCCATTGTAACCCCAATCGGCGAGCCGGTGCGGGTCGCGAAACGCTGACGGCTGCTGTGGCTCGCCGGGATTGTCCTGCACCATGTCCAAGACGAAACGCGGCGGAAAAATTCCGTCGGCTTTGACGATGCAAGGGAAAACAACGGCAAAAAAGCCCGCGAGAATCAACCACGCGATTGGCAAAGGATAAAATTTTGAAACGCGCTGCGTGGACATACGGCAGTTTTCCAAAGCCGAAAGAAACAGGCGAGCAAATATTCAGCGGCAGATCCAGCCACCACCGACGACCAGGTCATCCTGATAAAACACCGCCGCCTGGCCGGGCGTGATGGCGCGTTGCGGCGTGTGCAATTTTACTTTCACGCGATTATTTTCCAGCGGCGAAATTGTTGCCGCCGCGCCGGGATGATTGTAACGGATTTTCGCCGTGACTTCGATTGGCTCGGTCAATTTGTCGAACGGATGCCAGTTGCAGCGGTCGGCGATAAATTCATCGCGATCGAGCGCGGAATCGTCGCCGACGACCACCCGGTTATTGTCCGCATCGAGTTCCACGACGTAAACCGGCTTGCTCGTCGTGAGGCCGAGTCCTTTGCGCTGGCCGATGGTGTAGAACGCGATGCCGTCGTGCTGGCCGAGGACATGGCCGTGCAAGTCCACGATGTCGCCGCGCGTTTTTTGCACGAGGTTCGCCTGCTGCAAAAATCCGCCGTAATTGTTGTCCGGCACGAAACAGATTTCCATGCTTTCTTCCTTGTCGGCGGTCTTGAGCTGGCAATGCCGCGCCACTTCCCGCGTGTCGCTCTTCGTTTTTTCGCCGAGCGGAAAAATCGCGCGCGCGAGCTGGTCCTGCCGCAGCGAAAATAGAAAATAACTTTGATCCTTCCGCAAATCACGTCCGCGCTTGAGCAGGTGTCTGGCCGGCGGTGCGGCGGCGCGGCTCTGACTGTCTTCGCCGGAACTGGCCGGCGACCCCTCGTGTCGCATCCTGCTCCAATCATCGGCCGGAACCGTTGCGCGCTCGATGCGCGCAAAATGTCCCGTCGCGATGAAATCCGCGCCCAATTGATCCGCGCGGTCAATCAATCTGCCGAACTTCAGATTCTGGTTGCACATTACGCACGGATTCGGCGTGCGCCCGGCCTTGTATTCGTCGGCGAAATATTGGATGACGTGCTTTTGGAATTCCGCCGCCTCGTCAATGAGGTAATACGGGATGTCGAGCTTGTCGCAGACGGCGCGCGCGTCGGTGACCGCCTGCGGACCGCAACACTTGTCCTCCGCGCGGTTGACGCAATCCTGCGGCCAGAGTTTCAGCGTGATGCCGATGACGTCGTAGCCCTGCTCGAGCAAAAGCGCCGCCGTCGCCGAGGAATCAACGCCTCCGCTCATGCCGCACACGACCCGCTGACGCTTTTGTGAATTCACCGGCGTAAACCTATGTTTTATAGTTTGTTGCAGTTCAAATCGTCCGGCGATGCCGAACTGTCTTTTAATTTGTTGCGGCCACGCCATTTCTAACCCCGCCGGCGCATTGGCAATGCAGCCATATTTTACCGGTATTTACCCGTACTTACCGTAATGGTGGACATGCGCCACGGGTCAAGACAAGGTTTTTCCAATCACAACCGCCTTCAGTCCCGCCTCCAGTCCCGCCTTCATTCCTACCTTCAGTCGCATCCCCTTGATTTTCGCCGTCTTTCGGGCTGTTTCGCCCTATTTCGCCCTTTTCAGAGTGACAATGTCCCCAAGCCCCCCTATTTAACACTCGCCGCACCGCGCGTTCCTGCTATTATTAGCGCAGTCGCAAAGACATTCATGACGCCAAAACTTTTTACCGAATTGGGACTTTCCGCCGAATTGCTGAAGGCCATTGACAAGCTGGGTTACGAACAGGCCTCGCCCATTCAGGCCGCCGCGATTCCAGTGCTGCTGACCGGCAAGGACATCGTCGGCCAATCCATGACCGGCTCCGGCAAGACCGCCGCGTTCGGTGTGCCGGCGGTGGAAAAAGTTGATCCGAATCTGCGCGCCGTGCAGGTTTTGATTCTCTGCCCGACGCGCGAACTGGCGATTCAGGTTTCCGAGGAAATCCACAAGCTCGCGTTTTTCAAACGCGGCATCAATTGTTTGCCGATTTACGGCGGACAATCTTACGAACGGCAATTCTTCGGTCTGAAACAAGGCGCGCAAATCGTCATCGGTACGCCGGGGCGCGTGATGGATCATATGCGGCGGGGCACTTTGCGGCTGGAAACGATCAAGATGGTGATTCTCGACGAGGCGGACGTGATGCTCAACATGGGTTTCCGCGAAGACATCGAAACAATTTTGAAAGATGCGCCGAAGGAACGTCAGACGGTGTTCTTTTCCGCCACGATGCCGCGTCCAATTCGTGACCTCATCGAAAAATATTCGCGCGAGCCGGAGAACGTGAAGATTGAGCAGAAGGCGATGACCGTGCCGACGGTGGACCAGGTTTATTACGAAGTGGATCGCCGCTACAAAATGGATTTGCTCACGCGGCTGATTGACATTTACGACCTCAAACTCGGCATTGTTTTCTGCAACACCAAGCGCATGGTGGACGATCTCGTGGATCATCTCGAAGCCGCCGGCTATCAGGCCGACCGTTTGCACGGCGACATGACACAGGCGCAACGCGACCGCGTGATGAACAAGTTTCGCAAGTCCGGTCTCGAATTTCTCGTGGCTACGGACATCGCCGCGCGCGGCATTGACGTGGACGATGTGCAAGTTGTGTTCAACTACGATTTGCCTTACGACCCGGAAGATTACGTTCACCGCATCGGCCGCACGGGTCGCGCCGGTCGCAGTGGCCGCGCGATTTCGCTCGTGCCATTCCGCGAACTGTTTCAAATCCGTAACATCGAGCGATTCACGAACATGCGGATTCAGCGTGGCAAAATTCCGACGGAAAACGAAGTGGCCGAGGCGCGCGAAAATGTTTTCACCGACAAATTGCGGGCATTGCTCACGAGCGGCGAATTCACGAAGCACGATCGCCTGATTGAAACGCTCATCGAAGAAAATTTCAGTTCGTCCGACATCACTTCGGCGTTGATTCATCTGCTGCAAAGCGGTGAAGCTGCAAAGCCCGCCGCGAAGGTCGAGGAATATGACCGACCACAGCGCGAAGAACGTCCGGGCCGTTTCGACGATCGCGGCGACCGGGGAAATTTCCGCGACCGCGATGACCGCCGCCCGCAATTTGATAATCGCCGCGACGAACGTCCGAGCCGTTTTGCTGACCGCGCGCCGCGCCCTGATCCAAAGTTCGCCGACCCGAAAAAATCCAAAATGACGCCGTGGAAAGCCACTGTCGCGTCGGTTCCTAAAACGATTATTCCACCGCCGACAAAAATTGCTGCTGCACCTGCGGAAGTTAAACCGCCAGCCGAACCGAAAGTTGAAGCGGTCAAAACTTATTCCGACGAGGAAATTCTCGCCTCAGTGAAAACGCCGGAACCAAAACCGGAATCAAAATTGTTCATCAAGCCAAAAGCCGCGCCCGCTGCTCTGGCTAAGCCGAAGGAAAGCCGCGCCACGCCGGCCGGCCAGACGCGGTTGTGGATGAGCCTCGGCGCGGAACAGGGCGTCGTGCCGATTGATTTTGTGAACTCCGTCGCGGGCGAAACCGGGTTACCCGGAAAAGTTGTCGGCAAGGTGGATGTGCGCGAGCGCCATGCGTTCGTGGATGTCGCGAGCGAACACGCGAACAGCATCATCGCAAAATTGAACCGTTCAGAAATCAAAGGCCAGAAGGTAAAAGTGAAACTGGCGTAATGAGCGATGAACCGCCAATCGAATCAGCGGAAGCAAGGGTTCCGGCAAAAAATGTCGAGCGGCTGTTTCCGTTTGTGGTTAAGACGCGCGGGCTACTGGTGGGGCGCGACACGCTGCGTGCAAACAAAAGCAAGCTGCATTTTGTTCTCATCACCACCGACATAGCCGAAGCTAGCCGCGAAGAAGTGCTCAAGAATTTTTCCCACTATCCCGTAGTGCAGCATTTTACCGGCGCGGACTTTGAAAAATTCTTTGCAGTTAAAGGCGCGAAGGCGATTGGCTTCACCAAGTCCGGTCTCGCGCAATCCATCTACACGGAATTGAAATCGTTTCGCCTCAACAAACCCGAAGTGAAACCGACGCCGCCCAAGCCAAAATAATGAAAACTTCAGTCGCTCCGATTACTCTTTCAGAAAATCCATGAACAGCGGCTCCGGTGGTGTAGATAAATCCCAGTCGCGTTCGCGCCAGTGAAATTGCAGACCTCCCGCGTGCAAAGCGTGCGAAGGTAAAATAAGACGCGCACGCTGTTCGTCGGTCAGTCGTCCCTCGACCAACGCGAGATATAAATCCGAATCGCCGCCGTAAATCTTGTCGCCAACAATGGGATGACCGAGGTGCTGGAGATGAATGCGGATTTGATGTTTGCGTCCGGTGCGCGGCAGCAATCGGAGCAGAGTAAATTTTGCAGACTCACGCAAGAATCTTTTCTCCACAAAAAATTCCGTTTGCGCCGGTGTTCCGTCAAGACGAACGCAATCTTTGATGGCAACAATGCTGGTTTCATCTTTGCCAAGCGGCGCGTCAATCATCCCCTGCTCCGCGGCGACGTGGCCGTGGACGATGGCGAGATATTCTTTTTGAATGGCGCGCATTTCCCAGATTTTTCCCAATTCGCGGGCCGCGCTGAAATTTTTGGCGATGACCACCAACCCAGAAGTTTCGCGGTCGAGTCGATTGACCAAATGCGGCTCGGAGGCAGCTTTCAAATAAATCCGCGCGCGGCTGATGAGGCTGGAATACTCGTCGCCCTTCGTCGGATGGCAGACGAGGTCGGCGGGTTTGTGGACGACCAGCAGATCGTCATCTTCGTGAACCACGGCAAATAACTTATCCAAGCCCGGCCAAGTTAGCATATTCGCACCGAGGCGGAAAAGTTTTACCTGATAAAGAACCCGCTGGATTCGGTCGGGCAACGTGATACGTTTTCAGCGTGAGTGCCGAAGCGACATCGCCCGAGTCTGGAAAAATTCTGGTCATTGACGATAACCGCGTCATCCAGCGGTCGGTGTATTTCACCCTGCGGGACGGCGGTTATAAGGTTTTGATGGCTGGAGATATTTCCGAAGCCTTAAAAATCATCCGCAGCGGAAAAGTGGATTTGGTTTTGGTGGATTTGTCCTTCCCCCTTGATGCCGGCAACATCAACGGCCCGTTGCAAGACGGTTTTTTTGTCATCAACTGGATTCAGCACACGGCTGAAATCAAAAAATGCCCTGTCATCATCATCTCCTCGACTGATCCAAGCGAATATCGGGAACGCGCTCTCGCTGCCGGGGTCAAGGACTGCTTTCAAAAGCCATTGGACAAAGAAAAATTACTGGCGTCCGTGCGCTCCATTCTTGGCCGGTAAAAGCTTGAGCGTCGGCAAAACGGCAGTTTTTATACTCCGCCAAAACGCCGATGACGTTTGGCGTATTCTTCCAGCGCGGCAAAGAACTGCGGCTTCTTGAAATCGGGCCAGAACGTCGGCGTGATGACCAGTTCCGCATAGCTGATTTGCCACAACAGAAAATTGCTCACGCGCATCTCGCCGCTGGTGCGGATGAGCAAATCGGGATCAGGCACGTTGCGCGTCCAGAGATGATCGGAAATAACTTTCTCGGTGATGTCGCCCGGTTCGAGTTTGCCTGCCTTCACTTTTTCGGAAATCTGCCGCACGGCGTCCACAATCTCAATGCGGCTGCCATAGCTCAACGCCATGATGAGCGTGAGACCGTTGTTCTTGGACAGCGTGGCAATGGATTTGGCGAGGTGCTCCTGAACGTTTTCCGGCAGGCGGTGAATCTGCCCGATGACTTCGAGCCGGACATTGTTCTTGTTCAATTCCTTCGTCTCGGTCTTGAGATAGTGGACAAGATATTTCATCAGCGCGTCCACCTCGTCTTTTGGACGATTCCAATTCTCGGCGGAAAATGCGTAGAGCGTGAGATACTTGATGCCAAGCTCGCCCGCCGTGCGGATGATTTCGCGCGCGGAATCCGCGCCGCGCCGATGCCCTTCGATGCGCGGCAGATGGCGCGACTTCGCCCAGCGCCCATTGCCATCCATGATCACCGCGACGTGACGCGGCAGATTTGCGACGGCTTCCGCGCTCAAATGTGCAGGGGTGGAACTCATTTGCTTCGCCGTAGGTTACGCGAACTTAGCAGATTCAAAAATGAAAAAAATAAAACCGCCTGATCAAAACGCTTCTGCCAGCAGCTACGAACTCGCGCTCGTGTAGCGCCGCACAGATACCTGCCAGAACCATTCTGAAATCAGCGACCACACCACGCCCAGCACCAGCAGCACCAGCAAACCTTCGAGCGAAATCACCTTGTCCGCCAGCACGCGCACCGGCACGTTGCTCACCAGCAACACCGGCAGCGCGAAAGTAAAGACCGCTTTGAACGCGCCCTTGAACGCCTCGTCCGGCATCCGCGCGATGTTGAACAGATTGTAATAGCCATACACGATGCCCTGCGCCCGTACCGTCCAAAAACTGATCGCCGCCAGCATGAACATCAGCGAGTAATGAATCAAGATTCCTACCACGCACAACGCGCTGAAGCCCGCGAGTTGCGCGAAGGTCGGATGCAGGTGCAATTTCCCCGCCGCGTAAAGCATTACCGCCACGGCGAAGAGCGCGTTGACGAACGCGCCCAAATCCACTTGCCGCAGCGAGACGATGAAACGCGTGTTGATGGGCAACAGCAGCAAAAAATCCATCTTGCCCGTGCGCACCAGTTCCGAGAGGTTCGTGCAGTTCACAAGGAAGAACGCCTGATACACCTGCTGGATGAAATTGCTCGCGCCGACGAGCAACACCATCTGCCATTCCGTCCAGGTGCCGACCGTGCTGGCCTGCGAATAGACCACGCTGACGAAACTCAACTGCAAACCGAACCACAACAGTTCCACGACGATCCACAACAGGAAATTGCCCTTGAACGACATCTCGCGCGCGACGGAATTCTTCCACAACGCGGCGTAAATGGTGATGTAGCGTTTTAGGTTCATGATTTCGCGTCAACGGCGGCTGGCTCCGGCGACTTATAATGCATCGTCATTTTGGTGTCTTTATAAAAATAGTCAGTGCACTGGTTTCTGCAAATATTTGTCTATTGGAATTTGTTTGTGCAATTTTAATAACTTTCAGACTCGGACTGCTCATATCTGGTGGCAGAACAAATGTGGTTGCTTCGGAAAATTGCAATCTTACTCCAACCGTGTGTCGGCCCGATGTCAAAGTGCTTGGACCCCGTTCATTAAGCCACCTGTGATGGGATAGTTTCCGGTGGTTTCAGTTTGTTGTTTTGCTTCCACTCAAGGTTCCGGTGGAAGGCGGGCGTAGCCCGACTGGAACCGGAACCTTGCTCACGCTGATTCTTGGCAAACTGTGCCGGCGTTTGCAAGCCCAACGAACGATGCGGACGTTCCTGGTTGTAATACCGCCGCCAGTCTTCAAAAACCACTCGCCCTTCACTCAGCGTGTAAATCAACTCGCGGTTGTGTTCGCATTTTTTTGAATTTGTTGACGATCGAGGCCGCATTCATCTTGCACACGCATTGCGAAAAGATGAAATCTATGAAATCGTCGTCACCACCAGCGGCGGCCTTTGGCGTTATCAATTGCATGACGAGGTTCAGGTGACTGGATTCATGGAACAAACACCGACGCTCAAATTCCTCGGCAGGCAGGGGAATGTTTCCGACCGTTTCGGCGAGAAGCTTTCTGAAGTTTTTGTCGCACAGGCTCTCCAAGAATTGCTGGGAAATTTACCAACACCACCTTGCTTCACATTGCTCGCGCCCGATGAAAATCATTTAGGCTGTTGTTACACATTCTACATTCAAGGCGCAGTTCAACATGAACTTGCAAAATCTTTGGACGTTTTGTTGATGAAAAACCCTCATTACGCGTGGTGCCGAAAACTCGGCCAATTGCAAACGCCCCGGCTTTATCGCATTAAAAACGGCGGTTACGAAACCTTTCTTGAAAACGAGATTTCAAATGGAAAGCGACTCGGCGAAATTAAACCGTGCCTGCTCTCCCGCAAAACGGGCTGGTCACAATGCTTTGAAGGAAACTATTTGGATTAGCTACAGACTCGGCTGCGATGGTCTTTTCTGCTACCTCTTTCACAATTGAAACCTTGCTCGCAATTATTTCACAGGTTGGAAATCTTTGTGGCCGGTCTGCCACAAAAGAAAGGCAAACTGACCCGCGAAGTTTTTGAAGGTGACGATTTTCTCCTCCGTGAAATGGCCGTTGTCATAGTTCACCTTCATCAGGACTGGTTTTCCAGAGGCGGTTGCCGCCTGCACGGCGGCCACGAACTTGCCCGGTTCCCAGGGTTCTACACGGGGATCGTTCCAGCCGCCCACGCCCATGACCGCCGGATACTTCACGCTCTTTTGTACATGCGCAACCCCGTCCATTTCATACAGGCCCTGACACTCGACCGGGTCTTTCACGGTGCCAAATTCCGGCGTGTTGACCGGGCCATTGGGCGAAAACTCCAGCCGCATGGCATTCGCGCACCCGACATTGCAGACCGCTGCCGCAAATAGGTCCGGGCGTTCGGTGATGGCGCGGCTGATAAGAATTCCGCCCGCGCTGGTGCCGGTGCCGGCTAGCTTTTGTGGACTGGTGTAGCCCTTGTTTATCAGATACTCCGCGCAAGAGATGAAGTCCTTCCAAGTGTTGGGCTTGGTCGTTTTGAAACCGGCCCGATACCAAGCCTCGCCCTTTTCGCTGCCACCGCGGACGTGAGCAATGCCGACCACGACCCCGTGGGCAGCCAGAGAACAATTACGGATACTGAAAGCGGGGTCGAGACTGATCCCGTATGCGCCATAACCGGTCAGGATGCAACAGTTCGATCCATCCAACGAGATCCCTTTCTGGTGAATGATGGAAAGCGGAATCATCGCGCCGTCGTGTCCGGGCACTTGGACTTCCTCGGAGACTAGGTTCTCGAAGCCGGGATACTTGACATCCGTGTTGAAAATGCTCTTCGCAAAAGTGTCCTTCCGCGCATCATAATCATAGATTGTTAGCGGTGCGGTCCAACCGGTGATGTTCACCAGGCAATTGTCGGTTTTCCAGTCGGGACAACTGACTCCCACGGTTCCCGACATGGGTAATTTGACTGCCGAGGTCTTGCCGGAAGCCAGGTCATATTTCACGAGCCGTCCGACTACCCCGTCGGAATAGACGATGAGCAGGTAGTGCCGGCTCTTGGTGATGGATTGGACGGAGTCCGCCTGCTCGGGAATGATGGTTTCAGCGTGGCTCCAATCAGGATGTTTCACGCTGGTTCGGACGACCTTGTATTTCGGCGCGTCCGTGTGTGTCACGGCGTAAACGTAATCCCCGTTGAACGCGATTCCCCGCACCAGATTATCCAAGGGTTGGCAAAGGACCGCCCACTTGATTTTCTTGTTTTTCAACTCGGAGACGGGCGCATAGAAAACCCGCAGTTCATTCTGCACCGTTTGCAGGAAACCTATGATGTAATCGGGGTAGGATTCATCAATTGAGGCACCCGGAAATTCCTTGGCCGTGATCCCCAGTTCAGGATTGCTTTCGTCGCTGAAGATGTCCCGATCCGTGGCGGTGTCCGTGCCGAGCTTGTGGATTCTGGTTTTGCGGTTCAATTCGATTTCAATACTTTTGATGTCCACAATCTTGCCGGCATCGTAGAAAAAGGACTGGTTGTCCTTCAACCATCCGAGCGGACCTTCGGAAGGGTAGATGCTTTCAGGCAGAAGAATTTTTCGCCCTACGTCCAAAACCCGGAGCTCCGACCACTCGGCACCGCCGGAGGAAAGCCCGATGACCACATGTTTACCATCCCATGATGGCACGATGCTTTGAATGGTTGTCACCACACCGGTTTTATAGGAGGCGGGATCAAACAACAATTGTTCAGCGCCATTCCATCCTTCGCGGAAATACAGCTTGCCCACATTTTCGCCGCCTAGAGTCTTCTTGTAAAAGACACGACCGTGTTCAAAGCCGATGTCCGAGTAGGCCGCCGGCTTAAGCTTGTCCAACGCCAGCCACTCCTGCACCAACGCATCGCGCCCCGGAATTTTTGCGAGTAGTCCGTCCGTCAATTCCGCCTGGGCCTTGAACCAAGTCGCAACCTCCTTGTCCTTCAGATTCTCCAGCCAGCGATAAGGATCGTCGTAGGTCTTTCCAAAATAGGTGTCCTTGGCCTCGACAGTTTTTGTCGCGGGATAACTCAACTGGGCTTGGCTAGCTAGGGCAATCAGGAGTGGAAGAATGGAAAAAAAGAATTTCTTCATAATGCGAGTCGTTGCTGAATGATTGATGTGAATTTGGTTTTATAATTCCCGCAACCGCAGTGTCGCCTCGTCCTTCGTGTAGGTGTAGCGGGAAACCATGTCCACGTCAAATTATCAGGATGACGCTCAAAAATCCCTTCTACTACGGCCTCATGGATTTCAACGGCGAGCTTCACGAGGGCATCCACGACCCTCCCTCGGTCAACGCCGCCGCCAACCGCCGACGGAAGCCTGCGCGTTTTGCGCTTCACGAATCTGGCCAAGACGGGCAGGCGGAAATGTTACGGGCTGAAGCGGAATCAGCGGAAGCCGGTCGCAGCGTTTCCGCCTGCTGGTCTTGGCCGACTTGTTGAAAGGTGGGCGGATTCGATGAAAAAATTGTTCACCTTTTACTAAATTAGCGCCTCTACGTTAGCAAGTGGCAAATTGGATGCCAGCTTCAATGACTCCGGCGCAGAGGACGTAGCGGGTATCCGTGAAAAACACAAATGGGGTGAACACCCCATAGCACCCGAATGATTTTCCTGATTATTTAGGTCATCGTGCTATGGAAAAAATCCTGCAAGCTGGTGCGAACGTTGGTTCACCAATTCAATTTGAAATAAGTCCGATTCATCGCGTCGTCGTGGTGGATGGCTTGCAGCATTGATGATTTTACTCCGCAGTTGAATTTTCAATCGGGTTAAGACTTAAAGCGACGTTTATTGCACCTAGTTTTATGAAAATAATGCAACCGCAACAACAATATCAAATTGGCATGGTCGGCTTGGGTGTCATGGGACGAAATCTCGTCCTGAACATGGCAGATCACGGATGCGCGGTGGCTGGTTATGACAGAGACCAAACCAAAGTTGAGGCGCTGCGGAAGGAATCCGCCGGACACAAAATCGGCGGCGCGGCGAACGCCATTGATTTCATCGCGCTGCTCTGCAAACCGCGCGCCATCATGCTGCTTGTGCCCGCCGGCGCGCCGGTGGATTCGGTCATCAAGGATTTGCTGCCGCATTTGGAAAAAGACGACCTCATCATTGATGCGGGCAATTCCTATTTCAAGGATACCGACTTGCGCGCGGGTAATCTGACTGAAAAAGGCATCCGATTTCTTGGCGTGGGTGTGTCGGGCGGTGAAGAAGGCGCGCGTCATGGGCCGAGCATCATGCCCGGCGGACCAAAAGACGCTTATGAGCGTGTCCGCCCCATTTTTGAAGCCGCCGCCGCGAAGGTCAACGGCGAGCCGTGCGTGACATATCTCGGTCCCGGTTCGTCTGGGCATTTCGTAAAGATGGTTCACAACGGCATCGAATACGGAATCATGCAACTGATCGCCGAGACTTATGATCTGATGAAACGCGGCCTGGGCATGAACAACGATGAAGTGCATGAGGTTTATCGCTCATGGAACGAGGGCGAACTCAATGGTTATCTGGTGGAAATCAGCGGCCATATTTTTTCCAAACCGGATGAAAAGACTGGGCGGCGGCTGATTGACGAGATTCTCGGCGTGGCCAAACAGACCGGCACCGGTATGTGGACTTCGCAGAGCGCAATGGAATTGCAAGTGCCGATCCCGACGATTGATCTGGCGGTTGCGATGCGCGACATGTCGGTGCTGGCGAAAGAGCGCGAGCAAGCCAGTGCGATTTATCAACGACCTCTGCGGCAATTCAATTCTGGCCGCGACAATTTCTTGAACCAACTGGGCCATGCGCTCTTTGCCGCAATAATCCTTACCTACGCGCAAGGCATGGCGCTTTTGGCGGCGGCTTCAACCAAATATGAATATCACCTCGACCTTGAAGCCGTCGCGCGAATCTGGCGGGGCGGCTGCATCATCCGCGCCGCGTTGCTGGAAGACATCCGCGCGGCGTTTCGTGCTAGAAAGGATCTGCCGAACCTGCTTCTGGATTCCAACTTGTCGCGCAAGCTCAGCGAACACGAAGGAGATTTGCGACAAGTGGTATGCCAAGCGGCAGAATCAGGGATGCCGGCCCCAGGGTTTATGGCTTCGTTGAGTTATTTCGACGCTTACAGGAGTGGTTGGCTGCCAGCGAATCTCGTTCAAGCCCAGCGCGACTATTTCGGCGCGCATACCTATGAACGAATTGATGCCAAGGGCACATTTCACACGGAATGGGAGCAGTCATGAAACCTATGAAAACCAACGACGGTCTCGACCCAATTATTTTCGTTATATTTGGCGGCGCGGGCGATTTGGCCTGGCGCAAGCTGATTCCGGCCTTGTTCGATTTGTCGCAAGATCGCAGCCAGCCCGCACAATTTGCGATCATCGCGGTGGACCGCATTAAGCTCAGCGACGGCGCACTGCGGAACCGTTGGCATGATGGAGTCAACCAATTCTCCCGCTTTGGTAAAGCCAAAACCGCCGCGTGGAATCTGTTTGCACAACATATCCATTACCAACAAGGCGATTTCAAGCAAGCGTCCACCTATGCCGCCTTGGGTGGACAATGCGCGAAGCTGGAAAAGGAATGGGGCACCAAAGCCCAGCGCATTTTTTACATGGCCACGCCGCCGAGCATGTTCGGCGAAATTCCAAAATTTCTTGGCAAAGCCGGACTCGCGCGCGACCGCGAATTCGCGCGGATCGTGATCGAAAAACCCATCGGCTACGATTTGGAATCGGCGCGCGCGTTGAACGCCGTTCTCGCCGCCAGCTTCGACGAATCCCAGATTTTTCGGATTGACCATTATCTCGGCAAAGAAACCGTGCAGAACATTTTGGCCTTTCGTTTCGCCAACCCGATTTTCGAGCCGATCTGGAATCGTCGTTACATTGATTATGTCACCATCACCGTCGCCGAAACGGTGGGCGTCGAGCATCGTGGCGGTTATTACGATCACGCCGGCGCGCTGCGCGACATGGTGCAGAATCATTTGATGCAATTGCTCTGTCTCGTGGCGATGGAGCCGATGGTCTCCTTCGAAGCCGACGAGATCCGCAATAAAAAAGTAGACGTGCTGCACGCGGCTCGCGCCATTCCCCGCGACGCGGTTCCGCAGTGCGCCGTGCGCGGACAATATGGTCCGGGTCGCGCCGACGGAAAAAAAGTTCCGGGCTATCGCGAGGCGGACGGCGTGGCACCTGATTCCCAGACGGAAACGTTCGTCGCCTTGAAATTGTTTATTGATAATTGGCGTTGGCAGGATGTGCCGTTTTATCTGCGCACGGGCAAATGTCTGCCGCGACAGGCCTCGGAAATTTCCATTCAATTTCGCGCGGTGCCGCATCAGTCCTTTCCTGCCGAAGCCTCGCTCGGTTGGCAGGCCTCGCGGCTCATTTTGGCGATCCAGCCGGTCGAAGGCATTGTCCTCGGCTTCCAAGCCAAATATCCGGGACCAAAGATGCAACTGCGACCGGTGGACATGCGATTCAGCTATCACCAGAGCTTCGATGCTCCCTCGCCGGATGCCTACGAAACGTTGTTGTGGGACGTGATGAAAGGCGACGCCACGCTCTTCATGCGCGCCGATCAGGTCGAGGCGGCCTGGCAGTGGTTGATGCCAGTATTGGAAGCCTGGCAGGCAACCTTGCCCAGCGATTTTCCCAATTACGCCGCTGGCACGTGGGGACCGGAGGACGCGCAGCGACTGCTGGCCCAAGGTCACAGCTGGCCACAGCCGACTTTATTGGTGGATCAAGTCAGAACAAAGCCGAACCGTAAAACTCAAAAAAAATAACCGGAGATACTTCTCAAGCAATGCCAGCCAGCTTCAGTCCGATTTTTGACACGGCTTCAGCGCCAGCGGCGGCGATTTCGGATTTGTTCAAAATCGTGCTGGTGATTTGCGGAATAATTCTGCTGATCGTCGTCGGCATGGTTGGAACCAGCTTGATTCGTTTCCGCCAGCAGACGGGAGCGGCGGAGCCAAGACCTTTTTTTGGAAATCGAAAACTCGAAATTATTTGGACCGTCGGGCCGGCATTGATTGTCGTCTGCCTTTTCGCACTCACCGCGCGCGGGATGCGTCAGGCTGATCCGCCTGCGAATCAGGAGCCTGACCTGATCGTCATCGGCCATCAATGGTGGTGGGAAATCCGTTATCCGCCAACCGGCGTGACGACCGCGAATGAAATTCACCTTCCCGTCGGCAGAAAATTTCTCGTCCGGCTCGAATCGGCGGACGTGATCCATGATTTCTGGGTGCCGGCGCTCGCGCGCAAAATGCAATTGATTCCCGGCCAGACCAATCACATCTGGCTGGCGGCCGACGCGCCGGGAAATTACGCCGGCGAATGCGTCGAGTATTGCGGCGTGCAGCATGCGTGGATGCGATTTTTCGTCATCGCGGAATCGCCAGAAGATTTCGCGGCGTGGTTGCACAATCAGGAAAATTCCGCCGCCAATCCCGCCACGGATTCAGCGCAGAACGGACTGAAACTTTTCCAGACGCTGACCTGCATCAATTGCCATTCCCTTCGCGGCGTTTCCGTTGCGGCCAACGCCGCGCCGGATTTGACGCATCTGGCGGACCGCAAAATTCTGGGCGCGGGAATTCTAGCCAACACGGAAACCAATCTTTTTCGCTGGCTGAAAAATCCGCAGGCCATCAAAACGGGATGCTTCATGCCGAATCTAAAATTGACCGACGCGCAGGTCGGCGCGCTGACGAGTTATTTGGAGACCCTCAAATGAGCGAAACCATTTCAGCTCCCGCACTGATTGAAACTCCCGCCGTCGCAAGCGCGTCGCGCGGACTTTTCGGTTGGGTCGCGACGGTGGATCACAAACGCATCGGCATTTTGTATCTGCTGACGACGCTCGTTTTTTTTGCCGCTGGTGGCGTCGAGGCCTTGCTGATCCGCATTCAGCTCGCGCGGCCCAACAATCATTTTCTTTCGCCGGACGCCTTTGACCAGATTTTCACGATGCACGGCACGACGATGATNNGACATGGCGTTTCCGCGACTGAATGCGCTGAGCTTCTGGCTGCTGCCGTGCGGCGGATTGCTGCTGCACTTTAGCCTACTCGCAGGTGGCGCGCCCGCCGTCGGCTGGTTCAGCTACGCGCCGTTAAGCGAAACGTCTTATGCCACGACGTCCTGACGTGACTTCACTTTTTCG
>PLHK01000102.1 GCA_003139955.1 Limisphaerales bacterium
AAATTTTCGATGGAGCAGATGATGACGCAGTTGTCGGCCTTGTCGCGCATGACTTCCATCTCATATTCCTTCCAGCCGAGGAGGGATTCTTCGATGAGAATTTCGTTCACGGGCGAAAGCTCGATGCCGTTCTTGACGATGGCTTCAAACTCGTCCTGATTGTAACCGATGCCGCCGCCCGTGCCGCCGAGTGTGAACGCCGGGCGGATGATGAGCGGAAACTTGCCAATCTTTTTCGCAACATCGCGGGCTTCGTCCAGATTATGCGCGACGCCCGAAATGGGAACGTCGAGGCCGATTTTCAGCATCAATTCCTTGAACGCGAGCCGGTCTTCGCCGCGATGAATCGCGTCGGGCTTCGCACCGATCATTTCCACGTCGTGACGTTCGAGCGCGCCGTTTTTGTGGAGCGACATCGCGGTGTTGAGTGCGGTCTGGCCGCCAAGGGTGGGGAGCAAAACGAGTTTACCCTTCGCGTTGAGCCGTTTCATTTCCGCTTTCTCGCGCACGATGATTTTCTCCACGCATTCAGGCGTGATGGGTTCGATGTAGGTGCGGTCGGCAAACTCCGGGTCGGTCATGATGGTGGCCGGGTTGGAGTTGATCAGAATGACGCGGTAGCCTTCCTCGCGGAGCGCCTTGCACGCCTGCGTGCCGGAATAATCGAACTCGCACGCCTGGCCGATGATGATCGGGCCGGCGCCGATGATGAGAACAGAATGGATGTCGGTGCGTTTGGGCATAAATCGAAACGGCAAGATGAAACACGGACGCGACGGAAAATGAAAGTCAATTTGCAGCCGAAACAATTTGTTGCGGCGCATTTCTACGGCTTAAAAATCCAATCACACCAAGCAAGGCAATGGCCAGTGCGGCGATTTGATAACCGGAAATCGGGCCTAATATTTGTGGCGTATCGCGAAGAAATTCGTGGAAGAAACGGAAAATGCCGTAAGCGATCAGATAAATGTGAAACAATTGTCCCGCCGCAATTTTTCCCCAGCGCAAAAGCAAAATCACGCCGAACATGACGGCATTGAAAAGAAATTCCATCTGCGACGCCGGCCAGCGCGGGACACCGTTGGCGTCGTTGATCGTGAACCAATTTGCGCTGCAAACTTTGCCGAGGCAGCAGCCGTTGATCATGCAGCCGATGCGACCGAGCATGATGCCGACCGGAACGATGAGGGCGAACCAGTCGCCGGTGACGCTGTCGTATTTGAGCAGCCGCTTGGCGATTTCCACGCCGATATAACCGCCGAGCAGCGCGCCAGTGACGGATTTGCCGGTGGCGAGGATCACCCAGCGGTTCGCGTCGTGCCAGTGCAGCCAGCCTTCCGCGCCGAGATAGACGAGCTTCGCGCCAATGAAAGCGGAGACGAGCGCGGCGACGTAAATGAGCACGAGCCGTTCATCACGCCGCGCCAGCCGCGACCAGAAAATGATGCTCACGAAAATTCCCGTGAGCATCAGCCAGCCGTAGGCGGTGGAATTTAATACCGGTATTTTCAAATTCTTTTCTGTCGGTAAAATTCTAAATGCCGCCTGAATGTGAACACATTTCAAGCAACGCAACCAGCCAACTTAATAAAAATAAAAAAATTCCGAGAAAGATTCCGAGAATCACCCGGACCGTGACATTCTTGATGCCACCCAAACATCCGAATGCGCCGCATAAATTGCAAAGCGCGCAAATAATCAGCACAGCAACAGCCAAATCTGGATAGGGCTGTGGTCTTTGAGTCGAGGCAAATACAAGCAAAACGGGAATTGGAGCTAAACCAATCAGAAGCCACAAAAAAGCAAAAGCGGGATTGTGTTCCTTTTCGTTTGGGTTGCCAACTGTTGCGTCATCCTGCGAAGTTGTTACATCTTTTTCGGCAAATGCGCGTGACACAAAATAGGCCAAAATGAGCATTGCTGCCGATATGACAGGCAAATTTCCAGCAGGTCCAAATCTAAAAGAGTTTGTCACCATTGACAGCCCGGAAGCCAAAATAATCAGGACAACTGCGACCGTTAATGGTGACCAATAATTGAAAGGCTCTTCTCTTTTGGCAGGGCTTGCAAACAAGCACCCGGCTATTCCATAAATTGCTCCATAAAATATATTGAACATCACGATCACCGTTTCTGCCATGACATTTGGCCCGCGCGTCGGATGTCCCCAAAAATAAAATAAGAAAAAGCGCGCCACAATCGCTGGAACGAAAAGCAGCATTAACGCAAACCAAAGGCGATCACGATGGCGCAGAAAGCGCGCGATTGAACCATCGGGTTTTACCCGACAACAATACACCGCCAAAAAAACAATTCCCGCAGCGGCCAGCAATTCAATCAGCCGAAAACCATACATAAATAGAAAGCGATCATTCATTGGAGCAGTTTGTCATTTCACTTTGCCATCCGCAAAACCGGAGTAGTAGCGGCAGAAGGAATCCAGTTTGCCGTCCGGGCGGATGACGTGGGTACAACAGCGGTCAATGCGGTCCTCGTCCCACGTCGCGGCGTCCATGAACGGCTTGACGAAGAGCCGGAATGTGTGCGTCTCGTCCAGCTCGAATTTTTTAAGCAGTTCGCCCAACGGCTCGGATTCGCAGCCGCATTTCATCAAGTCTTCCAGCTTGTAACGGACTTTTGTGCTGAGAAAATCCTGCACCTGCGTGAAATCAATGAAGTCGCTCACGGAACGGATTTGCCCGTCAATTTTCAGCAAATAGCCAATGGTTGCGCAATTCGGGTCGCCGCACGGCAGCGGAGTGAAATCCTCGAAGCGCAGTTTGCCGGAGGATTGCGCGACGGCGGCCAAAATTATATCCGCCGTGTTCAAACGATTTGATTGCGAGTTCGGAATTCGCCCGCTGCCAAAAATCGGTTGAAAAGAAATTCCTCGCACGTTTGGAAATTTCAAACCGAAATCAATCGCGTCCCAAAGAAACGGCAGGTTTTCCGGCGTCACCGTCATGGCCAGCGTGACGGGCAGATTCATTTCGCGGCAGCGCTCCAGACAGCGCTCGCGCGTCGCGCGCAAGTCCGCGCCGCGCAGAAATTGTTGGCCGGCTTCCTGCGTGCCGTCGAATTGCAGATAAAGCTGGAACGCGCCGTAGCGAAACGCCGCGCCGAGTTCGCGCGCGAAGGCATCGTCGTGCGCGATGCGGACGCCGTTGGTGTTCAGCAAAACGTAATCAATCTTCGGATGATCTTGCAGCCAGCGAAGCAGTTCGAAGAATTGCGGATGCAATGTCGGTTCGCCGCCGGATAATTGAAGGATTTCAATCACGCCTTTGCGGTCAACGACGCCTTGGATGCGGCGTTTCAGATCATCGAGCGGCACGGCGTCCACTTTTTGACCGACGCCAACCGGCGAATCCGCGTAGCATGTCGGACAACTCAAATTGCATGAGTTGACGATTTCAATTAGGGCGAGGCAGGTGGAAAGTTTTTCCATCACACCGAGCGCGTCCCCGGGTTCGGCATTGCGACCGAGCGTGCCAGCCGGTGAACCATCCGAAGCGCAGCAAGCTTGACCACTGCAACAGCCGTTTTCTGATTTGCCTTTCGACAGCCAATAAAATCGCGCATCGGATGCGATGCACACGCTGGCCTCGCCGTGTTCGGGACAAATTCGCTTAAGAAAAACTTTAGGTTGGATTCCGCCCGAGCGCCAGACTTCCGCCGGACACGGCGCGTGGCAAATCGGACAGCGTGACGTGGTGCGTTTGAGCAATTCGTCGACGAGCTTGAAAGTTGGAAGTGAATTTTTTCCAGGTTGAATCGAAGCGTTCATGCGAAATTAAAGCCTCATGGATAAACTCGCGTGGAAGATACTGCTGCGCCAGCGACACAACCTAAACCCGAAAGGGCAAAGCTTAAAAAACAGAAAGCTGCTATGAAAAACAAGTTAAGAAACGCTCGCTTGAATCCAGTAGGGTTGAGGCTTCGCACATACAATATCGCGCAAACAAACCCTGAAACCAAGATGCCAAAGATGCCAGCAAAGGCAGCTATAAATTCAACATGTAACAGCAAAGCCGTAAAACTGACTATTGCTGGAGCAAGCAAAGAAATGAAAAACCCCTTGGTTGGCAATCGTTGAATACCGGATTTATCTTTCGGAAAAATTTTGTCCGTTGCCAAATCCTTTCCGCAAAACGAACACCAGTTCGCGCCATAATTTTCCGGCAATTCTTTCTGGCAATGTGGGCAGTTCATTTTCGCTTCAGAAAAGCTTCGACTGATTTCCCGTCACCGGTTTCAAGCCGAGTTTCTTGTAGCTCAATTCCGTTGCGACACGGCCTTGCGAGGTGCGGTTGAGATAACCTTCCATGATGAGATAGGGCTCATAAACTTCCTCGATCGTGTCCGGCTCCTCGCCGACGGCCACGGCGAGCGAATTCACGCCGACCGGCCCGCCGCCGAATTTCGTGATGACGGCTTCGAGGATGCGCTTGTCCATTTCGTCGAGGCCGTTTTCGTCAATCTCCAGCATCGCCAGCGCGCGGTCGGCAACGACTTTCGTGATGCGGCCGTCGTGCCGGACTTGCGCGTAATCGCGCACACGGCGGAGCAAATTATTCACGATGCGCGGCGTGCCACGGCTGCGCCGGGCGATTTCGTGCGCGCCGGATTCTTCAATTTCGACATTCAGCAAACGCGCGGAGCGGATGACAATTTTCTGCAAATCTTCGCCGACGTAATAATCCAATCGCTCGCGCATCCCGAAGCGCGTGAGCAACGGCGCGGTGAGCAAACCGCTGCGCGTCGTCGCGCCGATGAGCGTGAAGCGCGGGAGATTCAGCCGCACGCTGCGCGCGTTCGGCCCCTGGTCAATGATGATGTCGAGCTTGAAATCCTCCATCGCGGGATAAAGATATTCCTCGATGGTTTTTTGCAGGCGATGGATTTCGTCAATGAACAGCACGTCGCCTTCTTCGAGGTTTGTGAGCAGCCCGGCGAGGTCGGCGGCTTTTTCAATCGTCGGACCGCTCGTGGCTTTGACATTCGCGCCCATCGCCTTCGCCAAAATATTGGCGATGGTTGTTTTTCCCAAGCCCGGCGGGCCGCTCAACAAAATATGGTCGAGCGCCTCGCCGCGTTGCTGGGCGGCGGCGACGGCGATCTCCAACCGCTCCTTCACGCGCGGCTGGCCGGTGAAATCGGAAAAGAGCGACGGACGCAGCGTCATTTCGAGCGCCACGTCGGGTTTGTTCAAAGTGGTAGCGGTATGTTCGGCCATCACGTCCAGCATGGGAAATGCGCCGCGCACCAGCAAGCGCGATTCCTTTGACGCCGACCAAGGTCTCCACAATCACTGGCATTTTTCGTCAGAAAAGGCTGGAAATTGAAATTGGGCTTGGGCATGATGCGCGCTTCCTTATGACCAAAACCAAATTACTTTTTCGTGGCCTGATTTTTTCCGCCATGGCGTTTTGCGCAACGAATGCCTTCGCCGGCGACGCCGACATCAACCTGCCGTCGTTGCAAGACGTTTCCTTTTATGGCGGCTTGGTGAGCGGCCATGGTATTTTGTATCTGGGATTGGTGATCTGTGCAGTCGGCGCGGCGTTCGGTATTTTGCAATACAAACAGACCCGCGCGCTGCAAGTCCACAAATCGATGGGCGACGTTTCCAACATCATCTGGGAAACGTGCAAAACCTATCTGTGGCAGCAGGGAAAATTTCTCGCGACCCTCTGGATTCTCATCGCCGTCAGCATGGTTTATTATTTTGGATTTTTAGTGGAACACATTGATCCAGTCACCCAGCAACCCTTGTCCAGCGGTGCAGTCATCTTTAATGTGACGGTGATTCTGGCGAGTTCCATTCTTGGAATTCTTGGCAGCTACGGCGTCGCCTGGTTTGGGATTCGCATCAACACGACAGCCAATTCCCGCGCCGCGTTCGCCGCGCTCAAAGGCAATTCGCTTAAAACCCTTTTCATCCCGCTGCAAGCTGGCATGAGCATCGGCCTCTTGCTCGTTTGCGTCGAACTCGTCTGCATGATTTGCATCCTCGCGTTCGTGCCGCCGCTGCTCGCCGGGCCGTGCTTCATCGGCTTTGCGATCGGCGAATCGCTCGGCGCGAGCGTGCTGCGCATCGGCGGCGGCATCTTCACGAAGATTGCCGACATCGGTTCCGACCTGATGAAAATCGTTTTCAACCTGCCCGAAGATGATCCGAAAAATCCCGGCGTCATCGCCGACTGCACCGGCGACAACGCCGGCGATTCCGTCGGCCCGACCGCCGACGGTTTTGAAACTTACGGCGTGACGAGCGTCGCGCTCATCGCCTTTCTCGCGCTCGCGCTCGCCGCGTCGCCGGTTCTTTGCGGCAAGCTCATCATCTGGCTGTTCGCGATTCAAAGTTTGATGGTGCTCGCGTCGCTCGGCTCGTTTTATCTGAACAAAGTCCTCGCCACCGCGCGTTATAGCGGTAAAAAGAATTTCAACTGGGAAGCGCCGCTGACCGATTTGGTTTGGATCACTTCGATCATTTCCATCATCGTCTGTTTTGTTGCGACCAAATTTTTGCTCGGCAATTTTTCCATTCCCGAAATGAAAGACAACGTGTTGACGGACGTGCCGTTATCGAATCTTTGGTGGGTGCTTGCCGCCATCATCGCGTGCGGCACACTGGCCAGCGCGCTGATCATGGAGTTCACGAAAATTTTCGTCAGCACCAGCTCGCGCCACGTCAAGGAAGTCACACGCTCGTCCGAGCAGGGCGGCGCGTCACTCAACATTTTGTCCGGCCTCGTCGCGGGAAATTTCTCCGCGTTCTGGATGGGCCTCGTGATCCTCGCGCTGATGTTCACGGCATATTTATTTTCGCAGAACGCCGATTTTCTCGCCCTGCTGCCGGAGAAATTTAATTTCGCCGCGCCGATTTTTGCGTTCGGCCTCGTCGCGTTCGGTTTTCTCGCGATGGCTCCGGTCACGATTGCCGTGGACAGTTTTGGTCCCGTCACCGACAACGCGCAGTCCGTTTATGAATTGAGCCGCATCGAATCGCAGCCGAACGTCAGCGCGGAAATCGAACGCGATTTCGGCTTCAAACCGAATTTCGCCGACGCCAAACTGGAATTGGAAAAAGGCGACGGCGCGGGAAACACGTTCAAGGCGACCGCGAAACCGGTTTTGATCGGCACCGCCGTCGTCGGCGCGACCACGATGATTTTNNCAGCCGCAGATCATTTTCGGGCTGCTCATGGGCGGCGCGGTGATTTACTGGTTCACCGGCGCGAGCATGCAAGCCGTCGTCACCGGCGCCTACAGCGCGGTCGTGTTCATCAAAAAAAATCTTAAGTTCGACAAGGAAACCGCTTCGATTGAAGACAGCAAAAAAGTCGTCGAGATCTGCACCGTCTACGCGCAACGCGGACTCATCAACATCTTCATCGTCGTCTTCGCGTTCGCGCTTGGCCTGCCGTTTTTCAATCCGTATTTTTTCATCGGCTACCTCATCGGCATCGCGTTCTTCGGCTTGTTCCAGGCGATTTTCATGGCCAACGCCGGCGGNNACAACGCCAAGAAGATCGTCGAGACCGAACTGCGGGCCAAGGGAACGCCCCTCCACGACGCCACGGTTGTCGGCGACACCGTCGGCGATCCGTTCAAGGACACGAGTTCCGTCGCGATGAATCCGATCATCAAGTTCACGACGCTCTTCGGCCTGCTCGCCGTCGAGATCGCCGTCAACATGACGCAGAAATACAAGGAGCATTTGAAACTCGACCCGAACACCTTCAATTGGAATCCGTGGATTGGTGGTACCTGCTTTCTCGTCGCGCTGATTTTTGTCTATCGCTCGTTTTACTGCATGAGAATTCCTGCTGACGAAACCGCCGGGAAATAAAACTCGAAAATCTCCCCGCGTGATTCAAAATTGAATCATGTCCGAGATTCAGCGGTTCATTCAAGTCAACTGGCAACTGCGCGTCTTCTTCACCGAAGACGTTTTTGCGGCGACCAATCTGACTTTGAAAACCGCGCTGGCCGACGCCGCGCCGCGCAAAGTTCTCGTCGTCCTTGAAGATTCGCTCGCGCTCGCGCAGCCAAACCTTTCGCGCCAGATTGAAAATTATTTTTCCGCGCACGCCGAAAAACTTCAACTCGTCTGCCCTCCAATCCTAATCGCCGGCGGCGAACGCGCCAAAAATTCCGACCAATTCATCGCCGAAATTCATTCCCATATTGACCGCCACCACATTGACCGGCATTCGTATTTGATCGCCATCGGTGGCGGCGCGTTGCTGGACATTGCCGGCTTCGCTGCCGCCACCGCACATCGCGGCGTGCGCCACGTCCGCATCCCGACGACCACTTTGTCGCAAGCCGATTCCGGCGTTGGCGTAAAAAACGGCATCAATGCGTTTGGTAAAAAAAACTTCATCGGTACGTTCGCACCGCCGTTCGCCGTCATCAACGATTTCAATCTGCTCGCCACGCTAAAGCCGCGCGACAAACGCGCCGGCTACGTCGAAGCCGTGAAAGTCGCCTGCATCCGCGATGCAAATTTTTTTGACGAAATCGAGCGCGACGCTGAAAAATTAACTTCTTTCGAGCCAGTCGCGATGCAACATTTGATCCGTCGCTGCGCCGAATTGCATTTTGAACACATCGCCACCGGCGGCGACCCGTTTGAAACCGGCTCCGCGCGCCCGTTGGATTTCGGTCACTGGGCCGCGCACAAGCTGGAACAGCTGTCGCGCTTCCAGATTTCGCACGGCGACGCCGTCGCCATCGGCATCGCACTCGACGTGATTTATTCGCGCAACATCGGACTGCTCGACGCGCAATCGTGCGGGCGGATTTTGAGCCTGCTGGAAAAACTTGGCTTCAAACTTTTTGCCGATGAATTGTTGAATGCCGACAATTCAAACCAGTTGACGATTTTGACCGGCCTCGAAGAATTTCGCGAACATCTCGGCGGTGAACTGACCATCACGTTGCTCAAGGAAATAGGACGAGGCGTGGAAGTCCACGAGATGGATTCGCAGAAAATCACCGAGGCCATCCACGAACTGCGCGCCCGCAGAAAATGAACCGTCTCGCCGTCATCAACGTTGTCGGCCTCACCGAGGCGCTCATCGGTGAACACACGCCGCGCATCGCGCAATACCACAAACGCGGCGCGCTCGCGCACATCGCACCGGCGTTTCCCGCCGTGACTTGCACGGCGCAATCCAATTATCTCACCGGAAAAGTGCCAGCCGAGCACGGCATCGTCGGCAACGGCTGGTTCAATCGTGAATTCGCTGAAACACAATTTTGGAAACAATCAAACCACGTAGTTCACGGAAAAAAAATTTGGGATGCGCTCCGCGAACAATCCCAAATCGTAGATCGTAAATCTTCAATCGCCAATTGCTTCTGGTGGTTCAACATGTATTCGAGCGTGGACTTTTCCATCACGCCGCGCCCGATGTATCCCGCCGATGGCCGGAAATTTTTTGACGTCTATTCCTGGCCGTATTCCATCCGCGAAGAAATCAAAAAGGAATTGGGCGAATTTCCGTTCTTCAGTTTTTGGGGCCCGGCGGCGGGAATTGATTCGCCGCAAGGCAAAGCCGATGCCGCCTCGCGCTGGATCGCCGAAGCGGCGAAATGGATTGAAACTAAATATTCCCCGACGTTGAACCTGATTTACCTGCCGCATCTGGATTATAATTTGCAAAGGCATGGAACTTACGATGACGCTGGTAATCTAAATCCAAAAATTTACCGTGACCTGCGCGAGATTGATGCCATCGTCGGCGACCTGATTGATTTTTTTGGCAAGCGCGGCGTACCGGTGGTTTTGCTTTCTGAATACGGCATCACCAACGTGGACACACCCATTCACCTCAACCGGATTTTCCGCGAGCGCGGCTGGCTGACGGTGAAGGACGAACTCGGTTTGGAAATTCTCGACGCGGGTGCGAGCCAGGTTTTTGCCGTGGCGGATCATCAGGTCGCGCACATTTATCTGAACGATGCGTCGCTGGAAAAATCCGTGCGCGAGGTTTTGGAAAAAACTGCGGGCGTGGAAAAGATTCTCGGCCACGCGGAAAAAATCGCGGCGGGCATTGAGCATCCGCGCGCGGGCGATTTGATTGCCGTGGCGCGGGAAAATGCGTGGTTCACTTATTATTACTGGCTCGACGACGCGCGAGCGCCGGATTTTGCGCGGACGGTGGACATCCACCGCAAGCCGGGCTACGACCCGGTGGAATTGTTTCTCGACCCGCGCATTCCGGTGGTGAAATTAAAGATCGCGTGGCGGTTGCTGCAAAAAAGGCTCGGCCTGCGGATGTTGATGGACGTGATTCCGCTCGACGCGACGCTGGTGAAAGGTTCTCACGGGCGGCGTCCGGCGGATAAAAAAGACTGGCCGGTGTTCATCACCAGCCAGCCAGAATTTTTGAGTGCTAAGGAAGTGGAATCAACGGATGTTTTGCAAATCCTGCTGCGGCATTTCGACACGCTATAAACGCTGGAAAATTAATTTACTGCAAAACGTGGGCTTGCGTGGAGTTTGTGCCAATTGAGCAAGTTGGATTGTCGCCAATCCTTTTTAAATTATAAATCCCGCCCGACGGACATGGCGGGATTTTACCATATTTATTCAGTTTGATATAAGGCGTAATGTCATTTGGAAAATTGATGGCGTCGCCGTTTGTCTTGCTATGCTCCAATGCAAACTGATTTGCAGCGGCATCAATTTGCCGAAGATTATTAATGCAAGCATTGGCCTTGCTAGTGTGTGATCCTCCAATACGGTTTGGAATTGCAATCGCAGCAATCAGCCCAACTATACAAATCAAAAGAGCCAGTTCAAGAAGCGTGAACGCCGCGCAAAACTTATTTTTAGGTTTGCTCATATAATTAAATGAACACCGCTCCGCCAATTCCGTTGCGACAATTCATTCACCCGCCCATCTGGCCGCGCGTGACGCCGAGTTGATTGAATAATTTTAGTTCGCGCCAGAGCTGCGTGCCGGAAATTTCGCCGCGCAACAACTGACGGTATTTGGTGATGGTGCGGACGACTTCCTCGGGATTTTCATTCAGAAATTCCACGCGGAAATTGCGGACGCCGAGCGCGAGGAGCCGTTCCACAAATTCCGCGCCGGTCTGCGCCTGCGAATTGAAGACGGTGTTGCGGCAGCCGGCATCGGCCTTGAGCGGATGCTCCGCGCCCACGCGGTCGCTCAGGCGCACGTCATGCGTGTCGCACGGGCGGCCGCAGTCGCGATAATCTTTTCCCTTCGACAAAAACGCGCAGAACACGCAGTGCTCCATGTGAAACATCGGCATATGCTGGTGAATCGTGACCTCGAACCATTCCGGAGGCGCGGCGGACAATAGCGCGTCGAGCTGCACCACATTCAAATCGTAGCTGGCGGTGAGGCGTTCGAGGCCAAAATGATTTTTGAAATAGTCCGCCGTGATGCGGTTCGCGACGTTCAGCGAAAAATCGCCAACGCGCCGCGTGTCCGCAAAAAATTTCAGATGGTCGTAGTTGCGGATAAGATAGCCGTCGGCATTGCAGGAACGGACGATTTTCAAAATCCATTCTTCGCCCATCTTGGTGATGCGCGGCGGGGCGACAAAGATGCCTGGCTGTTGATAGTTGAGAGTTGATGGTTGATAGACGGAGCAGCCGCTTGCAGTGTGAAAGGTCGTCACAGCCTCACGATATTTTTTTGGATCTTCGAATTCGCAATAAACGGTCTGCACGCCGCATTTCAGCGCGGCTTCAAGTTGCGCGTGGTTACGGACGAGGACAATCAATTGCGGATCAGATTTGCCACCGAGACGCAGAGATGCAGAGGATTGAGAAATTGAAATGGCCGAACTCTGTGACTCTGTAACTCTGTGGCTATTGATTTGCCAGCGCTTGGGTTGCGCGCGAAGTTTTTCCAGTTCGATGACAAACTCACGGCGCAAACGGTTCAGTTCGCTGACGGCCACCATCACTTCGCCGGACAAATTATTTTTAAGCTCGCCGAGTTTGAACGGCGTGCCGCCGAGGCGACCGAGTTGTTCCCGCAATTTTTCTTTGGTCAGCGGAAGTTTTTCTGCTTTCGCGAGCGGCATCGCGGATTCCACTTTCGCAACGTGACCTTCTTCGTCACGCGCAATGAGCGTCAGCGGTTTGCCGACGAGACCGTGAACTTCAATTTGAATCGGGCGCTGAAATTTTGGCGCGTCGCCCGCGAAACTTTGGCGCAAACGCTTGTCGAGTTCGGGATCGTTGGTTTTCCAAATTTTATCGCCGACGTGGACGCGCAAAAAATCAATGCTGCCGTAGCCGAAACGCAGTTCGGTCAATTTCTCGCCGGGAATTTTGAAACGCGGTTCCTGAATTTCGTAAATGCGTCCGCCTTCCTCTTTTTCATCCGGCTTGCCGGCGTCGAAAACAATTCCATCGCCGAGTTTCACCGGCGCGGCGAGATTTACAATCACGCCGTCGCGGACAATTTTTTTGACTTCGCCAAGATAGACGCCGCGTTTTTTCCCAAAGCGTGCGTGAACGAGTTTTTGATTATCAATGCCGCTGAACCAGCCGGTGAAAAGGCCGCGCGAGAAAGACATTTCTAAGTCGTAACGGTCGCTCGCTGGAACTGCTGTGGCTTGTCCCTCCGCGATTTTGTTTAACGCGGCGCGATAGACGCGCGTGATGCTCGCGACGTATTCGGGCGCTTTGAGACGACCTTCGATTTTCAGAGAAGCGACGCCGGCGCGAACGAGTTGCGGTAAAACTTCGAGGCCGGACAAATCTTGCGGGCTTAATAAATAGCGTTTATCGCCGAGCGGAACTTGCGCGCCGTCGGAAATCAAATCGTAAGGCATCCGGCAGGCTTGCGCGCATTCGCCGCGATTCGCCGAGCGGCCGCCGAGCGATTCGCTGGTCAAACATTGGCCGGAATACGCGACACACAACGCGCCGTGAACGAAAACTTCCAAGGGAAGTCGCCGGTTGAAAGTTGAAGGTTGAAGGTTCGTCGCAGTTTGTGCCGCGCTTATTTTTTCAATCTCCGCAATCGAACATTCGCGCGCGAGGACGGCGAGATTGCAGCCGAGGTTCCGGGCGAATTCCACGCCGGCGGCGCTGGAAATCGTCATTTGCGTCGAGGCGTGAATCGGAAAATCCGGCGAGAGTTCGCGGATTAGTTTGCAGATGCCGACGTCCTGCACAATCGCGGCGTCCACGCCGGCAGAAATAATTGAGCGTAGATAATTTTCCGCGTCGGCAATTTCATTCTGAAAAACGAGTGTGTTGAACGTGACGTAACCTTTGACGCCGCGCCGGTGGAGAAATTCCATGAGCTTCGGCAAATCGGCCTCCGTGAAATTATGTGCGCGCATCCGGGCGTTGAACTTGTCGAGGCCGAAATAAATCGCATCCGCGCCGTTTTCGACGGCGGCCTTGGCGCATTCCCAGTCGCCGGCGGGCGCGAGGAGTTCGGGCATTTTCAAATCTAAAATTTTAGATTTGAAATTGTCGGCAGCAAGATAGGTGGACGCGGCGGCGGTCATTGCAATTTAAATTTAACCGCGAATCGCGCGAAAGACACGCAAAGAACTTTGCGCGCCGGTTGCTAAAATCAGTTTTCATTGACGGACATCTGTGTTTAGCTGTGGCAGAAAATGATTCATCCCACGGCCAGCATTCATCCGTCGGCGAAGCTCGGCGCGAACGTCCGCGTCGGCGCGTTTGCAGTGATTGACGCGAGCGTGGAACTTGGCGCGGAGTGCGTGGTCGGGCCGCACGTCTATCTGACGGGCGCGACAAAAATCGGCAGCGGAAATAAATTTAACGCGGGCTGCGTCATCGGCGACGCGCCGCAGGATCTAAAATATAAAGATGAGCCAACGTTTGTAAACATTGGCGATAATAATGTTTTCCGCGAGCACGTCACCGTGCATCGTTCCAATAAAATGGCCGAGGCGACGGTGATTGGTTCGAATAATTTGTTCATGGCCAGTTCGCATATCGCGCACAATTGCCTGGTCGGAAATCATGTCATTCTCGCGAATGGCGCGCTGCTCGGCGGCCATGCAACGGTTCAGGATCGCGCGTTCATTTCCGGCAACGCGCTTGTGCATCAGTTCACCCGCGTCGGCACGCTGGCCATCATGCAGGGCGGCTCGGCCATCAGCAAAGACCTGCCGCCGTTCACGGTGGCGCGCGGCGATAATGGAATTTGCGGCCTGAACACGGTTGGCTTGCGCCGTGCAGGATATTCAGCGGCGGAACGGCTGGAGCTGAAAAAACTTTATCATGCGCTGTTTCGGAGCGGAAAATTATTTCGAGCTGCGCTTGCAGACGCGGAAAAAAATTTCACCAGCGCGGGTGCAAAAATCATGTTGGAATTTATCGCCGCCGCCAAACGCGGTGTGTGCGCCGACATCGGTTCCAGCGGACGCAGCTCCGACGAAGAATGATTTCACTGCCGGAATATAAAGTGATGGGCGAGGACGGTCAGGAATACGGGCCGGTCGCTGCCGAGCAAATCCATAAATGGATCGCCGAAGAGCGGCTGGAGCGAAAATCGCCTGTGAAACCAGCCGATTTGCGCGATTGGGTGTTTCTGGAATCGCTGCCGGAATTTGCCGGGGCGTTTCAGCCACCCACGCCGCCGCCGAAACGGCGCCGGCGAAAATGGCCGGTGGCGGCTGGGATTATTATTTTGGCAGCAGGATTGATTTTGCTAGTGGTGAAAAAATTCAAACATCTTTGAATCATGTATAAAATCGTCGGCAACGACGGAAAAACTTACGGGCCGGTCACGGCGGATCAAATCCGCGAATGGATCGCGCAAGGCCGTGTCGAAAATCGGACGGCGGTGCTGTCAACCGGTGCGGTGGAATGGACTTTTATTGGTCTGCTTCCGGAATTCGCGCCGCTATTTCACAGCTCGCCGCCAGTCATTGCGCCACTCAAAGCCGAAGCGATTTTAACCAATAAAACCAATGGTTTTGCCACGGCCGGACTGGTTTGCGGCATCCTTTCCTGTGTGTGCTGCTGCGGCTGCCCATTCAGCGTGCTCGGCCTGATTTTTTCTATCGTCGCGCTTGTCCAAATCAACGCCCAAGCAGAAAAGCAAGCGGGTTGGGGACTCGCACTGGCGGGATTGATCTGTTCGGCAATCAGTTTGTTGATTAGCCTTGGACTTGGAATTTTTCAACTTGCACTCTCGCCTGCCAACTTGATCTGGCATGTCGGCGCCATTTAAGTGAACTCTGCGCCACCCAAAATTAACTCCGGTAACGCGCGCTTTGCCGGAATCATTTTGGCGTCAGTGGTATTGGGCATCGTCGCCGTGGTATTTTTCTTTAACCCGGCGACGCACACATTTTATCCCGTGTGCCAATTTCACCAACTTACCGGCCTGAATTGCCCAGGCTGTGGTATGACGCGCGCCCTTTACGCGCTGCTGCACGGCAAAATTTTGACGGCATTGCGAGATAACTCGCTGTTCATTCTAGTTCTGGGAGTTTTGATAATCCGCGTGGCTTGGTTCAGCCTCAAAAAATTTCGTGGCGTTGCGACCGGTGAATTTTTTCCTGTTAAATTTCTCTGGGCGTTGCTCATGATTGCGCTCGTGTTCACTGTGCTGCGAAATTTGCCCGCATTTAAATTTCTTTCACCGCCCAACCAATAATTTTAAGAACTTATTGAAATATTGCAAGTTGTTTATATAAAATAACTTTTAGTAAATTAAGCACGGTCTGATTGCGTCACTTATAATCTCTATTTATTTTTGCTTGCCCTAATGAATTCAAAATCATTCAATCGTAAGCTGGTGAATTTTTATCGCCGATAGCTTAATTCGATGTTCATTTATCCCAAAAAATATGACGTGATTGTAGTGGGTGCGGGTCATGCCGGAGTTGAGGCTGCACTGGCAGCCGCCCGGATGGGCTGCGAAACTTTGTTATTGACCATAAACGCAGACTCTATCGGCCAGATGTCTTGCAATCCGGCCATTGGAGGCTTGGCTAAAGGCCACCTAGCGCGCGAAATTGATGCGCTCGGCGGCGAAATGGGCCGAGCCACAGATATGTGTGGCCTTCAATTCAGAATGTTAAACACTAAAAAGGGCCCGGCGGTTTGGGCACCTCGCGCACAGTGTGATAAAAAGGCATATCAATTTCGCATGAAATGGATTTGCGAATCCGAGCCGAATCTCGATGTTAAACAGGGTCAATCAGTAAAAATTATTCATCAAGATGGAGTTGCATCAGGGATAGAAACGATGCTTGGTGTTCATTATCTGGGTAGAACGATCGTTATCACAACCGGAACTTTTTTGCGCGGCTTGATGCACATCGGATCAAATCAACAATCTGGTGGACGGGCGGGAGACGCGGCTGCTATGAATCTTTCATCTTCGCTTCAAGCGTTAGGGCTCGAACTAGGTCGCCTGAAGACTGGAACGCCACCAAGGCTTTTACGAAAATCTATAGATTTTTCCAAAACTGAAATTCAATCCGGGGATGATCCAGTGCCGTATTTTACCTTTTGGAAAGATGCTTTGTTCCACATGGAACATTTTTCAGGAATCTCAAGCGAAGCTGATGCCGAAATTGGAAAATATCCCCCTCAATCTATTTTAAGTCGGATAAATGGCCAGTTGCCTTGTTATATCACGTTCACAACCAATAAGACGGCTGAAATTATTCGCAAAAATTTGCATAAATCTCCGATGTATTCTGGTGTCATTGAGGGTATTGGTCCTCGTTATTGTCCATCAATAGAGGACAAGATCGTTAAATTTTCCGAAAAGGAACGTCATCAGATTTTTCTTGAGCCAGAGGGGATTGAGACCGACGAGATATATGTGAATGGTTTTTCGACCAGCCTGCCGTTTGAAGTGCAGATTGAATTGGTTCATTCTATTATTGGGTGTGAGAACGCTGAAATTATGCGTCCAGCTTACGCAGTTGAATACGACTTTGCGTTTCCGACTCAACTTGAACCTTCATTAGAAACGAAAGTGTGCCGAAATTTATTCCTTGCCGGACAGATTAACGGAACTTCTGGCTATGAAGAGGCCGCAGCACAGGGATTGATGGCTGGCATCAATGCTGCCCGACGGGTGCAAAATCGTGAACCAATTATCTTGCGGCGTGATCAAGCTTACATCGGTGTTTTAATTGATGATTTAATTACAAAAGGAACTTCTGAACCCTATCGCATGTTCACCTCACGGGCGGAATACCGGTTGTTATTACGTCAAGATAATGCTGATTTAAGATTGTCGCGCCTAGGTCATGAAATCGGTTTATTGCCAACACGAAATTTTAAAAAATTTACAGCTAAAGAAGCTGCAATTGCCGAAGAAATCAATCGCTTGTACACAACTTATTTACAGCGAGATTGTTTGGCAAAAATTTTATCCCGAACCGAAATGTCCTATCAGGATTTACCGAGCAAAAATACGGCTCTGGATACGGAAGTGCTCCAGCAGGTGGAAATTGCCATTAAGTATGCAGGCTATGTTGACCGGCAGAAAATCGAAGTTGCTCGCACGAAAAATCTCGAAGACAAAATTATTCCTAATTCGTTTGATTTTAGCACGGTTCCCAGCTTGCGGCTCGAGGCACGACAAAAGTTGGATAAGATTCGTCCGCGTACCATCGGTCAGGCTGGACGCATTTCTGGTGTTTCGCCCGCAGACATCAGTATTCTGTTAATCTGGCTTAAACGCGGAACGAGAAATTCTCCCGAAATTTCTGAATGCGATAGTCTTTTGAATCCAAATGAGGATTTATAAAAACATAAATAATTTTTTAGTCGTTCATCAACGACTATCAAATGAGGATAAGAAATTTACATTTTAACATTGAATGTTATTAGAATATTTATAATAATTTGAACTGTTATTCATGAATTTTGATCCTGCTGAAATCGAAAAAATTGTGCGTGAAGTGATTCAACAAACACGCAGCCAAGTTGTGACGGCCTCGCCGACACCGTTATCGTCGGTCAGACCAGAAATTCGTTCCACAAGCCAGCCTTCGGCTATTCCGATTCGCGCCCGCGCCGCCGTGCTGGTCGAAAAGAAACGGCTTGAGTTGAAGGAGTTCCCTCTGCGCAAGATTCGGGAAAACGAAATTCTCGTGCGCGTTGAAGGCTGCGGTATCTGCGGCACAGATATTCATTGCTTCAATAATGATCCGTTCAAACTTTGCCCAGTCGTTCTGGGACACGAAGGCACGGGCGAAGTTATTGAGGTTGGCAGCGCCATTCACATGGACAGCGTGGGTAAGCCAGTCCGACCCGGCGACAAAATCGTGACCAGCGTGTTGGAAACCTCCGAGGCCTGCATGGTTGCCAAGTATAACCCTGCCAAGGCGAATCTTTGCGACGACTTGCGTATCTATGGCTTGCTGCCGGACGAGTCGGACAATCATTTCAACGGTTATTTTGGCGAATACCTCATTATCCGGCCCGGATCTTCTTTCTTTGTCGTTAACGATATGAGCCTTGACCTTCGTATGCTGATCGAGCCAGCCGCTGTCGCAGCGCACGCGCTTGAACGCGCCAAAAAGACTGGCCTCATCAACTTCCGCAGCCGCGTTATTGTACAGGGTTGTGGTCCGATTGGTTTGATGATGATTGCCATCATCCGCACCGCTGGCGTGAATAATATCATCGCCATTGACGGCAATACGGATCGCCTGGCCATCGCGCGGCAAATGGGTGCGGACTACACCATCAACTTCCGTGATTATCCTGACCGGCAGGGTTTGGTAGAAGCTGTCAACGCGGTGACGAAAGGCATGGGCGCACACTTCGCCTTTCAAGTCACTGGCGTCCCTGCGGCGGCTTCGACCATTTGGAAGCTCGTCCGGCGCGGCGGCGGCATTTGCGAACTAGGCTTTTTTGTTGATGGCGGTGAATGCAGCATCAATCCACACGAGGACATCTGCAAAAAGGAAATCATGCTCGTCGGCAGTTGGGCCTATAACTCATGGGAATATCCCAATGCCTACCATTTTCTCCAACGCGCCGCGCGCATCGGCATCCCCGTGGAAAAACTCATCACCCACCGTTTTCCGCTCGACCAAATCGCCGAGGCCTTTCAGACCAACCTCCGCTTGGAAGGCATCAAAATCGTCGTTGAAAATCCCAACTTCCGTTCGGTTTCTTCCTGAACAAGCGGCTGGCAATATTTTCACCGGCATACACAGCGAACACCGCACCTGTGCCCCGCGCCCTTCGGCGTTTGACTATTCATCGTCAATTCACTAACGTCTTGTTCCGTAAAGTCAAAAAATTGCCCCTTTAATTTATGGCCGCCAAATCCGAGAAGTCTGTCGAAAAATCCGTCGTCGAAACCAAAGCGGCGGCGGCGCGCGAACGCGAGCTGGATGCCGCGATCTCGTCCATCACCAAAGCCTACGGCGACGGCGCGATCATGCGCCTCGGCGATGCGCAGGCGCACGTGAAAATTGATGTCATTCCGACTGGCGGCTTGGCGATTGACCTCGCGCTCGGCGTCGGCGGTTTGCCGCGCGGGCGCGTCGTGGAAATTTACGGCCCGGAATCCTCCGGCAAAACCACTTTGATGCTCCACGTCATCGCCAACGCGCAAAAAGCGGGCGGACTCGCGGCATTCATTGACGCGGAACACGCGCTTGATCCCGGTTACGCAAAAAAACTGGGCGTGAATCTGGATGATTTGCTCGTCTCGCAACCTTCATCCGGCGAAGAAGCGTTGACCATTTGTGAAACGCTGGCCCGCTCGAACGCACTTGATGTCATCGTTGTTGATTCCGTCGCGGCACTCGTTCCGAAAGCCGAACTCGAAGGCGACATGGGGATGGCCACTATGGGCATGCAGGCGCGCCTGATGTCGCAGGCGTTGCGCAAGCTCACCGCGATTCTCGCCAAGTCCAAGACCACTTGCATTTTCACGAATCAATTGCGCGAAAAAGTCGGCGTGATGTTCGGCAGCCCGGAAACCACGCCCGGCGGCAAGGCGTTGAAATTTTACGCGAGCGTGCGATTGGACATCCGCCGCAAAGACCAGCTTAAGGACGCCGCCGGCAACGTTTATGGCAATCACACACGCATCAAGGTCGTAAAGAACAAGGTCGCGCCGCCGTTCGCCGAGGCGGAGTTCGACATCATCTACAACCACGGCATTGACAAGGAAGGCAGCATTCTTGACGTGGGCATCGCGTGCGGCGCAGTGGACAAAAAAGGCGCTTGGCTGCAATTCGACGGCGCGCTCATCGGTCAGGGCCGGGACGCAGCGAAAAAAACGCTCGAAGAAAAGCCGGAGCTGGTGAAGAAAATTGTCGAGGCAATCATGGTCAAACGCGCCGCCGCGCCCGCCGCCGAGACCAAGTAATTTTATCCATTCTGAATTTTTGACTTTAATGAGCACTGTTTCCGATCTCGACCTCAACTTGGATAATCTCTTCCAGCCCGCGTGGGCGCAGGAGAAAACCGAGTCTAACAAATTTGCAAAATTTACCGGCAACGAGGGCGTCAAGCCCGAGCGCAGCTACAGCAGCAAGCCGGGCGAACGCCGCGCGCCGCGCCGTGATGGTGCGGGTGGCGGCTTCGGCGGTGGTGAACGTCGTGGTGGTGCGCCGCGCGGCGGCTCCAAATTTGGCGATCGTAAAGGTGGAAATTTCCGTGGCGGTGAACGTCGCGATGAACCGCGCGAACGTCTCGCGCCGCCCGCGCCGTTGCCGCAGCTAAATGTCGCGTTTATTCCTGAAGAACGTGGTGTCGAACAGCTCGCGCGCCAAATCAAAGTAACCGGTCGCGCTTATCCGTTATTTCAAATCGCGTTGCTGATCTTGCAGAAGGCGGAACGTTATTCCGTCCAGCTCACGGCCAAGAAAAAAGACGACGGCACGCTGGAAAAACTTTTTGTCTGCGCGCTGGATGAATCGCCGTGGACGAGCGAAGACGCCGCCGTTGTGCACGTTCTGAAAAATCATTTCGCCACGTTTTATCAGGCCGAACGCACGGCGACGGAACCGCCGAAGGGCGTTTATACTTTTGTCGCGCAATGCGGTTTGAGCGGCGAAATTCTTGGTCCGCCGAATCATCACGATTACCAGAACCAGTTGCGGAAATTGCACGCGGAAAAATTTTCGCGGATGCCGTTCGACCAGTTCAAGGCGCGCGTGAAGATCGTGAAGGACGAAGCCGTCGTGAAGAAATGGGTCGAAGACCAGAGCTTCAAGACGCAATACAATTGTCTCAACGTGCCGGAGCCGCTCACGCTCGCAACGCTGGAAGAAGTGGAAAAACATTTTCGCGCGACGCACAAAGATTCGATCATCAAGCCGGTGGAGACGCTCACGGTCGCTGGTTTGCCGAGCCGCAGTTTGCGGGACAACGGATTGCAGCGTTTGATTCGTCAGGAATGGGAGCAGCAGAAATTTTTCCCGCTGCCCATTGCGACGAAGTTGAGCCAACAATTTGCGCATTACGGTTTGCAATTTTTCAAGGTCAACAAAACCGTCACGCATGTCAGCGTCGCGCGCCCGACCTTCCTCGACATCGCCAGCACGCCGGTGTCGGAAAACATCAAGCGCATCATCGAATACATCAACGGCAACGCGAAATGCACGCGCAAGAAATTGATCGAGGCGCTCGCGCCGACGCCGAAAGTTCCGAAAGCGGTGGTCACAGAAATTCCCATTGTTCCCGTTGCTGAAGGCGAAGTTGCCGCTGCGCCGGTGAAACCCGCCGCGCCCGAAGCGACGCCGGAACAAACGGCCGTAATTGTGGATTTGCACTGGCTGATTCATCAGGGCGCGGTTTTGGAATTCGCCGATGGCCGGATGGAAACGGCGAAAAAGCCGCTGCCCAAACCGGTGAAGCAGGAAAAGAAAGTTGCTGCCGCAAAACCTGCGGCCGAAACTGAAGTCGCTGCGGCCATCGAAACCGTGACGCCGGAAACGCTCGTGGCGGAACCCGTCGCACAAATTGAATCGCCGGTTGAAAACACCGCCGCGCCCGCAGTCGAAACGCCAGTTCAGCCGGAAGCTCCGGCCACGACGGAAGGAAGTGCCGCGTGAGTTTCGCCGCTCTGGGATTGAGTGAAAAGATGCTCGAAGGCGTCCGCGCCATGGGCTACACGGAACCGACGCCGATTCAATTGCGCGCGATTCCGCTCGTGTTATCCGGCAAGGACGTCATCGGCAGTGCGCAGACCGGCACGGGAAAAACGGCGGCGTTTGCTTTGCCGATTTTGTCCAAGCTCGGTTCGCATAATCCCGTCGGCCCGCGCGCGCTCATCCTCGAACCCACGCGTGAACTCGCGGCGCAAGTCGAGACGGCCATCCGCGATTACTCGCGCTTCACCGATTTGAAAACCACCGTCGTCTTTGGCGGCGTCGGTTACGGCAAACAAACGGACGAATTGAAGGCCGGCGCGGACATCGTCGCCGCCACGCCCGGACGTTTGCTCGATCATTTGGAGCAAGGCACGTTGAAATTAGACAAAGTTGAATTTCTCGTGCTCGACGAAGCCGACCGGATGCTCGACATGGGATTTTTGCCCGATGTGCGCCGCATCGTGGAAAAATGTCCGCGCAAACGCCACACCGCGCTGTTTTCCGCGACGATTCCACCCGCGATTGAAACGCTCATCCAATGGGCCATGCACAGCCCGGAGACGATTGAAATTGGCGCGCGCCGTTCTCCCGCTGAAAACGTCAAGCACGTCATCTATCCCGTTTCCGACACGCAGAAGACCGACCTACTGCTCGCGCTGCTCAATCATGTGAACTACGATTCCGTGATCATTTTCTGCCGCACGAAGCACGGTGCTGACCGCGTCGCCACCACGCTCAAGCGCGCGAACCACGCCGTCGCCGTTTTGCATTCCAACCGTACGCAGCGCGAACGCGAGCAGGCGCTCGAAGGTTTTCGCGAAGGCAAATTTGAAGTGCTCGTCGCCACGGACATCGCCGCGCGCGGACTGGACATCGCGGACGTGAGCCACGTCATCAACTATGACGTGCCACAGCATCCCGAAGATTACATTCATCGCATCGGGCGCACGGGCCGCGCCGAAGCCACCGGCGACGCGTTCACCATCATGATCGCCGAAGATGCGCCGCACGTTTTCGCCATCGAACGTTTCATCAGCCAGAAAATTCCGCGCGTGAAGCTGGAAAATTTTGATTACCGCTACACCGCGTTGTTTGAAGAAGCCAAGTCTGGCGCGGCGGCGGGATTTCCCGGCAAAGTGCGCGGCGGCCGCGTCCACGGCGGCTACCATTTCGCGCCCGGCGGACGGAGAAGGTAGATTACCGCAACCGAATTGGCGGAACGGTGTTAATTTGGTTAAATGAAAGTTATCAAAGTTATTGCCGGACTTGGTTGTTTCATTGCTGCCCTTTTTCCGGGCGGTCTTGCGTTATTGGCACTTTCTAATTTGGACGACTCCGAGGCATTATCATTTTTTTGCGTCGCTTCAATTTTGTTAATCTTGACGATAGGTTTGATTTGCGCCGGTTGTTTTCTGATTGTTAGGCGAAATTTTCCTCTGTCGAGAAAAACAAGAATTTTTACCTTGATCACCTGCCTTTTTGCTGCGGCAATTATTGCATTTATTCCCAGTTTTATTAAGGCTCGTTCAACTTCTGCTGCAAACGCCTGCGTCAACAATTTGCGGCAAATTGATGCTGCGGCCAATCAATTTGCTTTGGAGCACAACTTAACCAATGGTGCGCCAATCAATTATCCAGATGATTTGACCCCTTACATCAAACTCAACAGCGCGGGGAAAATTCCTGGATGTCCGCAGGGCGGCATTTATCACATTAGCAAAGTCGGGGAAACACCGACTTGCTCCCTCGCTACGAACGGCTTTCCTTGGCACGTTTTAGAATAAAAAAGAGGCTGGACGAAAATCCAGCCTCTTTTCTTTTTTGAGATTTTTTTAATTCAACCGCATCGGCATGACGACGTAGAGGAACGGCCCGTTGATTTTGATGACGCCGGGGCTGAGTTCATCAATCAGCTCGATGAACACTTCGTCCTCGGTCAGCGCATTGAGCGGATCAATGAGGTAGCGGGGATTGAAGGCGATGGCAAGTTCCTTGCCCTTGTAATTGATGGCCATCGTTTCGCGCGCTTCGCCGACCTCCGGCGAGTTTGCGGTGATGGTCAGGAGGTTTTTCCCGAACGCGAGCTTGACGGAATTAGCCTTCTCGCTGGTCATGATTTCCGCGCGGCGGAGCGCCTGCACGAGTTCCTCGCGACCAACGCCGATGCGTTCTTTCGCTTCGCCGGGAATGACTTGACGATAATTTGGATAATTTCCCTCAATCAACTTGGTGATGAGCAGCACCGAAAAACCCGTTTCGTTTTTGAGCGCAAACGAAGCCTGATTTTCACCAAACTTGAGTTCGACATCGCCTTTGTCTTGAAGTAATCGGTTGAGTTCATTGACTGCTTTGGCCGGCACGATGAACTCCCCTGCACTCTTTTCAGAAATATCCACTTCTTCGTCCACGAGAGCGAGACGACGGCCATCGGTCGCGACAAACGTCATCTTGCCTTCTTTGAGGCTGATGAAAATACCGTTGAGAACATAACGCGATTCGTCAGTGGAGACGGCAAAACTGGTCTTTCTAATCATGGCGCGGATGTTTTCCTGTGGGAGTAAAACTTTCTTGTCGTCCTTGAATTTTGGTAGCGGCGGAAATTCATCGGCGGACAGTCCATGGATTTTGAAAAATGAAGAACCGCTGCGGATACTAGAAATATTTTTTTCGTCCGTTTCGATTTCAATCTCCCCGTTCAGTTCTCGCACGATGCCAAATAGTTTTTTAACCGGTAACGTCGTCGCGCCAGATTTGATGACCTTGGCCTCAACTTTACAGGTGACGCTCACGTCCAAATCGGTCGCGGTAAATTCTACATGGCCGCCCTCGGCGCGCAGCAGGACGTTGGAAAGAATGGGCAATGTGGTGCGCGTGCTGACGACATTTTGCACAGCTTGCAGGCCGGCGATGATCTGGTCTTTGGTGATCGAGATGTTCATGCGCTTATAATATTCTGTCTTGTTTAAAAAATTCTATTCTTATTAAGGGCTGTGAACAAGCCCAACAACCTGCCAAGGCTTAATCATCACCGGGCAAATCTTAATTTAACGGCTGCGACCAGTTCAAGCTATACGAGCCGGGAAAAATAAAAAGTCAAAGTTACTGGCACTATCAACATTTCATTCACAAACGGCTGGTAGCTTTTCCGGCAAGTTGTGCCCGACTAATGACTTCCGGTAATACAGAAATGACAAAATCAACTTCTTCTATGGTCGAATCCCGACCCAAAGAAAAACGCACGAGCGAATTGGCTGATTCTGATTTACCAATCGACAAAATCACATGACTCGGCTCCAACGAACCCGCCGAACAAGCCGAACCGCTCGAAGCACAAATACCTTCCATATCCAAACCCGCCATCAAAGTGATGCCATCCGCACCGCGCACAACAAAAGAAATGGTGTTGGCTAGCGAATTTTCACGCGGACTGACAATTTCACAGCCTTCAATTTTTTCAACAGCCGCCAAGAGTTTGGCCGAAAACAATTTCAATTTTTCCCACTCAAAAACGGGTGGTTTCACAAATTTTTCCAGCGCCGAAACCAATCCGACGCTAGCCGCCAGATTTTCAGTCCCGGCGCGCCGCTCATTTTCGTGTCCACCACCAAAAAAAACCGGATCGGGATGCAATGGCGATTTGATGTAAAGAAATCCCGCGCCTTTTGGACCATGAAATTTGTGAGCGCAGGCGGAAACCAAGTCAGCGTTGAACTGGCCGAAATTTTCAAACGGCTCTTTGCCAAACCATTGAACCGTGTCGGAATGAAAAATAATTTCACGGTCGCGGCAAATTGCACCAAGCTGGGCAACCGGCTGGATGGTTCCAATTTCATTATTCGCCGCCATGATGGAAACGAGAGTGGTGTCCGCGCGGATCGCCTTTTTCAAATCGTCTGGCGCAACGCGGCCTTCTGCATTGACCGGGAGGCGCGTGACTTCAAAACCTTCTTTTTTTTCCAAGTAGTCGAACGACCGCAAAACCGCATCGTGCTCGACGGCGGAAGTGATCAAATGTTTGCCTTTTGCCTTGAGCAAGCGCGACGTTCCAAAAATCGCGAGATTATTCGACTCCGTTCCGCCGCTGGTGAAAATAATCTCGCTGGGTTTCGCGCCCAGAAATTTTGCCGCGCGGTCACGCGCATCGTCGAGCAAAGCGCGCGCTTTTCTTCCGACGTGGTGGACGGACGACGGGTTGCCCCAAAACTCGCCGAGAAACGGCAGCATTGCTTCGCGCACCGCCGGATCGAGTGGCGTTGTGGCATTGTAATCGAAGTAAATTGTGCGTGGCACCGGCTCATCTTTGAAGAAATGCCGCGTGCCGACGAGACAAAAAGTTCGCCGCGCCCATCGTTTTGGGTTAATTAAAGCCATGGGCACGCAGGTGAAAATATGCGGCGTCACGAACGTCGCGGACGCGCTGGCGGCCGCCGGGGCGGGCGCGGACATGATCGGGCTGAATTTTTACGAAAAAAGTCCGCGCCACGTCACGCTCGCAACCGCCGTGGAAATTTCCCGCGCGCTGCCGCCGTTCGTGCTGCGCGTCGGCGTGTTTGTGGACGCAGCCCCGGATTTAATCTTGCGCGCGCTGGGCGAATGCAATTTGAGCCTGCTGCAATTTCACGGCGCGGAGAACTCGGAATTTTGCACGCAATTCGGCTTGATGAGCCTGAAGGCGTTTCGCATCCGCGATGAAAAATCTTTGGCCGAATTGACGAATTATCAAACCGACGCCTTTTTACTCGACGCCCATTCCCAGAGCGGAATTGGCGGCACAGGCGAAAAATTTAATTGGGATTTGGCCGTCGAAGCCCAAAATTTTGGGAAGCCGATTTTTCTCGCGGGCGGTTTGACGCCGGAAAATGTGGCGGACGCCGTGCGGAAAGTGCGGCCGTTCGCCGTGGATGTCGCGAGCGGCGTTGAATCTGCGCCTGGAAAAAAGGATCACGCGAAGGTAAAGGCGTTTATACAGGCCGTTCGCAGCGCAGATAAAACATAAAACGCACCGCCGTTTTGACAGAGGCGAAAATAGATTGGTTAAACACAATTTGAGTCACCTTAAAAATCTTGTCCGAATTTTTTACGGGCGAGAGAAAACATTTGAGTTGAATCCCGGACGGGAACGTTCAGACTTTTGCCCGTCGTTCAACGTCCGGGTTGCTGTTATCGAAATTCAGGTTAGACTGTTTTAGATTTATGACCAACGAAGCAAAGCCGATTTCGGCCACGCCTCACGCCGACAACGTGGCTTGGAAGGAAATCGTGCTCAAATACCAGAAGCCGTCGCTCGTCCGGGCGATGTGGCAGATCATCAACACGGTCATACCCTATGGCGCGTTGTGGTATCTCATGCACTTGTGCCAGTCGATCTCATGGTGGCTGGTCGTGCCGCTGGCGGTTTTGGCCGGTGCGTTTCTCGTGCGCGTGTTCATCATTTTTCATGACTGCGGCCACGGCTCGTATTTCAAATCCCGCGCGGCCAACGACGCCGTGGGTTTCCTCACCGGCGTCCTGACCTTCACGCCGTATTATCACTGGCGCTGGGAACACGCCATCCACCACAACAGCGCCGGCGACCTGGACAAGCGCGGCACGGGCGACGTTTGGACGATGACGGTGCAGGAATACCTCGAATCTTCGCGCTGGAAAAAATTCGCCTACCGGCTCGCGCGCAATCCATTTATTTTATTTGTCATCGCGCCGATGTATTTGTTTTTGATCCAGCAGCGCTTCCCGGCGGCCAAGGCCAGCCAGCGCGAACGCCATTCCGTTTATGCGATGAACGCGGCCATTCTCGCCGTCGCGCTTGGGCTGATCTGGCTGGTCGGCTTCAAGGCCTATTTGATCATCCAGTTGATCATCCTGATGGTTGCTGGCGGCGCGGGCGTGTGGATGTTTTACGTCCAGCACCAGTTTGAAGACGTTTACTGGGAACGCGGCGAGGACTGGAGCTACGTTTCCGCCGCCTTGGAAGGCAGTTCGTTCTACAAACTGCCCCGCATCCTGCAATGGTTCTCCGGCAACATCGGGTTCCATCACATCCATCACTTGAGCCCCCGCATTCCGAATTACAATCTGGAGAAATGTCATCAGGCCGATCCGCTTTTCCAGCAGGTGAAACCCATTACGCTGTTTTCCAGTTTCAAATCCGCCACCTACCGGCTATGGGACGAGAAGAACAAAAAACTCGTCGGCTATCGCGCGCTCCGCGAACTGCGCAAACAACACAAGCGGGCGGCGCGTTCCTAAATCGCTGGTGAACCGCCGCTGCGCGAAGTTCTCTGCATCTTTGCGGTTCAAATAAATTCTTTGCGTCTTTGCGTCTTTGCGCGAAAATGACGGCATGAGTTCAGTTGTCGCAGAAAATTTGCCCGACGCCCACGGCCACTTTGGCCAATTCGGCGGACGTTACGTGCCGGAGACGTTGATGAATCCGCTGCAAGAGTTGGAGGAAGAATATTTCCGCGCGCAGCACGATCCGGAATTCCAGCGCGAACTGAATTATTACCTCAAGGAATTTTGCGGTCGCCCCACGCCGCTTTATTTCGCCGAACGCCTCACCAAGGAACTCGGCGGCGCGAAAATTTATTTGAAGCGCGAAGATTTGCTCCACACCGGCGCGCACAAAATCAACAACGCGATGGGCCAAATTCTCCTCGCGAAACGCATGGGCAAGACGCGCATCATCGCCGAGACCGGCGCGGGCCAGCACGGCGTCGCCACGGCCACGGTGAGCGCGATGTTCGGGATGAAATGCGTCATCTACATGGGCGCGGTGGATTGCGAACGGCAAATCCTCAATGTTTATCGCATGAAAATGCTCGGCGCGGAAGTCGTGCCGGTTCACGCGGGGCAAAAAACCTTGAAGGAGGCCGTCAACGAGGCGATGCGCGACTGGGTCACGAACATCCGTAGCACGCACTACATTCTCGGCACGGCCTACGGCGCGCATCCGTATCCGGTGATGGTGCGGAATTTCCAGCGCGTCATCGGCGACGAGGCGCGCGCGCAGATTTTGGAAAAGGAAAAGCGCCTGCCTGACCTGCTCCTCGCGTGCGTCGGCGGCGGCTCGAACGCCATCGGACTGTTTTATCCGTTCCTCGAAGACGCGGGCGTGAAAATGGTCGGCGTGGAAGCCGGCGGCGAAGGCATTTTTCCCGAACGCCACGCGGCGCGTTTTCAAGGCGGTTCGCTCGGCGTGTTGCAGGGCACGCGTAGCTATATTTTGCAGGACGAATTCGGCCAGATCCAATCCACGCACAGCGTCAGCGCCGGACTCGATTACGCCGCCGTCGGGCCGGAACACGCGTTCCTGCGCGACGCCAGCCGCGTGGAATACACCTACGCGACGGATGAAAAAGCGCTCGCCGCATTTATGAAACTCGCGCGGCTTGAAGGAATTATTCCTGCGCTCGAAAGCGCGCACGCCGTCGCCGAGTGCATGGTGCGCTCGCCGAAGCTGGGCAAAGACAAATTGATCATCGTGAACCTCTCCGGTCGCGGCGACAAAGATGTGGCGCAAGTGGCGGACAAGGTGAAATTGGAAATGCCGAGGTAACGGCCGCAAACCACACGAGTGAACTTAATTAACGCACCAGCGATTGAACCCTGAAAAATCCAGCTTGGCATCCGATGACCTTGCCGCTGTTAAAATTTGGAATGGCAAGAATGTTGAGGGGATAGTTGTTGAAATACATTCGCACGGTGTCATGGTGAATATTCCGTGTTTGCCGGTTTCGACAAAGGCTTACATACACATTTCCCAAGTATCTGATGGATATATTGAGAACTTTAAAACTAGTTTTACTGTTGGGCAATCTGTAACAGTCAAAGTCCGTTTTTTAAGAAAAGACAAAACTGCGTGGGAAGTCAGTCGAAAGGCAGTCCTGAATGAAGCGCTTTGGTCGAATGAGTTTCCAGAATTTTCTGAAGCAGTTGGCTATGTAGAGCGCATTGGAGATTTTGGAGCTTTAGTAAAATTAAAAGATGGGTTTGTTGGGCGGATTTCAGCGTTCCAATTGAGTTTTTTCCCGAAGGATCAGCAACTTGAAGTCGGACCTACGATTGAAGTGAGGATTGGAAAATGGGATTTTAGCGGCCAGTGTCCGTTGCTCATGAGGAATATTTTTTGGGATATTGGATAATTTTTTGTCCGCCACCACCAGCCGCTTCGCGGCGCACGCAAACTTTTTCCCATCCTGTTGACGGATTACGCGCCGTTGAAAAAATGGGACTGTCGGGACTTGGCCACCGGCGAAGATTTGGCGGAAGAAGTCCGCAAATATCACATCCCCAATTTCTCGAACTGGAATAACCACGACGCCTTTGAACGCGCCTTCGCCCGTCTGGAAAAAGATTTGCGGTTGAGCATCGGCAAATAAAAGCGCCGTCGCTCCGCGACTCATGCCTTGCCGCCGAACGAGCAATAGTCATCGAGATCGAGCAGGTCGAACCAGGTGCTGATGTCCTCGCGGAGCGGATTGAATTTCTTCACCGCGTCGGCGAAATCAGTGAGCGTCTCGTGGTCGCTGTCCGGGGCGCGGCGCAGATGAAATTCACTCCACGCGGCAATTTCCCATGGCTGGCGCTGGTTTTTTGCATGGGCGTGAATCCACGTCAGCAGTTCCAGATCGCCGCCGCCTTTTGCGATTTCAGTTTTCAACGCGTCGGGGTCGAGGCCGACGAAGTTGAAGAAATGGCGGTCCATGGCTTTGGCGCCGTAACGGTATGCGCCGATTTTGCCGGCGAGCAACGCGCGGCCTTTGTCGAGGATGCGCGGCAGGAAAACAAATCCGCCCAGCCGCACGCGCGGGCTGCGCGGCGGGCGTTGGGTGAGGTCGGGAGTGAAACTGAGTATGCTCATAATTATTTAGGTTTATTTTATGGCGGCCGGGCACATTGAATTAACGCTGACCGCCGGAGACGAGCAAGGTTTCACCTGTGACCCACGACGAATCACCGGACGCGAGAAACGTCACCGCCGTGGCGATGTCCTGCGGCTGGCCGATGCGGCCGAGCGGCGCGTTCTTCACGTATTCGTCATGGAAATCGCCCGTGGCGATGCCCGCCGTGTGCGTGCCTTCGGTTTCGACGAGGCCGGGGCGGACGGCGTTGACGCGGATTTTGCGCGCGCCGAGTTCCTTCGCGAGCGAAACCGTGATGACATCCACCGCGCCTTTCGTCGCGCTATAAACCGAGCCATACGGCGGCGCGAGCGTGCTGACGACCGAACTCAAGTTGACGATGCTGCCGCCGGCGGGATTGAAAAATTTCACCGCTTCCTGCGTCGTGAGCAAAAGCCCAAGCACATTCAAATTGAATTGTTTGTGGAAATGTTCCTCGGTGATCTGTTCGAGCGGCGCGAATTCATACACGCCCGCGTTGTTCACGAGAATGTCAAGTTGGCCGAACGCGTTCTTGGCTTCGGAAAATAATTTTACGATGTCCGTCTTTTGGGAAACGTCGCCTTGCACCGCGACGGCTTTTCCGCCCGCGCTGGTGATTTCGGCGACGACCTTGTCCGCGCCCGCTTTGCTGGAAGCGTAATTGACGACGACGGACGCGCCGTCCGCCGCCAGTTGTTTTGCTATCGCCGCGCCGATGCCTTTGGATGCGCCGGTGACAACGGCGACTTTGCCTGCGAGTTTTTTGTTTGTGCTCATAACGGTTGTTCTTTGTTTTTTAGTTGGTTGTGTTTGTTATTCTGTTACTAAAATAGTAACAATAAAGGCTAAAAAATTTATTTTTTCTTCACGTCAGAGACGATCTGCGCCAGGCTGATTTCAGTCAGGCTGGCCTCCAATGCCTTCTGTGTTTTTGTCAGCGCCTTTTCGAGCGCGGTCTTGATGTGACAGCTAACCGTGCAAACTTTTTGCTCGGCATAACTATGGATAGAAAAAGCCTTGGGCGCGTCCACGGCGTGATAAACATCCAGCAGCGAAATATCTTTGGCGCTTCTGGCCAGCCAGCACGCGCCCGCTTTGCCGGTGGCGGTTTCCACCAATCCGGCCTTGGACAACTTGGCCAAAGTGCGGCGAACGAAACTGGGACTCGTATTCACACTCGCCGCCAGCGTCGCGGACCGCGTGTCCTGATCGCCCCGACAAGCAAGCGCCGCCAGAATGTGAACCGCAATCGAGAATTGAACATTGTTCGCCATAACTGTTACTATAATAGTCACAGAATAAAATTATGCAAGAGAAATTTTAATTATTTTTGGGAAGAGGTTCTCCAACCACACGACCGCGATGCGCCGTCAATCCTCTTCGACCTCTTGCGTCTGATGAGTGATGATGCGGGCGCTGCGGCGGTTGGAAAAATAGGAATACGCCCATTGGAACAGCACGGCGGTGCGGTTGCGGAAGCCGACGAGAAAAATCAGGTGGACGAACAGCCATGCCAGCCACGCGGGATAGCCGGACAGCTTGAGCTTGCCGATTTGCGCGACGGCGGCGGAACGGCCGATGGTCGCCATCGTGCCTTTGTCCCAATACTTGAACGGCGGGCGCGTTGGCGGATTGGCGCGGGCGTTGAGTTCGGCCTTGATGATTTTGGCGACGTGTTTGCCCATCTGCATCGCGGCGGGCGAAACGCCTGGGACGGGTTTGCCGTCGGCCTTCAACACGAGTGCCATGTCGCCGATGGCAAAAATTTCGGGATGGCCGGGCACGCTCAAATCGGGAGCTACCTTCACGCGTCCGCCGCGATCCAGTTCGCAGCCGAGTTTTTTGGTGAGCGGCGTGGAGGCGACGCCAGCGGCCCAAACGATGTTGCCGGCGTTGATAATTTTTCCGTTGGCGAGTTCCACGACGCCTTCGCGGATGCTTTTTACTTGGGTGTCGGTTTTGACGTTGACGCCGAGATGAATGAGCTGCCACTTGGCTTTTTCAGAAAGGCTAGCCGGCAGATGCGAGAGAATGCGCGGTCCGCCTTCGAGCAGAATGACATGCGCCTGCGCGGGATCAATGCGGCGGAAATCCAGGTTCATCACCGTGCGCGTCAGTTCGGCGAAGGAGCCGGCGAGTTCCACGCCGGTCGGCCCGCCGCCGACCACGACGATGGTCATGAGCCGGTCGTGTTCGACGGGATTGGTCTCCATTTCGGCTTTTTCAAATGCGAGCAAAATGCGGCTGCGGAGGCGCAGCGCGTCGTCGAGCGTTTTGAGGCCGGGCGCGAATTGTTCCCATTCGTGGTGGCCGAAATAGCCGGTGTGGCCGCCCAGCGCGAGCACGAGGTAGTCGTAGTCCAGCGCACTTTTTTCGAGGAACACTTTTTTTTGCGCGAGATCAAAACCGGTCGCCTTGTCGAGCAGCACGGTGATGTCCGGCCGGTTGGACAGGATGCCGCGGACGGGCTGTGCGACATCCGTGGCGGACAGCGCGCAGGTGGCGACTTGATAGAGCAGCGGCTGGAACAGGTGATGATTTGTGCGGTCAACCAGCGTGATGCGCGCGTTGGGATGACGGAAGGTTTTGCAGAACGTCAGGCCAGCAAAGCCTGCGCCGAGCACGACGATATGAAACTTTTTGCCTGCCTCCTCCACGCGGACAATTTGAACCAAACGGCGAAGAAAGCAACCGATTGTTTTCGGGGGAGCCAAGCCGCCGGCGAAAATTATTCAAACAAAATTCTGGCCAGAAAAAACCTGCGCGAAAAATTATTTCAATTCACCAGCCGATACCAATTGTCGCGCTGATGCGGCTCGTAGCCGAGGTCGCTGATGAGCCGGTGCATGTCCGGCACGGTCATGCGGAAGGTCGTGCCCGCCTGCGACACGACGTTTTCCTCGATCATGATGCTGCCGAGATCGTTCGCGCCGTATTTCAACGCGACCTGCCCGATCTCCAGTCCCTGCGTGACCCACGAGCTTTGGATGTTCGGAAAATTATCGAGGTAAATCCGCGCCAAAGCTTGCGTCCGCAAATACTCGTGCGCGCCCACCGTTGGCGCTTTCAACTTTGTGTGCTCGGCCTGAAACGTCCACGCGATGAATGCGGTGAAATGACCAGGCTTGATGCCAATGCCATTATATTCGGCGACGCGCTTCATGGAAATTTCCTGCTGCGTGCGCAAGCGTTCCAGATGTTCGATGCGGTCTTCAATCGTTTCGACGTGACCAAACATCATCGTCGCGCTGGAATAAAGTCCGAGCCGATGCGCCACGTCCATGACTTCGAGCCAGTCGTTGCTCATGGCTTTAAGCGGTGCGATGCGCTGGCGCACGCGATCAACTAAAATTTCCCCGCCGCCGCCGGGAATCGAGCCCAGTCCGGCTTTTACAAAATCGCCGATGATTTTTTCCAGCGGTTCGTTGAACACTTCGCGGAAATGGATGAACTCGCTCGGACTAAAACCGTGGATGTTGAAACCGGGAAATTTATTTTTGACGTGCGACAGCAGATCGAGATACCACTGCTTCGTGAGCTTGGGATGATGCCCGCCCTGCATCAACATTTGCGTGCCACCGAGCGCGATGGTCTCCTCGATTTTTTTGTCCATCTCGTCGAACGTGATGACGTAGGAATCGTCGTCCTTCTCCGTGCGATAAAACGCGCAGAACTTGCAATACACATTGCAAACATTGGTATAATTGACGTTGCGATCCACGTTGTAAGTGACGATTTCGTTGCCGCGACCATCGTAAGCGTTTGCTTTCGCGAGTTGCCGGCGGCGATCGGCGAGCGCGCCGAGTTCTTCGAGCGGCAGCTTGTAAAGCCGCAGCGCTTCAGCGGCGTTGATGCGCGCGCCGGCCCAAACTTTTTGGAGTAAATTATCGAGTGATGCGTCGTGAATCACGGTGGCAAATTAGCAGGTCAAAGCCGACAAATCAAACCACGGATAAACACAGATGCCCACGGATGAATTTTCTTAGCTGTGTTAATTCGTGTCCATCCGTGTTTAAACATTTATCGCGTTCGTTTGAATTTTTCCACCGGCAGCTTCGCCAGCGCCTCGCTCGCAGCGCGGACGATTTCCGGTTTGCCCAGCGCCCGGGCCGCGCGGGCGCGATGCAACTGCGCCTCGACCATTTGCGGGTCGAGTGCAAGCGCGCGTTCCGCGCAGTCCAGCGCCTGCGCATGCCGCCCGAGCTGGCCGTTCATGCTCGCGAGGTTCGCCCAGCCGAGCTTATTGCCCGGATCAATCTGCAACGCGCGCGCCAGACATTCCGCGCCCTCGACCGGATGGTTCAGCGCCTCAAACAGCAAGGCGGCGAGATTGTTCCACGACTTGAAATCCTCCCCGTCAATCGCCAGCGCGCGGCGATAACTCGTCTCCGCCTCGGCCAGCCGGCCCAGTGACGCCAGCGCGACGCCGGCATAAAACCAGGCCTTCGCGTCGGCCGGATTTTGCGCCTGCCACTCTTGCGCGAACAGTAGCACGTCGGGCCATTGACCGTTTTCGCACAACGCGCGGGCAAAGTGGACTTTTTCTTCCGAACTGGATGCCATGCGCCGATTCTTCCAACTCCGCGCGGCCAAGACAATTCTTGTTTGAAAAAATCCGTGTCCGGCGCGTCCGCCTGTGGTTAATTGGTTGCGCCGATGCCGCCGAAACCTAAATCTTCCGCCCGCGTAAAAGTGCTCTCGCAATGGCGCGGTGTGGATTACGCGCCGCTGGAAGTCGCGCGCGCCACGCCCGCGCGCCTGCCCGGCGACGTGTTGCCCGCGCTCATGAAGGAATTACGGCTCGACGCGCGGCAGGCCGAGGCCGAGATCGTCAAGGTCTGGAACGCGCTGATTGACCCGGTCGTCACCGCGCACGCGCAGCCGGCCAATCTGCACAAGGGAACTTTGTTTGTGAACGTGGACAGCAGCGTGTGGCTCACGGAGATCGTCCGCTACCGCCGCAAGGAAATCATCGAGCGGCTGCAACACAGCTTTGGCAAATCCGTCATCCAGAAAATTTCCTTCCGCATCGGCTGAACCGGTGGGGGGGGGGGGGGNNCGAGGACGCTCGCCCCACCGAAGATCACCGCATCAATTTCATCTGCGCGGGCGCGAGCAGCCACGCAAGCGTCGCGCATTTTCCGGCGCGCAGATTTTCAATCTCTAGTTTCGCCAGCCCGGCTTTTTTCAGCGCGAAACCCGCGCCAACCTTGCCGGTGACAAGCAGTGAAATCAATTCGCCCAAATCCGGCTCATGCCCGACGAGCAGCACATTGGCCGGAACTTTTTTCAGCCCGCCGATTTTTTGAACAAGTTTTTTCGCATCGCCGCCGGGCTTCAATTCATCTGCGAACACAAGGCGTTTCTCCAGTTTCAAATCCGCCGCCACGATTTCCGCCGTCTGCCGGGCGCGCACGAGCGGGCTGGACAAAATCACGTCAAAGCGCAGTTCCATGGCGCGCATGGCGGCGGCGATTTTGCGCAATTGCCTTTTGCCCTTCGGCGTGAGCGGGCGCAAATGGTCGCTGGCAAAATGAAATTCCGCGCGTTCCACCGCGAGGCCGTGGCGCAGGAGAAACAGATTCATGCCGGAACAATACACTGCGCCGCGCCGCGCACAATGTCCGTGAAATGTCACAATTTATCTTTTGGTTTGCGCGCCGGAATTTTTTACCCTGACCACGATGCAAACCGCGCGCCGCGCCGTCATTGACGTCGGCACCAATTCGGTCAAGCTGCTCATCGCCGACGTGGCGGCCGGCGAGGTGCGTCCGGTGCACGAGGAGAGTCGCCAGACGCGACTCGGCAAGGGCTTCTACGAAACGCACCGGCTCCAGCCCGAACCCATCGCCCGCACCGCCGAGGCCGTCTGGGAATTTGCCGAAACCGCGCGCGAACGCAGTGCCGAATCCATCCGCGTCATCGCCACCAGCGCCGCGCGCGACGCGATGAACCCGACGGATTTGACCGCAGCGGTCGAGCGCGCGTCGGGTTTGAAAACGGAAATCATTTCCGGCGCGCGCGAGGCTGAGTGGGCGTTTCAAGGCGTCGCGACCGATGGGGAACTGGCGAAAACGCCATTGCTATTGCTTGATGTCGGCGGCGGCAGCACGGAATTCATCCTCGGCCACGGTTTGAAAAAAAGTTTTGCTCACAGTTTCCCGCTCGGCACGGTGCGGCTGATGGAAAAATTTCCTCACGGCGACCCGCCGAAGAAAAGTGAATTCAACGCCTGCTGCGACTGGTTGGAAAATTTTCTCCACCACGAGGTCCGGCCGCAGCTTGCGCCGGCGTTGAAAAATGAAACCGGCGAAATCCGGCTGGTCGGCACCGGCGGCACGACCAGCATTCTGGCGCGCATGGAAAACCAGCTCGACCGTTTCGACCGCGAAAAAATTGAGCAGACGGTTTTGACCTTTCGCCAAATCGTGGCGCACCGAAAAAATTTGTGGAAACTGCCGCTGGCCGAGCGCAAGGAAATCCCCGGCCTGCCAAAACTGCGCGCGGATGTGATCCTGACCGGCGTTTTGATTTACGAGGCGGTGATGGCGGAGTTCGGCTTCAACGAACTGCGCATCAGCACGCGTGGCCTGCGCTTCGCCGCCGTCATGGATGAATAAGGAAAGCAGGAAAATAGGAAACGATTTTTGTTCCTGCCTTCCGGCTTTCCTTATTTAATTTGCTTCATGCGCGTTTTAATTGTCGGTTGCGGTTACGTTGGCTTGCCGCTGGGAAAGGTTCTGGCGCGGCAGGGCCACGAAGTCTTCGGCCTGCGCCGCAGCGCACTGGCGGCAGCGGAGTTGAAAGCCGCCGGCATCGTTCCGCTCCACGCCGACATCACGCAGCCGGCGACGCTCGCCCAACTGCCGCGCAATTTTGACTGGGTGGTCAATTGCACTGCGTCAGGCGGCGGCGGCGCGGCGGATTACCGAAAAATTTATCTGGAAGGAAATTCTAACCTGCTCGCGTGGCTCGCCGAGGCGCCGCCGCAGAAATTTGTCTACACCAGCAGCACCAGTGTTTACGCGCAAAATGACGGCTCCATTGTGACCGAGCAAAGCGTGACCGCGCCGGACGCGGAGACCTCAAAAGTTTTGGTCGAGACGGAAAAATTACTGCTGGCGGCGGCGAACGGCTCGCGCAGAGAATCGCTCGGCCAAAAATTTCCGGCGGTGATTTTGCGCGTGGCCGGCATTTACGGGCCGGGGCGCGGCCATTCGTTCAAATCGTTTTTGCGCGGCGACGCGCGCATCGAGGGCGACGGCACGCGCTGGCTGAACATGATTCATCGCGACGATTTGATCGGCGTCATCATCGCGGCTTTGGAGAATGCGCAAGCCGGAGAAATTTTTAACGCCGCGGACAACGCACCGGTGACGAAGCGAAATTTTTTTGAGTGGCTGGCGGCGGAATTAAAACGGCCAATGCCGCCAACGGTTCCAGCCGACCCGGAAACCGGGCATCGGCGCGGCGTGACCAACAAACGCGTGAGCAACACAAAACTGCGCGCAGAATTAAAATACGAGTTTCAGTTTCCCGATTTCCGCGCTGGCTATGCGGCGGAGATCGCGCGGCTGAAACAGGACGGCGGGCTGGATTTTTAGACCGCGCTGTCGCCCTTTTCGTCGGTGCGGATGCGCGTGGCTTCCTCGATGGTCGTCACAAAAACCTTGCCGTCGCCGATTTTGCCGGTCTTGGCGGCTTTGACGATGGCGGCCACGGCGGCGTCTTTCACGCTGTCGGCCACGACGGTTTCAATTTTTATTTTCGGCAGGAAATCTACGGTGTATTCGCTGCCGCGATAGATTTCCGTGTGCCCCTTCTGGCGGCCAAAGCCCTTGACCTCGCTGACGGTCATGCCTTGGATGCCGAGTTGGTGGAGCGCGTCCTTGACTTCGGTGAGCCGGAACGGCTTGATGATGGCTTCGATTTTTTTCATAGGTTGCCGCCAGTGTAAACTGGATTGCGGATTTGTCCATCTGCGTTCCGCGCAGAAAAATTTCGCCTTCGCCCGCAAACCCGTTTAATTTTCCCGCCGCAATGTCCGCCGAAGCCCAACTCACGCCCATGATGGCGCAGTATCGCCGCATCAAAGGCGAACTGCCGAAGGACGCGCTGCTGCTTTTCCGCCTCGGCGATTTCTACGAGATGTTTTTCGAGGACGCGCAAACGGGCGCGCAAGTTTTGAACCTCTCGCTCACCGCGCGCAACGGCGTGCCGATGTGCGGTCTGCCGCATCACGCTGCCAACGGCTACATCGCGCGCATTTTGAAAAGCGGCCGCAAAGTTGCCATCTGCGATCAGACGGAAGAAGCGCGGCCAGGAAAACTGGTAAACCGCGAAGTGACGCAAATTCTTTCGCCCGGCACGCATTTCGACGAACGGATGCTCGTCGCGGAACGGAATAATTTTCTCGCGTCCGTTTATCCCAGCGGAAAAATCTTCGGCCTCGCGCTCGTGGATTTGACCACCGGCGATTTTCTGACGACGGAATTGGAAAATGAGTCTGCGCTGCTCGCCGAATTGGAACGATTGCGGCCCGCAGAAATTATTTTTCCCACCGAAGCGACTTCGCTCCGCGATTTGCTGCGCGGCGCGTTCCAGATTTTAAGCGGCTACGACGATTGGACGTTCGCGCCGGAAACCGCGTTTTACACGGTGAAAGAACAGTTCAAAGTTGCCTCGCTCGATGGCTTCGGGCTGAAAGATAAAACCGCCGCCATCGGCGCGGCGGGCGGCGCGCTGCATTATCTCGCACAAAATCTGCGCCACGACGTGAAGCATCTCACACGCATTTCGTTTTATCAACGCAGCGATTTTCTCACGCTCGACTACACGACGCTGCGGCATCTGGAAATCCTCGAACCGCAGCATCACGATGCCCCGCGCAACGCCTCGCTCTACGGCGCGCTCAACAAAACCGTCACGCCGATGGGCGCGCGCTTGTTGCGCCAATGGCTTTCGCAACCGCTCGCCAAAGTGTCGCCAATCCTGCAGCGGCAGGATGCGGTGGAAAATTTCATCAACAATTCTTTCGGCCTCGACGCTTTTCGCCAGCAGCTCGCCAAGGTGCGCGATCTCGAGCGCACGCTTGGCCGCTTGAGTTCCGGCAGCGGTAACGCGCGCGATTTGGTCGCGCTGCGCCTAGCGCTGGAACAAATCCCGGCGTTGAAACAAATTCTTTCGTCGGTCGGGCCGCGCGGTGAATCGGCATTGCTCCAAGAAGATGCGGAGGCGGCGCAGCAGTGCCGCCCTACCTTGATTTCGGAATTGGATTCGCAAATCTCCGAATCACCCGACCTCGTCGAAATTATTTCCCGCGCCATCGTGGACGAGCCGCCGTTGCCGATCAAAGAAGGCGGCATGATCCGCGACGGCTTCGACGCGAACCTCGACGAACTCCGTAACGCGCAACGCGGCGGGAAAGACTGGATCGCCAAATTGCAGGCGGATGAAATCACGGCGACAGGCATTGCCTCGCTGAAAGTGCGGTTTAATTCCGTCTTTGGATATTACATCGAAGTCACCAAATCGAATCTCGACAAGGTTCCGCCGCATTATCATCGCAAGCAGACCGTCGCGAATGGAGAGCGATTTATCACACCGGAATTGAAAGCGATGGAAGGAAAAATTCTCGGCGCGGAAGAACGCAGCGTGAAATTAGAATACGAAATTTTCCAGCGGGTGCGCGAGGAGGTTTTGGGTCAGTTGCCGAAAATGCAGCAGACCGCTTCCGCGCTGGCGCAATTGGATGTGCTCGCATCGTTCGCGGCAACGGCCAGGATTCACAATTACTGCCGCCCGCAAGTTGCTGATGAAGGTGTGCTGCAAATCCGCGATGGCCGGCATCCGGTTTTGGAACAGCAGCTCGTCGAAGAACGCTTTGTGCCGAATGATGTCGCGCTCGCGTGCGTTACCACCGGAAAATCAGCGGACGACAAGGTGGCTGTCTGCAAAGACCAGATCGCGCTGATCACCGGGCCGAACATGGCGGGTAAGTCCACTTACATTCGCCAAGTGGCGCTGCTCGCGCTGCTCGCGCACACCGGCAGTTTTGTTCCCGCCGTCGAGGCGCGGATTGATCTCGTTGACCGCATTTTCACGCGCATCGGCGCGAGCGATGATTTGTCGCGCGGGCAATCCACGTTCATGGTGGAGATGACCGAGACGGCGAACATCTTGAACAACGCCACGGCGCGCAGCCTCATCGTGCTGGACGAAATCGGGCGCGGCACGAGCACGTTCGACGGCCTTTCGCTGGCGTGGAGCATCGTGGAATTTCTGCATAATCAGGTCGGTGCGAAAACTTTGTTTGCGACGCATTATCACGAACTGACCGAACTGGCCGCGCGTTTGCCGCGCATCAAAAATTTCAACGTCGCCGTGCGCGAATGGCATGACCAGATCGTTTTTCTCCGCAAAATTGTCGAGGGCNNGCGAAACAAATTCTCGGCAACTTGGAAGAATCCGAACTCACGCCGGAAGGCAACGTGCGTCAGCCGCGCCGCCAGCAGGACCGCGAAAAATTAAAAAAACTCGCGCCGCCGCCAGAGCTGGATTTGTTCGGTTAAATTTTTTATGAACTCGCCGTCAACCAAGTTCAGCCGATTCCTCGAGAAGTTTACTGTGCTGCGCTCCGCCCCACGCGAGTTGTGGATTGTTTTGGCGGCATACATCTTGGAGAACATCGCCTACAAGTTGAGTTCTAGCCAGGTGTTGCCGGGCTGGTTGAAGATTGAAATGGGCATGGGCGACGAAACCAAAGGCGTGATTATCGGTGTGTGGTCGGCACTGGTGACATTGTTCACGGTGCTGGTGGGGTCGTTCACTGACGTGGTGGGTATCCGCCGGACATTTCTTATTGGTTTCACCATTTGCATTTCTGCGCGGATGGTCATGATGGCGGCGGATGTCAAATGGCTGGCGCTCACAGCCGGACTACTGCCGCTGGCACTGGGGCTGGCGTTGATGACGCCGGTGATGGCGGCGGCGATGAAGCGTTATTCCACGGCGGCACAACGGTCGGTGGCCTTTTCGCTTTACTACGCGCTGATGAATCTCGGCTTCGCCATCGGCGCGCGGCTCTTTGACCATTTGCGTCATGTGTTGGGCGAAAACGGCGGCTGGCTGGTGCCCGGGTTGCACATGGAACTCGGCACTTATCGCGTGATGATTTTGTGGAGCGTCGTGTTCACCGTGCCGGGGCTGGCGCTGACGTGGTTTTTCCTGCGCGCTGGCGTGGAGATGACGGAGACCGGCGTGCGCGTAAGCCCGGCGGAACCAAAAAAAACCGGCGGGGAAAATCCGCTGGCGGCGACGGCGCGACTGTTCGGCGAACTGTGGCGACAGCCGCTGTTCTTCCGGTTCCTGCTGTTCATGGCGCTGGTCGTGGGCGTGAAAATGATTTTTTTCTATGTGGATTATGTCATCCCGGATTTCGCCAAGCGGGAAATCAGTTTGGATGCGCCGTTCGGGCAGTTAAGCTCCATGCTGAATTCGCTGCTGATCCTAGTGCTGGCACCGTTGTGCGGCGTGCTGATGCAAAGAGTTTCCGCCTATCGCGCGATCACCATCGGCAGCGTGATTTCCGCCGCGTCGGTTTTTTTCCTTGCGGTTCCGCCGGCCATGTTCCAGCCACTGGCGGATGGCTGGCTCGGCGATTTGATTGTTCACCGTTGGCTCAACGTCGTTGGCCCGGTCAATCCGCTTTATATTGCCATTTTTCTATTCACCGTCGGCTTGTCTATCGGCGAGGCGCTGTGGTCGCCGCGCCTTTACGAATACGCCGCCGCCATTGCGCCCAAGGGCCGCGAAGCCTCCTACATGGCGATGACCTCCCTGCCATATTTCTTTGCCAAGTGCGGCGCGGGATTTCTTTCCGGCTGGCTGTTGGCAAACTACTGCCCCGAAACCGGCGCACGCCATCCGCAGACGATGTGGCTCATCATCGGCGGCATGGCGCTGGTGACGCCGCTTGGCGCGATTTTGTTCCGCAAATATATTCAAGTCCACGAAGCGGGACGCTAGACTGACGGCCAGAATTTATGAACACGGAATCTTCAGTCGAATCATTGCGCCGCCACGAAATCGCTGGCCGCGTCGAAATCGTCTATGGCCGCGGCGGTTTACCGCTCGTAAAAATCACAACGCCGTGGAGCACGGCGGAAATCTATCTGCACGGTGCGCACGTCACACACTTCCAAAAAAACGGCGAGCCGCCTTTGATTTTCCTGAGTGCCAAAAGTTATTTCGCCGATGGCAAGGGTATCCGCGGCGGCGTGCCGATCTGCTTTCCATGGTTCGGCAACCGCGCCGGCGAACCGTCGCACGGCTTCGCGCGCATCACCGCATGGCAGCTGGTCAAAACCTCCACCGCGCCGGACGGAACGGTGACGGTTCAGTTTGCGCTGCCCCAAATTTCCGGTCGCGAGGCGTGGAAAAATTTGCGCACAGAATTCATCGTCACCGTCGCTGACACGCTCACGATGGAACTGATCGCCACGAACGATGGCTGCGACGAGCCGCTGGCAATTGAAAACTGCCTGCACACTTATTTTCACGTCGGCGACATCGGCGCGGTTTCACTGACGGGTTTGCGCGATGCACCTTTCAATGATTTCGCCGCCGGCGACTCCGGCACGCGCAACGTGGAACACGATGCGGTTCTGCGCGTCGCCAAGGAAACCAACCGTGTTTATCCCGACAACGCTGCGACCGTGGAAATCCACGATGAAAATCTGCAACGGAAAATCCGCGTGGAAAAATTTAATTCCCATTCCACCGTCGTCTGGAATCCGTGGACGACGCAAAAATTGCCGGACGATTTTGACCCCGCCGAACACCAACACATGGTCTGCGTCGAATCTGGCAACGTGAAGCAAAACAAAATTTCGCTCGCGCCCGGAAAAGCTTCGGCGTTGAAAGTGATTTTGAGCAGCGCGCCGCTGAAATGATTTCGCTTTCTGAAATACAGCCGGCGGGCGTGGACTTGGTTTCGCAGGTCGAACAGATTTTTTCGCCGAGCGGCATTTTGTCCAAGGCGAGCAATTTTGAGTTCCGTCCGCAGCAGCAGGAAATGGCCGTGGCCGTCGCGCGCGCATTGCAGAATCGCGAGCATCTTGCGGTCGAAGCGGGAACGGGCGTCGGAAAAAGTTTGGCGTATTTAATTCCGGCGATTCTGTTCGCGGTTTCACAAAGCAAGAAGGCAATCATCTCGACGCACACGATCAATTTGCAGGAACAACTCACGGAAAAAGACCTGCCGATGCTCGCCAGTGTTTTAGGCCAGTTGCCGGAGCCGGTGAAATTTAATTTCACGATGCTCAAAGGCCGCGCGAATTATCTTTGCACGCGCCGGTTGCAAAAGGCGATGCAGCAAAGTGGAAATCTTTTCACGTCGTCCGAGGCCGAGGAATTGCAGCGCATTTATGAATGGTCGAAGAAAACGACGGACGGCAGCCTTTCAGATTTTGAAATCGAGCCGGACCAAAAAGTCTGGTCGCAGGTCTGTTCCGAACGCGGATTATGTTCGCCGAAAACCTGCGGCTATCAGTCCGATTTCAGCAAAGACCACGATGTTTGTTTTTTTCAGCGCGCGCGGAACAAAATTCTTTCATCCGACGTTTTGGTTTTGAATCACACGCTTTTTTTCACGCTGCTCGGCGGCGTGGACGAGGAGATGGAAGGCGGCATCTTGTTCAAGAACGACTTCGTGATTTTTGACGAGGCGCACACGATGGAAAGCGTGGCGTCGCGGCACATCGGCTTGAGCGTGTCGAGTGGGCAGGTGCGTTACGCGTTGAACCGGCTGTGGAATCCGCGCACGGAAAAAGGTCTGCTGGCGACGTTGCGAAAAGGAAATGCCGTGAAGCTTGTCGCGGACATTTTGAGCGAATCGGATAAATTTTTTGAAAATGTTGAAGTTGCGTGCGAAGAAATTCAAGCGACGGCCAAACCAAAATTCGGCGGCGGCGACAGCGGCGGACGCAAACGCGCGTGGACGGAATTGCGAATTCGCCGCGCGGAATTGGTGAAGGACAATGTGACGTTGCCGATTCAACGATTGCGCGAAGCGGTGAGCGAACTTATCAAATTGAGCGAGGACAAAGACATCGGCCAGGAACTCGTCGAGTGCAATCGTCGGCTAGGCGAGTTGAAAGTGGAGGTCGCAGAATTTTTGAGCCAGCAGGCGGGCGACCATGTTTATTGGGTGGAGCGCGGCGGCAAGGCGCACAGGAATCTTTCGCTCAACGCCGCGCCGATTGACGTGGCGGATTATTTGCGCCGCCGTTTGTTTGAGAGCGACACAAGCATCGTGATGACCAGCGCGACGCTGGCGACAAATTCCAAATCGCAGACGGGATTGAACTATTTTTCCAAGCGCGTCGGCTGCGAATCCGCGGCGATGCTGCAGGTCGGCACGCCGTTCGATTACGCGCGGCAGATGAAATTGTTCGCCGTCAAAAAAATGCCCGATCCGCGCGAGGCCGGTTATCGCGACGCGTTGATCCATTGGATCGAACATTTTGTGACGCAGACGCATGGCAAGGCGTTCGTACTCTTCACGAGCTACAAGCTGATGCAGGAAGTTGCCGAACGGATGCGCTCATTTTTTGAAGAGTTGAAGCTGGAATTGTTCGTGCAAGGCACGGGGATGCCGCGCTCGACGATGCTGGAGAAGTTCAAGGACGACACGGACTCGGTGCTCTTCGGCACGGACAGTTTCTGGCAGGGCGTGGACGTACCGGGCGAAGCGCTGAGCAACGTCATCATCACGCGGTTGCCATTCGCGGTGCCCGACCATCCGCTGATTGAGGCGCGCATCGAGGCGATCGAGGCGCGCGGCGGAAATTCCTTCGGCGAATTTTCTTTGCCCGAGGCGATTTTGAAATTTCGCCAGGGTGTCGGGCGCCTGATTCGCACGAAGACGGACACCGGCATCATCGTGGTTTTGGACAACCGGATTTTGACGAAGCAATACGGCCAGTCCTTTCTCGACGCGCTGCCGAAATGTCCGGTGGAGATTGTTTGACCATGAATGTCCACGAAATCCTCAAGCTCGCGGGCGGCGGGCTGGCCTTGGTCATGTATCTGCCGATGATTGTGGAGATCATTCGGTCGCGCGGCGCGGGGCAGAGCTTTGCGACGTGGGGGTTATGGGCGGTGCTGGACGCGATTTTGACCATCACGCTCTGGCAGCAGCATGGAAATTATTTCCTGTCACTTGGTTTTGCGGTGGGCGGCATCGCGCTGGCGGTGGTGTTGTTGGCCAAGGGTTGTTGGTCTTGGGGTAAATTTGAAACGATCATCGCGCTGATGGTGGTGGCGAGCGTGGCCGTCTGGAAGTTCAGCGGCCCGCGCAACGCCACCATCGCGGTGACGACGGCGGTGGTCATCGCGGGCGTGCCGGGTTTCGTGGAGATGTTGCGCGCGCCGCAGCCGGCGGCGGGCAAAGTGTGGGCGGGTTTCACGCTGGCCAATCTGCTCGCCTTTTTTGGCGGCACGGCGATGACGGTGGAGGAACGGCTGGTGCCGGCGGCGTTCACGGTGATCTGCGCGCTGATGGTGGTGGCGTGCTGGTGTCCACAGAAAAATGTGCGGTAAACCGGCGCGGGTGGAGAATTCATTTTGAGGAAACGCGTGGTCAAAATTTCCGGCGGCGCTGACCAGCGGCGGTTTCTTCACTTGTGCGGCCCAATCACGCTTGGTAAGTTAGGCCGTCAGTTTTCCCCGCCCCTGTCCGATGGTGTAATGGTAGCACAGAGCTCTTTGGAGGCTTTAGTCATGGTTCGAATCCATGTCGGACAACCACGCTTTTTCCCGAACCCCACTTGAAGTTGGCCAGCGCATAAATTTACAATGCCAGTTTGCCGGCAAAGGCTCGGGGAAAAATGAATTGAGTCGGTGGCGGCGAGTCCGGCAACATGGGCAAANNCGGCATGGGCGACATCGTCTGCACGATTCCGGCGGCGCTGGAATTAAAAAAACGGCATCCGGGCGCAACTTTTATTTACAACTGCGCCGCCAGCTTTGCCTGCCTGCCGCGCATGGCTGGCGTGACGGAATGCGTGACGAACTTGCGCACAATTGGCGTGGTCGGGCATTGGTATGGCTGGTTGCTGGCGGGCTTTTATCATTTTAGTTATGCGGACGAGGCCAGTGATACGGCTTCAACGGAAATTGCCATCCGTGAATACGGACACAACTTTGGCGTGGAAACCGGTGACGCCCATCCGCACCTGACGATTAACCCCGCCGTGCTGGCGCGGGTGAAATTACGTCTCACGCAAATCGGCAGCGGACTGGATAATCTCATTCTCATCCATCCCGGCCCAAGTTGGCCAGTGCGCACCTGGCCATATGAAAAATGGCTGGAACTACTGCGCTCGCT
>PLHK01000013.1 GCA_003139955.1 Limisphaerales bacterium
TTTCCCGGAATTATTTTCAACTACACGCAGCCCGCCGAGGACGCGGTGGACGAGGCGGAATCCGGTTTGAAAAGCGCGCTGGCCGTAAAAGTTTTTGGCTCCGACTTGGACGTGCTCGAACAAAAGGGCAAAGCCATCAAAAAAATTCTCGATCAGGTGCGTGGCATAAAGGACGTAACGTTAGTGAAGGAACTTGGCCAGCCCAGCCTCGACATTAAGATTAACCGAGCGATGATCGCGCGTTACGGCGTGAACGTCACGGACATCAACGCGCTCATCACGACCGCCATCGGCGGCGACGTGGCCACGCAGGTGGAGCAGGGCGAAAAACAATTTGATCTCGTCGTCCGCCTCGAACGCGAATACCGCGACAACCCCGAGGAAATCGCCAACATCCTCGTGCCCACGCCCGGCGGCCAGCAGATTCCGCTGAAAGAATTCGCGGACATCCGCGTGATGAATGGCGCGTCGTTTATTTATCGTCAGGACAACTCGCGCTACATCGGCGTGCAATTTTCCGTGGCCGGACGCGATCTCGCCGGCGCGGTGGAAGACGCCATGCAACAGATCAACGGCAAGATCACCTTGCCGGACGGCTACCATCTGGATTGGGGCGGCGAATACACGGAATACACCAAGTCGCGCGCGCAACTGAATGTCATTTTGCCGCTGACGTTGTGCCTGATTTTTCTGCTGCTGTTCGCGCTTTACAGCAATTTGAAATTTCCGCTCATCACCGTGGTCGGCGTGGTTTTGTCCGCGCCCGTGGGCGGACTCGTTGCGCTTTGGATCACCGGCACGCCGTTCTCAGTTTCGTCCGGCATTGGCTTTCTCGCGTTGTTTGGCGTTTCGGTGCAGACGGCGGTTGTTTATATTTCTTACGTCAACGAACTTCGCCTCGGCGGCACAAACCTCACCGAAGCCATCCGCGAAGGCGCGATTTTGCGACTGCGGCCGATCATGATGACCGCGCTCGTGGCAGCGCTGGGCTTGTTGCCGGCGGCACTGGCCACCGGTGTCGGCACCGATTCCCAGCGACCCTTTGCCTTGGTCATAGTTAGCGGTTTGTTCACGCGGTTGTTGATTAGTATTTTCTTGATGCCGGTGCTCTATGCCCTTGTGGCCCGTTCCGGGGATCGCCTTCAGCTGTAATCCCGTTTGGCATTTTGTTCGCCAGCAAAATTCCCGACAGTAATACCAATTTGAGCTTAAGATTGCCGTATTCTGGGGATGCAGGCAAAGAAGGACATGCCGAAGCGATACCGCATGAACCTACCTGATTTGGCGCAGGCGGTGGCCGTCGAGTTGTGCGGACTTGCCCAGGATGTGAAAAGCCAGCAGCGACTGCTAGCCGCCAGTGGTCAGATGACTGCGGTACAGATTGCGGAGCCGCTAGGGATTAGCCACCGCCGATTTTTCGATTGGATGAATGCGCTCAAAGCTGGCGGCTTGCCTCCCGGTTGGAGTGTCAGCACGGCGGCGAAGCCGGGCCCCAAGTGTTTTAACGTCAATTTTCCATAGTACTCACCCCAATGGAATCTGATGAGACACCGGTAATCGCTCAAGGCAAAAGGGTGCAGCGATAAAATTGGGCAGGCGGCGGATTGGTCGGCAGACTTTGAAAGAAGACTAGGGTGCCATCGCCGTAAATCAAATCCACCAAGGGGCCGGTGACCCAATTCACCAAATTTGTGCTGGAGTCCAGAGTGAACTGCTGGTCCACCACGCCGGCGACGGAAAAGAGATTGTACCCTTGAGATTGCGCATATCCAAACAAGAAAATTGCACCTTGTAGTCACTTCCGCCAATTCGCAATCTGCCACGAACAATACTCCGGGCGCAGAATCATAGAGGCAAAACTTCCGGAGCCGGGCGGCGGGTCAATTTGGAGCGCAGCCGGATAAGGCGAGCAATAGATTGACGCGACGACCGGCGACATATAATTACGTTTCCGATTTACGCGCACGGCTTCAACGCGGATGCGGACTGGCTATGGACTGGACACGGGCACGGACATGGACTGGCCATGGACTTGAGCTTGGACGTTTTGGGTGGACACGGCGCGGCCATCGCGCGGCTATTCTGCGGCCACTTCGCGGACACAGAACCCTTCGCTGGCTAAGGGGTAGGGCTTACCTTGGGATAAAACATGACAAAAATCTCATTGCTCCTGCGGTTGAATAATTTCATCCAGCCAGTTGGTCAGTAGCGCGGTGATGGCTTCAATGGGGCTGAATTGATGAGCTTGCCGGCCTCACACACGACTTCGCATTTGCCTTTCGTCAAATCGGCGGTGGTGGCCTCGGTCATGGACATGGACGGGTGACGTTTTCGGACTGGTTGCGGCCAGATCATGTCCGTGGCCAGTTCACGGTCACGGCCAATTCATGGTCACGGTCTGGCCGTGTTGGTGTCCATGATCGCGGACACGGCGTGGCCATTGCGTGTCCATTCTGCGGCTACTTCGGGGACACAGAATCATTCACTGACGAAGGAGTAGGGCGTGCGTTGGGTTAAACATGACTAAAAATGGTTTGTTTCTGCTGTTAAGTTTTTTCGTCCCGTTCGTTTTTCGATTGCGCGGCGACAGTTTCAATGTGTCTGATTTGAACTTTGGTTTAGGATTCGATGCGCGCGGCAGGGCCAGTTCAATCGTTGCGTATGAGCGTTTGGGTTGCACGAATGGCCGATCTTAACACACAAGCGAATTTGCAAAGTTTGCAAAAAGTCCCA
>PLHK01000109.1:0-131 GCA_003139955.1 Limisphaerales bacterium
TCGCATTTCTGGCATTGGAATTTTTTGTAGTTCTCCAGTATTTCACCGCCGCATTTCGGGCACGGCACGTTGAGCTTGCCGTAATCGCCTGGCACGGTGTCGCTCTCGTGGCTCTTGGCCTTGGCCACGAT
>PLHK01000109.1:189-9705 GCA_003139955.1 Limisphaerales bacterium
GCGCGCGTCGCGGGCGTGCCGAGCCCTTTGTCCGACATGGCCTCGCGCAATTCCTCGTCGTCAATCAATTTACCGGCACCTTCCATCGCGCCGAGCAAGGTGGCTTCGGAATAGCGCGCCGGCGGTTTGGTGACGTTCGCCTCGACTTCGATTTTTTCCGTCTTCACCGTTTCGTTCGGTTTCACAGGCGCGAGCGTCGGCGTGTCGTCGGATTCCGCCGCTTCCTTGCCGTAGACCGCGAGCCAGCCAGCGTTTACCATCACTTTTCCTTCGCTCTTGAACGGTTCGTTCTCGACGCGCGTGATGCGCGTGGTCACGAGAAATTCCGCCGCCGGATAAAAGATCGCCAGAAACCGTTTCGTGACAAGATCGTAAAGTTTTTGTTCCGGTTCGCTCAAAACTTTCGGCGCGATGAGCGTTGGGATGATCGCGAAGTGATCCGACACTTTCGCATTATTAAAAATGCGTTTGTTCGGGCGCACCCAGCCGTTTTTCAAAATCGTTTCCGCCGGCGTGCGGTAATTTGTGTCCGCCAGCATTCCCAGCGTCGTCTTGACTGTTTCCAGATAATCTTCCGGCAACGCACGCGAGTCGGTTCTCGGATACGTCAGCACTTTATGTTTTTCGTAAAGCGCCTGCGCGAGGCCCAAAGTATTTTTTGCGGAAAAACCAAAACGCCCGTTCGCCTCGCGCTGCAACGTCGTCAAATCATAAAGCTGCGGCGACATCGAAGTTGTCGGTCTGCTTTCTTCCGTGACGATGCCAGGCTTGCCGAGACATTTCGTTTTGATGGCTTCCGCGAAACTTACACCCCAAACGCGCTCCTGCTTGAGTTGATCGTCGCCTTCCTTCTTGGAAAATTTTTCATCGAACCAGCGGCCGGCGTATTCGCCCGCCTGCGCGCCGAACGTGCCGTGGATTTCCCAATAGTTGCGCGGAATGAATTTTTTAATCTTCTCCTCGCGCTCGACGAGGATCGCCAGCGTCGGCGTCTGCACGCGGCCGACCGTTGTGAGATGAAAACCGCCGGTCTTGGAATTGAACGCCGTCATCGCGCGCGTGCCGTTGATGCCGATGAGCCAGTCGCTTTCGCTGCGGCACGTCGCCGCGTCCGCGAGCGGAATCATTTCACCGTCTGTGCGCAGGTGCGCGAAGCCGTCGCGGATCGCCGCCGGCGTCATGGATTGCAGCCAGAGCCGCTGGATCGGTTTGTCGCTTTTCGCGTATTGAACGATGTAACGGAAAATCAATTCGCCTTCGCGCCCGGCATCGCAGGCATTCACGATCGCGGTGACATCCTTGCGCTTGATGAGCTTCACTAGCACTTTCAGCCGCGCCTCATTTTTTTCAATCGGCAGCAAATCAAAGTGCGGCGGGATGACCGGCAGATGCGCAAACGTCCATTTGCCGCGCTTGACCTCGAACTGCTCCGGCACGGCGATGGTCAGCAGATGGCCGACCGCCGACGAGATGACGTATTGGTCATTCTCGTAGAAGTCCGCGTTTTTCTCGAACTTGCCGAGCGCCTTGGAGATGTCCCCGGCGACCGACGGCTTTTCTGCGATGATAAGAGTTTTTCCCATGCGACTTGGCAAACTCTTAAGCTGCGCGACGCCGGTTGCGCAACTTATTTTTTTTGAAAGAATTTTTTAGCCGCCGATGAAACACGGATTAAACCCAGATGAAAAATTAAAAAAATCTGTGTTTCATCTGTGCCCATCTGTGGCTTGAAAAAGAAAATTTCGGCTGCGCGCTTGCGTTCGGTTCGCCGCAAATTAAACTCCGCGTCCCGATGGTGAACCTGAACACGCTCAATCCGCAGCAACGCTTGGCCGCCGAAACGATTCGCGGGCCGGTGTTGATTTTGGCGGGCGCGGGCACGGGCAAGACGCGCGTGATCACTTTTCGCATTGCGCACATGGTGCAAAGCGGCATTGCGCCGGGAAACATTCTCGGTGTCACGTTCACGAACAAGGCCGCGCGCGAAATGCAGGAACGCGTCAACAAACTGCTGCCGAAGTCCAAAGTCCAAGGCCCAAAGTCCAAGGGGGACAAAGAAAATCGTCCGACCATTTGCACGTTCCATTCCTTGTGCGTGCGGATTTTGCGCGTGCATATCGAGAAGCTTGGTTACAAAAATAATTTTGTCATCTACGACGAATCGGAACAACTCGCGGCGGTGAAAAAAATCCTCTCGGCCATTTCCGCAAAAGGCGAGAAGACCGATCCCGGCGCGATTCTTGCGCTGTTGAGCAAATTCAAAAACGGCGGCGAAAGCTCCGGCGTATTTGTGGATCCAAGCGTCCGGGCGTTGGCGGTGCACATTGCCAAGCGTTACGAATCCGCGCTGCACGCGTGCAACGCGGTGGATTTCGACGATTTGATTTTGCTCACGCTCCGCCTGTTCAACGAGCATCCGGATGCGCTCGCCGCGTGCCGGGAAAAATATCGTTACGTGATGGTGGACGAATACCAGGACACGAATGCGGCGCAATTTCAGCTGGTTCACGCGCTGACGCTAGAGCATCGGAATTTGTGCGTGGTCGGTGATGACGACCAGAGCATTTACGGCTGGCGGGGCGCGGAGGTCGCGAACCTGCTGAACATGGAAAAACATTTTCCGGAGATCAAAGTCGTCAAGCTGGAACAGAATTACCGCAGCACGACGACGATTCTCAATGCGGCGAATGCCATCATCAAAAACAACGTGCGGCGGCGCGGCAAATCGTTGTGGTCGAAAAAAGGAACCGGCGCAAAAATCCAGTTGCAGACTTACGAGAACGATGAAACGGAGGCGCGCGAAATTGTGGCGCAGATTGAATTCAAGCGCATCGCACACCGCGTGCGCTGGGAGGAATGCGCGATTTTGTTCCGCACGAACCAGCAGTCACGGCCGATCGAAACGGAATTGCGCAAGGCGAACGTGCGGTATCATTTGATCGGCGGTCAAAGTTTTTTTGACCGGCGCGAGATTAAGGATTTCATCGCATTCATCAAAACTTTTTTGAATCCGCACGACGATATCAGCCTGCTACGCATCGCCAATGTGCCGGCGCGCGGCTTGAGCGACATGACGATGGAACGATTGCTCGGCGCAAGCCACGAGCGGAAATGCTCCGTGTTTACTGCGATGAAAAATCCGCTGGTAACGACGACGTTGCAAAAAAACACGCGCGAGTGTATTGAGGCGTTTGTCGCGTTCATCGAGGAGACGCAATCGGATTTGCAGCAGACGTCCGGCGGCAAAAGTCTTGCCACGTGGGCGGAAGATTTTCTGACCAAAACCGGCTACTTCGCCGAACTGCGGCGCGTGGAAAAAAATCCCGAAGTGTCCGAGGCGCGCGTGCGAAATTTGAGAGAATTAGTTGCGACGATGAACGGCAGCGCGCCCACGCTTGCGGCGCAGCTCGACGATTTTCTGGAAAACATCACGCTCGACAGCGACCGCGAGGAGGAAAAAGAAAACACCGCTGACGCCGTCACGCTCATCACGATGCATTCCTGCAAGGGACTTGAATTTCCGCATGTTTTTATCGTCGGTCTTGAGGATGGCTTGCTGCCGCATTCCCGCTCGAAAATCGAAGGCACGCTGGACGAGGAGCGCAGATTATTTTACGTCGCGGTAACGCGCGCGATGTTGACGCTGGCGATTTCGCATTGCGGCACGCGGAAAAAATACGGCCAGTCGCTGCCGTGCCAGCCATCACCATTCCTGAAAGAACTGCCAGAGGAACTCGTTGAAACTTCGGATTCAAAATCCAAAACGCCAGTCGCCCAAGAATCCGGCAAAAATCTTTTCGCGGCGATGCGCGAAGCCGCAAATCAATAAGGAAGTCCGAAACAAGGAAATTTCGATTCAACGTCGCCCGTCATACCACATGAACGCCGCCTCGCGGTCGCGGATGGTTTTGCGGTGTTGGAAAATCGAGCGCAGAAAAAATCCGCCCAACTCACGTCCGGTATAGAGCTTCGTCTTGCGTGCGGAAGTTTTGATGGGATGCCGGTGGAGGATCACGATTTTCCGTTTCGTTTCGCGCGCGAGTTTTTTGAGGCGCAGGCTCAAGTCCAGTTCCTCGGCGGCATAAAATTCGTGGCTGAAGCCACCAACCTGCCGGAATGCCGCCGCCTCGACAAAAATAAACGAACCGGCCATGAGCCGCGCGAACCGGCTCGAATAATTCCACAAGTGCGTAATGAGTCCGGCGACGAACAATTTTTCATCGAGCCGTATGGTGACGCCGCCAGCCAAGACTTTGTCGGAGGAAATTTTTTCCGCGACGTCGGCAAAAAGTTTTTCGCTCGGATACGAATCGGCATCCACAAACATCAGCCAATCACCGGTGGCAATGGAGGCGCCGGCATTACGGGCGCGGGCGATTTGATTGATCGGCTCAAAAATTACTTTCGCCCCGGCGGCGCGGGCGATGTCGGCGGTGCGATCGGTGGAATTATTATCGCAGACGAACAGTTCGAACTGCCAGCCGCGTGAAAGAAAGGCGGCGGCAGCCGAATTTATTTCCGCGAGCGACGCGCCCAGAAGTTTTTCCTCATTGAAGGCGGGGACGATGACGGAGATTTTCACGCGGCGGCAAGATAACCGCTGCTGGCGGGTTTTCAACTTACAGCCGCAATTTTCGTCGTGCATTTTTTTGGGGATGACTTTTAATGAAGGTATGAGCATCTGGATTCTAGCTTTGGTCGTGTTGATTTCAACGGCACTCGCCGGCTGGCGGCTGGGCGCGATTCGCGCGGCGATTTCATTTGTCGGCATTTTGTTCGCGGCGCTGCTGGCCGGCGCGGCGGGCAAACTCTGCTATCCGATTCTGTCGCATCTCGGCGTGAAAAATCCGCTGCTGTTGTGGGGACTGTCGCCGATTTGCGGTTTCATTTTGGTTTCTGCTTTGTTCAAAATCGCGGGCCAGCCGATTCACGGCAAGGTGGAGCAATTTTACAAATACAATGCTGGCGACCTGCGGCTGGCGCTGTGGGAACGGATGAATTCGCGGCTCGGCATCTGCGTCGGCTTGTTGAACGGCGCGCTGTATTTCGTCCTGATTTGCTTTGTGATTTTCAACATCGCCTATTTGACCACGCAAGTTTCAGTCGCGCCGGAAGAGCCACTCGCCATCCGGACAATTAATACGCTGGGCAACGATCTTGAGGCGACGCACCTCGCGCGCATGGCGACCGCCGTCGGCACCTTGCCGCCGGCGTATTATCAACTCTCCGATCTGGCCGGTTTCTTGATGCAACAAAGAGATCCCAAAATCGGTTCCCGGCTCGTCGAGTATCCGGCGCTGACCTCGCTCTGGGAACGGGATGATTTAAAACCCTTGGTGCAAGACGGCACGGTGACGAATGCATTGGGATCCGGCACTTCGGTGGGCGATTTATTTAAAGACCCGACCGTGCGCGAATTTTTGGAGAACAAAGACCAGACCAGCCTGTTGACTGGAATTTTGCTGACGAATATGGATGACCTCACGGCCTACCTGCAAACCGGCAAGTCGGCAAAATATGATGACGAAAAACTCATCGGCCGCTGGGAATTCAATCCGACGGTGACTTTGGCGTGGATGCGCCAAAACCAACCCAAAATGCCAGCCAGTCAGATGCGCCTGCTGCGCGTCATCCTCGGCCAAGCCTACGCCCAGACCCGCGTGCTGGTCAGCGGCGACAATCAACTCTTCGTCAAAGGCCTGCCTCGCTTCAAAGTGAACCCCGGGCAATTCCCCACCATCGAACACGAGGACTGGAAAGGCGATTGGAGCACCAATGGCACGAATTACGACCTGCATATAACATTCAACGGCGGCGAGGATAAATTTTTCACCGCGACGGCGGAAGATTTTCGCCTGTCGGTCAAAGACGGCAGAAACCTGCTGATTTTTGACCGCGTGGACTGATTGGATAGTTCGGGCGGATTGAATTATTTTTGGGCGGCGATACGTTTTCTGGACACTCGCCCTGCCTGTTTCCTGAATTTTTTAGCTTTTTCTGGTCGGCCTGATTCTTGCTGATTTCACGGCATGGGAATATCGCAAGCAACCTCGGCAGTCATGATTTTTCTGACCGGACTTTTGCCGGCCAGTTGTCATAAGCAACCGGCGTCACTCAAATCCGCCCCGCCCGCGCTGGCCGCCGGAGCCAATTCGCCCAACCGCGATCTCGGCGAAATCTCCCTCACCAACCACGATGACACCTGCCTGCTGCTGTCCTCCGGCGAAAGTTGCACGCTCACCCCGAAGCTGCTCGACAAGCAGGATGTCCAAATCACCCTCGCCATTGAATCTAAAAATGATTACGGCGAAACCCACGACTTCGCCGTCACCCAGGTCATTGCGAAGGCCGGCAAGCCGCTCGAAGTGGCCGTCGGCGATTTGAACCTTTCGTTCACCCCGCACATCACGGATTCGCCGCAGTGACCGGTTCAACGTGAAACCAGCAGCCGCACCAATTCCACCAGCCCGGCAGCCAGCAGTGCCGAAGCCAGCACACCCCAGATGTCAAAGCGCGCCGCCCGGCACTGCCGCTTGGAATGAAAATCAGTGATGAGGTGGCAGAAGACACTGCGGTTTTTTTCAGAAGATTTCAACATGGCTGATCCATAGCATCAGCCCTGCCAACTGATCCGCTGGAAAGCTTCCTTCAAAAATGGTGGTCGGGGCGGGGAGATTTGAACTCGCTCGGCACATTTTCACGGAAGCATTGAAAACAAATAATGTTCAATAAAATCAGCGGTTTAAATGGCTTTATGCATTTTCGTTAAGACGCAACAAAATGCATCAAAATCAGTTTAGGATTATAGATAAAGATAGATTTTTCGGCGCGGTATGCGCCAGCTTTTGGCAGTGTCCACTTTCCCGGCCGGTACTTCCCGTGCCCTAGCTACGCCGCTTTTGCGGCTGCGCCCCTGCCGCCGAAGCTCGATTTGACGCCCCGGCTTATCCGCGAGCTGTGAGATTCCGGACGCGAAACTTTTATTGCTGCGCATTGCCTCGGAAAACTAATTTGAAGCCGTAGGATTGCGCCGCACCGCCCACCATGTGACCAACCCGGCACCGGCGCAAATGATTGCCCCCACCGCGATGGTCCACGGCACGCCCACGGCATGAGACAGGAATCCCGACTCAATGCCGCCCAAAGGCATCATGCCACCAAATATCAATGCCCAGATGGGTTTGGCGGATTGACGCGCCAAGCGAAAGTTCAGACAACCCATCCTAGACCGTATGTGTGACCATATACCGACAAATCAAGGTTTCTCCGGCACTTCAATCACGTCGCCGTCGCGCAGCCAGAGGTCGGATGTAGGTTGAGAGTAATTCGAAATCCATGTTTGAGAAATTCCAGGATCGCCAATTCTATTAATTACAAAACTCCCGTTGCCTGACGTTTGATGGTCGCTGCAATCCACAATCCATTCGTGATTTTTTCCTGTCGTCGCATCGTGGCGGGTGACTTTTATATGCGCCAGATCGGAACTTGAAGTAAGGACGCTTTGCGCCGCTGCACCGTGTAAAACATAGCCGATTTGGGAATAAAATGCCTGCAATGGCAATCGAATGGTTTGTCCGCCAGCCACAATCAATTTGGCCGCGCCCGATTTACCTCGGAAATAATTCAAGATCGTCATGAATTGATCATTTGGCAAATAAATCACCGGTTCGGCCAGTGTATGTTCACGCTCGGGAATTTCCACCACGTCGCCAAATTCCAGTGGAATATCTTTTGTGCAATCTACGCCGTTCGTCGCATTAAGCAGGTTGACTTCAATCCGCTTTGCCGTCGCGCCGGTGGTGCTTGGCCGAATCACGATAATGTGGCCCAAATCAGCAAAAGCCAAAGTGGTTGCGCCGCCGCCATTTATATTGAATTCGCAAATCAATTCCAAGAGGCTGACCTGGTTCCAGTCGTTCGTGCCTTTTTGAAAAAGCGCCCGCGAAAAATTCTCCGAGGAACGGCTCACGGTGATGTGATCCCAATCCGCCAGTTTGTCTAGCGCACCGTGCTGGCGCAGTAGGTCGGCAAGTTCGTTAATCTTAGCTTTGGTGTCGGAATCAAACCTGGTTTCGCCCAAATATTCCTTTAGTAAATCCAGCGGGGTTTGGCCACCCGCCTTCCGCACGTTGAGATCCGCCTTGTAAGCCAGCAGTAACTCGAAAATTTTACGATCCACCAAATATGTCGCCGCCACGTGAAGCGGAGTGTAGCCGTTGTTATCCGGTGTGTTTGGATTTACGCCGTGCTTCAATAAAATTTCCACGCTGGAGGCATTTTTTTCGGCAATGGCATTGTTCAACAAAAGGTCGCCAGTCGGAGTCCGCGAATCAACTTTTCCACCTGCCGCCAACAATACTTCAAGAATATCGGGGTTATCAAGCGCCCTGAATAACAATGGTTCCCCTTCTGTTTGCGAATCATTCGGGTCAGCCTTGAATTTTAAAAGCAGTTGCACCATCGGAAGCTGTTTCGTCGAAACTGCGAGAAACAATGGAGTGATTGAAGCGCCGGAATTCCCGTAATATTGGTTGACTCTAATAAGAATTCCCCAATCAATCACTCCTTTCGTCTCCGGGTTCGCACCGGCTCGCAGCAGCACTTCGGCGGACTCAACATCATTATTATGAATGGCGACAAGCAGCGGCGCATCTACTTTGCCTCCGTTGGGATCGGCCTTGGCATCCAAAAGCAGCTTCACCGTTTCCGGCGAGCCGCTGCCGGCGGCAAAACTTAACAGCGTTCGTCCTTGATCAGTTTCAAAGTTTGGATTTGCGCCTGCTGCCAGAAGCGTTTGGACAATTTTAACCTGCCCATGGCGCGCCGCCGTCAAAAGCGGAGTATTCCCTAAATTATCCGGCGCGTTCACGTCCGCCTTGTTCGCCAACAGGACATCGATGACCGATGGATAGTTTTTTTCCACGGCGATCCCCAATGAAGTTGCTCCAGTTGTTCCCGTTCTGCTCTTTGAATTTACATCCGCCCCACGGCTCAAAAGAAATTCAACCATTGTGCGATTGCCAGCTAGGGCTGCGGAATTCAGAGCCGGTCCTGCGTTTACATCCGCGCCATGATCCAGCAGATAGGCCGCGACTTTGAGCTGGCCTTTGTAGGCCGCTTCCGCAAGAAACGTGCTTCCGTCAGCTGCCGGTGCGTTGATCAAATCCGGGCTGTCCTGAATCATCTGCTGGATGCGTGCAATTTCCTGGTCTTCTTCACTAGTGGTTGGAACTGACAAATCCAACAGTTCGGCCCGATCTGAATCCAGCGCGGCCAGTTGGCGTTTCAATTCAAGCAGTTTTTGTTGCGTCGGCAGAACTCCATCCGACGGCAAGGTTCCGAGTTTGACTTGAGCTTGCTGAGATGCCAATTGTTGCTCAACCACGTTGATTTCTTCGCCAAGCAATTCTTTTTGCTGCGTCAAGGCGGCAGACGAAGAAGTTGCGGCAGTTGACGGTTCGGCCATTCCCATGCCAGTCAAATTCTGCCGACTCAAAGTGGCTAGTGTGGTTTGAT
>PLHK01000030.1 GCA_003139955.1 Limisphaerales bacterium
TAGTACTTTTATTACGGTCTTTTATTCAGCGTCTAACACAGGTTCTGAGTCTGTCACCGCATTGTCACTTTTCTCGCTTCTGACAAGAAACCATAAAAATCACGATGTGGCTGCGATTCTTGGTACGGCTTATTTTCATAAATGTGACAGACCCGTGACAAACGGCAATGGTTTTTTTTTGCACACTGGTGCGTTAAATCGAGACACGCGGTAAAAAGCCCAGACACGGCGGCAGAACCGGCACGCGATTTTTTGAAAATCCAGGTCATTGCACCTTGAGGTAGCCCAGTTGCCGGATGTCCAGGCTGGAGGCACCGATCTCGATGAGCACCTGTCCGGGTTCGACAACCCAGCCGTCATTTTTCCAGAACTTGAGCTGTTCCCGACCAATATTGAAGCTCACAGTCTTGGCCTCGCCGGGCTGGAGCGCGATGCGTTTGAAACCTTTGAGTTCCTTGATCGGCCGCTTGAGCGAGGTGTAGTCCTGCCGGGTGTAAAGCTGAACCACTTCGTCGCCGGCGCGCTGACCGACGTTCCGAACCGTCACGGAAACGGTGGCGGTTCGCGGATGAACCGCGTCGGTTTCCAGCGAAGGAGTAAAACTTTCATCAATGGTCGCCGGTTCAATCTTCAGGCCGGAGTATTCAAACCGGGTGTAGCTCAAGCCGTAGCCAAACGGATAGAGCGGCGCGAAGATGGGCGATTGATAATAACCCATCGGCCCGGTGAACAGCGGATGGTTGTAGTAGCAGGGAATCTGGCCCAAGTTGCGCGGAAAGGAAACGGAGAGTTTCCCGCCGGGGTTCACCTGGCCGAACAAAACTTCCGCCACCGCCGTGCCGGCGGACTGGCCGAGATACCAGCTCTCGACAATGGCCGGAACGTGGTCGTTGATCCAGTTGATGGTCAGCGGCGCGCCGTTCTCCAAAACCACGACGACGGGCTTGCCGGTCGCCTGCATCGCCTCGACAAGTTTTTCCTGTCCGCCGACGAGGTCGAGATTGTCGCGATCAAGATTCTCGCCCGCCTGATCGCGCGACTGGCCGACGACCGCGATGATGACATCGGCATTTGCGGCAGCGGCAACGGCGGCGGGCAGGCGGTCGAGTGAATTGTCCTCCACTTCGCAGCCCGGCTGAAAATTGACTTGCGCATTCGCGCCCACCGCCGCCTTCAAGCCGTCCACGATGTTCACATAAAATTTCGGATGACCGGTCGAGTAGCCGCCGAGGTTCTGCCGCACGGCCAGCGGGCCGACGACGAGAATGTTTTTGACTCTGGACGCATCCAGCGGCAGGAGGTTGTTCTGGTTTTTCAACAGCACGATGGCTTCCTCGGCGGCGCGCAAGGCGAGTGCATCGTGCGCGGGATCGTTCAAGACGGATTGATAATCGGCGCGGCGCGCGCTGGCGGGCGTGGTGAATTTGCCCTCGGCGATCAGTTTGGCAAACATATCTTCGGGGCCGGTGTTGTTCAAGACCGCCTGCTTGGTGGCGTCCACGGCACCGCTGCCGGCCGAGGTGGGAACCAAGCCAAGCAAACGCAGTTTTAGCGTGAGCACGCGGCGCACCGCGCGATCCACCGTGGCCAGCGAGACCGCGCCGGATTTGAGGTCGCCGATCAGAAAATTTTTGTAAAGGTCACCCGGCAATTCCATGTCCACCCCGGCGTTCAACGCGCGCGCGGCGGCATCTTCCGGGCTGGTCGCGTAGCGGTGCGCCCAATCGCCGCCCAAGGTGAAGAGCTTGGGNNGTGCGCCTCGCGGACGGCCGCCTCGAACGGCTGTAAATAAATTTCGCGCAGCACGCGGTCGGACGTTTCCAAATCCTCGCCGTTCTCACCGGCAAACGGCTCGCCGTCCGCCACAAAATGCTTGGCCGTGGCGATGATGTGATCCGGCCCGAAACGGTCCGCCCCTTTGCCCTGCATGCCGTTGATGTAAGCCACGCCGTCGCGGCTGACGAGATACGGGTCTTCGCCGTAGGATTCCTCGACGCGACCCCAGCGCGGATCGCGCGCCAGCCCGAGCATCGGCGTAAAGGCCTGGCCGATGCCGAGCGCCCGCGCCTCGCGCGCACCCGCCGCGCCAAGCTGTTCCATCAACGGCGGATCCCACATCGCACCCATGGCGATGGCCTGCGGAAAACACGTCGCGCCGTCGCTAAGAACTCCGTGCAGCATCTCGCACGTCTCCAGATCGGGAATGCCCAGACGCGGCACGCCATTGGGCGTGTAAGCGAGCAGTTGCAGAATTTTTTCCTCAATCGTCATCTGCTGGATGAGCCGGTCAACTTGCTACGCCAATTCCCGCTGCGGAATCGGACGGGAAACCGGCGGACTAAAAGCCGGCGACGCGACATTTTGCGACAGGTCGACACCGGCGGCGAGTTGAACCAGCAGCAAGGTGAAAAACAAAACGAAGAATGACTGCGATTTTTTTGGCATAAAATAATTAAAATTCAGGCGTGAACCCGCCCGGATGTTTTTGCTTTGCAGTGAAAATAAACTTTTGGTTGGCCGAGAACAAGCAGCTTCTCGGCAAACGCGCCGGTCAAATCATTCCGCCCGTTTGGCTTGGCGAAACGCCTCGGCCAGCAGCGAAATCGGATGCGCGACCCGGACGGAACGGTGCGCCTCGCGCAACCCGGTCTGCAACTGGAGCGAGCAGCCGGGATTGGCGGACGCGACGACGCTTGCGCCGGTTTTCTGGATGTGACCCAGCTTGCGGTCCAGCAATTTTTTCGACATCTCCGGCTGCGTGATATTGTAGATGCCCGCGCTGCCGCAACACCAGTTCGATTCGGCCAGCTCGACCAGTTCCAGACCGGGAATCGCCCGCAGCAATTCGCGCGGCTGCCGCGTGATTTTCTGGCCGTGGCAAAGATGGCAGGATTCGTGATACGTCACGCGCGCGGCGCAAGCCGCCGCCGCCGGCCGACGGATGCCGATCTGCGCCAGCCATTCGTGGATGTCCTTCAATTTTTGCGACCACAACACCGCGCGCGCGGCGAACACCGGATCGTCGTGGAGCAGGTGCGCGTAATTTTTCAGATGCGAACCGCAGCCGCCCGCGTTGCTGATGATGGCGTCCAGTTTTTCCAACGAACCGGCGGATTTTTCCACCGCGAGAATGTTGCGTCGCGCCATCTCGCGGGCCAGCTCCACCTCGCCGTTGTGCGCGTGCAGCGAGCCGCAGCAGGATTGCAGGCGCGGCGTGAAAACTTCGCAATCGTGCGCGAGCAAAACATCCGCCGTGTCGCGGTTCAAATCGGAATACGCCAAATCCTGAATGCAACCAGTCAGCAGCCCGACGCGATAACGGCTCGGGGTCGGCGTTTCAACTTCGCGGATGAGCGCGTCGGAAAAATGCCGTTTCACCGTGGGCGTGAGCGGTTCCAGTTCGCGCAGACTGCGCGGCAGCAAAGCCGGTAGCCGGAGTTTGCGGACGAGCGATTGCAGACCGATGGCCTGATAAAAATACAGGAGTCTGCCAACTCCGCGCAAAAGCCGCGGGCGTGTCAAAAGAAATTTTACGGTTAGCCAGCGGACCAGATCGCGTTTGTGTGCGGACAGCACGCCCTTGGTCTCGATGTCGGCGCGGGCGACCTCAAACAGTTCGGCATAGTTCACACCCGCCGGACACGCGGTGGTGCAGGCGAGGCAGCCGAGGCAATAATACATTTCCTCGCCGAACGCCTTGGTCAGTTCCATCTCGCCGTCGGCGATGGCGCGCATGAGCGAGATGCGTCCGCGCGGGCTGTTGCGCTCCAGCTTGGTCTCGTCGTAAGTCGGACAGGTCGGCAGGCACAAACCGCAGTGCATGCATTGCTGCAACACGGAGTAATCCATGCTCGCGAGGCTCAAAGGTTTTTCGCTCACGGATCGAAAATTTTTCCGGGGTTGAGCAGTCCCTGCGGATCCAAACTTTTTTTGAGCTGCCGCATCAGCCCGATACTGGCCTCGCCGATGGCGCCGGGCAGAAATTTCTTTTTCGCCAGCCCGACGCCGTGTTCGCCGGTGATCGTGCCGCCGAGCTTCACGGCGTAGTCAAAAATTTCCTGCATCGCGTGCTCGACGCGGGCCATCTCCGGCGCGTTGCGTTCGTCGGTGAGAAACGTGGGATGCAGATTGCCGTCGCCCATGTGGCCGAACGTGGCGATGCGCAATTGATGGCGCACGGCCACTTCCTGCGTGAAGCGGATCATCTTCGCCAGTTCGCTGCGCGGGACGGTCGCGTCTTCAAGAATGGTTGTCGGCGCGACGCGCGCCAGCGCGGAAAACGCCGAGCGCCGCGCCGTGGCCAGTCGCGTGGCTTCCTCGGCGGTCTGCGCGACGGTGACCGAGTCCGCGCCGTGCTGACGCGCGATGGCTTCCATGCGCCGCGCTTCCTCTTCCACGACGGCGGGATGTCCGTCGGTTTCCATCAGCAGCAACGCCTCGGCGTCCAATGGCAGACCGATGTGCGCAAAATCTTCCACGCATTTGATGGTGATCTTGTCCAGAAACTCCAGCGTGCAGGGAATGATCTTGTCCGCGATGATCGCGGAAACCGTTTCGGCGGCGGCATCCATCCGCGAGAACGTGGCGAGCAAGGTTTTTTTCGTGCGCGGCTTCGGCACCAATTTCAAAAGCACTTTGGTGATGACGCCGAGCGTGCCTTCGGAGCCGATGAAGACATCTTTTATCGAGTAACCGGCCACGTCCTTCACGCACTGGCTGCCGAGCCAGAGGATGCGGCCATCAGCCAGCACGACTTCCAAGCCCATCACATAGTCGCGCGTGACGCCGTATTTCAAACCGCGCAGGCCGCCGGAATTTTCGGCGACGTTCCCGCCGATGGTGGAAATTTTCATCGAGCCGGGATCCGGTGGATACAGCAGCCCGACGGTGTCCGCCAGCTCGGCGATTTTCTGCGTGATGACGCCGGTCTCGACCAGCACGGTGAGATTTTTTTCGTCGAGCTTCAGCACCTGGTCCATTTTCGCGAGGCACAACACGATGCCGCCGGCCACCGGCAAACTCCCGCCGCTCAAACCCGTGCCGGAACCGCGCGTCACCACCGGCACGCCCTGCCCCGAAGCAAATTTCAAAACGGCGGCGACTTCTTCCGCCGTTTTGGCGAACACTACGCAGCGCGGGCGCTGCTTCAAGGCGGCGGTGCCGTCAAAGGAATACGGAATCAAATCCTCCGGCGCAGTGAGCACCCGCTCCGTTCCCAGCAAGGCGATGAGTTCGTTCACAAAAACAGTTTATAATTTCTTGTCCCGATGGACGCTGCGCAAGTGAATGGTCTTGAAATCAAAATCGTGCACCGTGCGGATATAACGCACCGTCCGGCTGCGCGCACGCATGAGGATGGAATGCGTCGTGGCTTTCTTGCCGGTGAGTTTCACGCCGGGCAACAGCGAGCTGTCGCTGATGCCCGTGGCGCAGAA
>PLHK01000141.1 GCA_003139955.1 Limisphaerales bacterium
GGCTCATAACCTGAAGGTCGTTGGTTCAAATCCAGCCCCCGCAACCAATTTGTAGTTCAAAGCCCCCATTTTTAATGGGGGCTTTTTTGTTTTAATTTCCTAGAGTCTTGTTTTGTCAGCGGCAGGAAAATATGCAGTAAACGGAAAACTTGAAGCGTCCGGACTCAACCTTAAGAAATTATTTGGTGGCCAGCAGCTTGTCGATGGCGTCTTTGATGGCGAGGAGATAGGTAGGTTTTTTGATGACAACATCAATGGCCGAGCAGTCGTTGGGCGGATTTCCGGAGCACATGACCACGGGTGTGGCGGGAGATTTTTGTTTGATGATCTGGGCCAATTCCCCGCCGGTCATGCCTGGCATGGAGTTGTCCGTCAAAACCAGATCATGCAGGACGGGACTGAAGCGGGAGAGGGCTTCGCCGGCGGAATTTGCGGAATCAACTTCGTAGCCAAAATTGTTCAGAAACATCTTGGTCAACAGACGAGTGTCAAGATCGTCGTCAACCAGCAGGATGGTTCTGGGTGCAGGCTGTAAAATTCTTTCCACGATGTTTAGTTGATGACCGGTATTTTACTTTTAACTTTAATGCGCTACGAACTGACTTTGCTTCAACCCATTGGCCGACCACATTTTGTCGTCAAAGTGTAGCTGTAATGCCTTGGCACCAAAGACAGCATGTCAAAATCCCGCGCTTCAAAATCAGTTCGCGTTTGCCAAAATTGTATGAGGCAGTTCAGGTGCGCTCTATGCGAATTTGAGACATGCAATGGCAGTATAGGGACATCAAAATCTAAAGACCGTTGCGAATATTTTTTCAGCCGACGCACCGGACCGGCGCGCCGGCGATTTGTGCGTTATGAAAAAATGTTTTGCTCCCGGCTGAATCAATTACCTTGTGTGGCGAGAGGCGCAGGGTAGAATTTTTGAAAATTCAGGCATATGGCAAAACTCCTAGAGAAGAAAGCCGCCGGGCAGCAGCACCGGATATTCCTGGTGGAAGACCATCCGGTTTTTCGCGATGGTTTGGCGAAGCTGTTGGATGCCGAGAAGGATTTGACGGTGTGCGGTGAAGCGGGTGACGCCAAGCAGGGACTGAAATCCATCATCAAACTCAAACCTGATCTGGCGGTGGTGGATCTCGGCTTGCCGGGCAAAAGCGGGTTGGAACTCATCAAAGAAATTCGCAGCCTGAAAATTGCCGTAAAGTTGCTGGTCGTTTCCATGTTTGACGAGGCGCTTTACGCCCAGCGAGTCCTGCGCGCCGGCGGCGATGGCTACATCATGAAACAGGAAGATCCGCAGGAGATCATTTTGGCGATACGCGATGTGCTGGCCGGGCATATTTACGTCAGCGAAGATGTTTTCGACCGGAATTCTTCCCGGCAGTCGTCGGAAAAGACGGTCGGCGCGCTCGATCAGCTTACTGATTCTGAACTGGAAGTTTTGGAACTGCTCGGTCAGGGCAAAAGCACGGCTGAAATCTCCAATGAACTCGGGCTTTCCGTTGCCGAGGTCAACACGCACAGCAGCAGCATCCGCCGGAAGTTGAAATTGGAAAGCACCAATGCGCTGATCCGCTATGCGGTTTGCTGGGTGGAAGACAGCCGCAACTAGCGCGCATTTTTATTTAACAGCCAAAGCGGTTTGGTTTCCCACCCGTTCTTTTTTCAAGTTTGAATCCCGATGCGCGGCGGACAGCGGCACGCGCACGACAATGCTGGTGCCGCGTCCCGGTGCGGATTTAATCTCGTAAGTGCCGCCGAGCGACAAGGCGCGTTCGCGCATATTGGTGAGACCGAGGCCATGCCGGATTTTTTTCACGGCTCGGAGCGTCTTGGGGTCAAAGCCCTCGCCATCGTCCTGAATTTTCAGCACCGCTGCCTCGCCTTGAAACCGGAGTTGCAGTTTGACGGATTTTGCCTTGGCGTGTTTTTCAATATTGTTGACGGCCTCCTGCACGATGCGGAACAGGTGCAGTTCCACCATGGACGGAAGCCGCTCGTTCGACGAACTGATCCGGCACTGAAACTGTAGATTGGTTCGCAACTGCACCTCGCTGCAAAAACTCGTGCAGGCGGCGCTCAAGCCTAGATTATCCAAATCGGTGGGGCGGAGATTGTGGGCGATGCGGCGGTTTTCCTCCAAAACTTTTACCAGCAGGCGGTCGCAGCGCAGGAGAATTTCTCGCGCCGCCGGCTTGAGGTCGGGCAGACTGCTCTCCACTTTCTTGAGCCGCATTTTCACCGAGGCAATCATCTGGTTAATGCCGTCATGCAGTTCCTGGGCGATGCGCGAGCGCTCCGCTTCCTGGGCCTTGATGATGCGTTGCGGCAATGCGCGCAGCTCGGCCTCGGCGCGTTTGTGCTGGGTGATGTCGCGGATGTAAAACGTGAACATGGGCTGGCCGGCCAGCCGGATGCGCGTGATGGTGAATTCGGCGGAGAAGCGGCTGCCATCGGCTCGCAGCGCCGGCATCTCGATGCGGCTGCCGAGCGTGGGGCCTTTGTCACCGGAAAAATAATTGTTCAGGCCGTTCTGGAACCAGGGTCGGAATGACGCGGGCACGACCTCCATGACATTTTCACCGATGAGCTTGGCCCGGCTGTGGACGAAGATTTTTTCGGCGGCGGCGTTCAATTCGATCATCCGGCCTTCATGGTCAATGGTGATGATGCCGTCCAGTGCCGCCTGCATGATGGCGCGCTTGCGCGCTTCGCTTTCGCCCAACGCATCCCAAGCGCGCTGGCGTTTCGTGATGTCGTCGGCGATACCGACAATCCGGTAGATGTTGCCGGAAACATCTCGGATCGGAAACGCGCGATCCTGAATCCACCGGATCGAGCCGTCGGGCCGGACGATGCGATAAATTTCGTCATACTCACCCGCGATCTGTTTTTTGATGATGCTTTCAGTGACGCGCTTGCGGTCGTCAGGATGAATGGCTTCCACCCAATTCTGCGGCGAGAGGTAAAGGCTTTTGCAAGTCTGTCCCCAGATTTCCTCATAGGCCGGGCTGACGTAAATGATTTTGCTCTTGTCAGCGTTGCTCATCCAGAAAACTTCGCGGATGTGGTCCGCCAGTTGCCGGAAGCGTTCCTCACTCGCCTGCAAGGCTTCCTGCGCCTGTTTGCGTTCGGTGATGTCCCGCACAACGCTTAACAAACCGGCGGGCTGGTTGTTGATACCCAGCGAAACGGTGGCGCTCAATTCCACGCGGAACGGTGTGCCGTCTTTTTTGAGCATGGTGTATTCGACGTTGCGAATGATGCCGGCACGCAAGGCGATGACGAAATCTGTTTTGATGCCCTCGTGTTCCTCCGCCGGCGTCAGGTCAAAAATAGTTTTGTGCAGCAGCTCCTCGGTGTTGGAATAGCCGAGCATGGCGACGGCCTGTGAATTGACCGCGAGCAGCCGGCCTTTGGGATGAATCAGGCAGACCGCATCCGGCAAAATATCGATCAGCCGACGATGATGTTCCTCGCTGGCCCGGAGCGCGGCGGTGGTGTTGCGCAGTCGCACCAAAGTCTGCACGCGCGCCAGCAATTCTTGGAGGCCAAACGGCTTGACGAGGTATTCATCCGCGCCGGTTTGAAAGCCGTTGACCTTGTGCGCATCGCTCGTGGCTTCGCCGGAACAGAAGGCGACAAAGACATCGCGCAGCTTTGGGTCGCCCTTGATTTGTCGGCAGACCTCGACCCCGCTAATGTCCGGCAGGCCCACATCCAGCAGCACCAAATCCGGCAGGCGCGTCTGCGCCAGTTCCAGACCATACTGACCGGTGGCAGCCTCCAGCACCTCGTAGCCTTCCTGTTGCAGGCAGGTCGAGAACAAGTGGCGGATGTCGTTGTCGTCATCCACCAGCAGAATCAAGCCATTTTTTTTCATCCTTTTTGCATTCTTCTGAATTTACATACAACAGAACCGGGGCAGTCAAAAGCAAATAAACTGGGAGCCGCAAACAAATTGCCGTCCAAAAAAAACTCCGAGGCTTGACACGCGCGGGTGGGACAACAAGCTAATGGCGTGAGCCAACTGCTTTGGTATGTCGCCCATACGCGCCCGCGTTGCGAGAAAAAACTGCTGCAATTCTGCGAGCGGGAAAATCTGGCCGCCAGCCTGCCTTGCTACAAGTCGGCGCACAAGTATCGCGGAAAAACTATGGTGTTCAAGAAGCCGCTGTTTCCAGGCTATGTGTTCATCGAGATGCCGCCGTTGAGGCGCGGCGTGGTTTTGCGAAGCGATCATCTGGCCAATCTGCTGGAGATAACCGACCAGGATTTGTTCGTCCGGCAGTTTGGCGAAGTGTTGCGCGCCTTGGAAACGGACTTGGAAATCCGGCTGGCGCCGACCATCAGTGAAGGCTTGCGCGTCAAAATCAAAAGCGGCCCGTTGCGCGGTGTGGAAGGCTGGGTGGAAAAACGCTACGGCTTGACCACGGTTTTGTTACGGCTGGATTTTATCAGCCAGGCGGCGGCGGTGAAAATGGAAGCTTCTGATTTGGAATTGATTTAAGCCGGTGAAATTTTTTGGTTCGCAAATTCAGGGTAGATAAACCGTGCGGTAAAACCGCTGGGCGAATTGGCCGGCATTGGCATCTTAAAAAGTGAACGGCGCGGTGTTGGTTTGCACGCTGATCCAATGGACGAGGTCGGAGGAACCTTGCACGGCATATTTGTAGCCGGTCACGCCCGCGATGTTGAAGACAAAATGGCCGTCGCCAGTGTGTTGATGGTGCTGCCGACGCTGTTTTAATCGGCCACGCTGCAAAGTCCCGACTATTTGACGCTGACGTTTTTCAAGTTCAAGGGGGAAAGATGATGCACCTCGCGGCCACAAAGTAATCGGGGCAGCAAATTTTTTCTCCCGACCTTATTCCTAACGGCATGGCTTGGTTCCATCATCGCCGCGCCTATCGCATAACCGCTGCCAAGGTGATCATCTGTCTTGGGAAATTTGGCAGTCGGCAACGCTTTAGTCGCCGGTTCGCTGGTGCACCAATTTCCAAGGCAAACTCAATGATTTTAATGCCTCTGCTGAAGCCCAGTAAAAATGAATAAATTCAAAGTTACTGCCGGCTGACGTGCGAATCCATTTTGGTGAAGTTTTTAAGACAACTCGATTCATTGTGTCTAAAAAAGATACATTATTTTGGCGCTGTTGAGGTAACGCGCCGGATCATGCTGCCGCTTCATATTTTGACGAATTGGCTTGCAAACAAACAAGCTCAATTAACTTGTGTTTGCTCTGTGTTATGTGATAAATGTCCTGAATCTGTATAGGTTCAACTTGAACGCTATGGACTTTCGAGCGGTTTTGGTCTCAATTAAAAACATGGAGATTGCGGCCTGTCCGCAGGTCAATGATGCTGGCAGGCAGGGAATTTTATCCGCAACTAAAGTTGTTCACTTTTAGGCATGGAATTTGGGGATGAAAAGCAGGCGAAAAAATGAGAAAGCAGGCCATAAAAAGTCAAATTCATCAAGCTGTCAGCGATGCAAATCCGCATACATCGTCGCCGTGGTTTGATGCGTTTTTCCCGGGCTGGGCTAGGGCAGGATTGGCTTTGAAGAACAGCGGTTTTAGAGTTGTATGCTGACCAACACAGATCATCTGTCATTGCGTTTGACGCGTTTACAATCCCTTCAAGAAATTGATCAAAAAAGGGAAGGATTGATTTTTGTGTTTTCCAAAGGCGGTGTCGGCAAATACACCTCGAAGACAGCCACCCAGCGGCTTATCGCCGCGGATATTCTGGTTTTTAATGGAGTTTCCGGTGGCAAACTCGCTGCGTCCGACGGCAAGGGAGAATTCGTTTTCTGGACTTTTTCCGTATGCTTTGAAAATTTGCTGCCCTTGTTTGCCAGCAATGAGATCAGCTTGCTGCACCACATCATCGAAAGTTTCAAGGCCGCCAAAACTTACCCGGCCGTGAATCCATTGGCGGTGGATTGCCAGCGTCTGCTGGCCGCAGTTCCGGCCGATTTTAATCTGGATCACCGCGGCCAGTTGCTGCGGATTGCCGCGAGCATTTTGTCGTTGGAATTTAAAGCCGCTCAGACCCAGCGCGGCGGCTATGTGCGCGCGGAAGATCACATGGTGCAGGTTTTTGAGAAGCTGTCGGCGTCCGAACTCATCAACCTTTCCGTGGGTGAGCTGGCCGCCCGATTCAGTTGCAGCCGCCGCCACCTGAACCGTTTGTTTCACCAGCATTTTGGTGTTTCCGTGGCGGCCTTGAGAATGGAAACGCGCTTGCTTAAAGCGGTGTCGTTGCTGCGGGATGCCAACGCCAAGATCATCAACGTCGCCGAGCAATGTGGTTTTAATCATCTGGGACTTTTCAACACCTGCTTCAAGCGGCGATTCGGTTCCAGCCCGGGCCAGTGGCGTAAATCGGCACTGCAAACGGAGAATGCCTCGGCGCGCAATCTTGAAAGCCAGCCGGTTTGCCCGTTGCACAGCACGGGAATGTGTCCGTTGGGCGATCAATTGAAAAACGGTTTTTCTCCGGCAGTGATGGCCACCGTTGCCAGCAAGATTACCGACGGGGCGGATATTTTGGAAAATTTGAAACAACGGAATTTGATTTTTGGCACTCAAACGATGCCGAACGGCAAAGGTAATTTACCTGAATCACGGGTGTGTGAGTGAGTCCAAATTCATCGCCATGTCATTTCATTTTAAAAGAACAAGTGAAAGCAAATGCAGCACGCGGGCGATATTTTTTGCTGTCCGGTCGAGGAAATTTTTCTCGCCGACCGGCAGGGATTTTGCTTTGGATTGAGCCTCGGTTGGGGAAAGTATCAGATAAACCTATGAAAATATATGATTTCAAATTTTAATCGTATGCAAATCCGAAAAGGTGTGACTGAAGCCAGCCGTGCTTCAGCCAGAGGCTGGCCGCGGTTGGTTGGCCGCCAATGGATCATGGCTTTCATGCTTCTGGCCACCTTTTCTGCCTCGGCGCAGGAGGCTTTGCAAAATTCGCTCGCGGGCGAGGCGGCGGCGGGCGCGCGGACGCAACAGATGCAATCCACGGATTACACGTTCAAGGACGGCGATTTTCAGATGCTGGTTCTGCCCTCGATGGGATTTGAGTGGAATGACAACATCAACCTTTCAAAGACCAATACCTTGGACGATTACATCCTCAAGCCGGCAGTCGGGATCACGGCCAGTTATCCGTTATCTCAGCGCAACCTGTTATATCTTGACATCAACGTCGGCTATGACCGTTATCTATTGCATCACGACTTAAGCACGTTCGACTTGAATTCAGCTTCCGGCACGGGGCTTTCATTCGACATCGGCATTAAGGATGTGACCCTTAACCTGCACGATTGGATGAGTTATGTGCAGGACTCGGCGCAGAACGCCACCGTGGCCAACACCGCAAGTTACGGCACGTTTCAAAACACCGCCGGAATCGCCGCTACTTGGGATTTGAATCAAGTTACCTTGTCCGCTGGGTATGATCATCAAAATGTCATCGCCACCAGCTCTGCCTTTGACGAAATCAACCATGCTTCAGAAATGTTTTTTGCGCGGGCCGCTTTTTTAGTGCATCCCAAGGTGACCCTTGGTGTGGAGGCCTCTGCTGCTTTCACCACATACGAACAAACAATCTTGAATAATAATGACGCTTACACTGCTGGAACCTATGTTGAGTTCCGTCCAAGCACGGCATTGACCATCACCGCACGCGGCGGTTATTCCATTTATCAATTTCAGAACACGAGCACGACAAATGTGACTTCCGACCAGAACTCATGGTATGCCAGTGTGAATATTGCGCATCAGCCAAGGGAGTCCATCAGCTACGCGCTCGAAGCCGGGCGCGAAACCCAGTTGGGCACCACATCCGATTTGGTGCAAGACTGGTATGTCCGCCCGAACGTGACGTGGAAAGTCATCAATGGTTTGGATATCAACACCTCGTTTTTTTATGAACACGGCAACGAGGGCGTGGGAAGTCAAAATGTGCCAGGCAATTCCAATGGCAACGACACTTATGATTGGTATGGTGGCGAATTGACGGCTCAGCATCCGCTCTCAAGCCGTTTTACACTAGGTTTGGATTACCGGCTTACCTTCCGCTCGTCTAGCTCGCCTGATGACGGCTACACCCAGAACCTGGTCGGCTTGCAACTAACCTATCATCCGAAATGAACTGTTTCTTCAATCAGTTATCCATCCCTATGTCAGCAGCATTCACACGCTGTAACTCGCAGCCTCGGCGGATGCGAGTTAGTCACTTAGTAGTGACGTTTCTAATTTGGCTGTTGGCGCTTGGCTCCGCCAGTTCGTTGAAGGCTGACGACACAAATGCGACGGTTTCAACGTCGGAGGCAGATTTGTTTACTGCTGACACGAATGCGTTCAACGTGCTGGACGACAAATACCATCTGGCGATTGGCGATCAATTGAGCTTTCGCATTGTTGAAGACGAGGACGACCCCAAAATCCTTACGGTGACCGATTCGGGCGACATACAAGTTCCTTACATCGGAAGCTTTCCCGCTGCGGGCAAGACCTGCAAGGAACTGGCGCTTGCGCTCAAGCCCGAACTGGAAAAGGAGTATTATCGCCAGGCCACCGTCATTATTGTCGTTGACTCCAAGCCACGCAGCCGGGGCAAGATTTATCTGGTCGGTGCCATCCACTCGCCGGGTCCGCAGGACATTTCCAGCGACGAGGAATTGACCGTCAGCCGGGCGATTTTGCGGGCGGGCAGCTTCACCGATTTTGCCGATGAAAAAAACGTCCGCATCACGCGCGGTTCGGGCACCGGCCCCGATGGCAAAAAAACTTTCACCGTGAACGTCGCCCGGATTTTTGAGAAGGGCGACACCGAGGGCGACCTGCCGTTGGAGCCGGGCGATCTGATTTTTGTGCCCGAACGGATGATCCGGTTTTAAGCCATCATGAAAGATTTGATACGAGTTCCGCCATCCGATCCGGGTTTCCAATTAATGGAACCGATGGGCGCTGGCCCGGCGCCGGCGGCACCCAAGTTTCAGACGCAAAAACTTTTGTATTTTTTGCGCAAATTCTGGTGGATTCCGGTGGTCACGGTGACGTTAAGCCTCGGCACGGCGATCACAATTTTTTTCTTCACTCCGCCCACGTTTGTTTCTTATGGCAGCCTGTTAGAAACCGCAAAATTACAAATACCGGATGGCGCGGCCTTCACCGAGGATCGGGATACTTATCTGGGCACGCAGTCTGACTTGCTGCGCAGCCCACATTTGCGGGAACTAACGTTGAACTGGATGCGGGCGGTGGGAACCAATCAAATCTCCCTGGACGCCAACGGCGATCCGCTGCCGGTGGACATCGAGGTTTTCACCTCGCCGAAAAGCACCATTTACACGGTGCAGGCGAGCAGCGCCAACCCGGCCTTTACGCCGCAGTATCTCGATGCCTTGATGAGCGTATATCTCGAGTATCGAAAAAATATCCGGCAGCAAGTGTCCGGCGACACGTTGGCGTCCATCTCTGAACAGGTTCAACGGTTGGGCCGCGAAATGAAGGCGGATCAGGCGACGTTGGACGAATATTCGCGCAGCAACAATCTCGACGTGTTGCAGGAAGAGAGCACCGTCGAGGCGAACTATTTGTCGAAATTGAGAACGGAATTGTCCGATTATCAACTGGAGTTGAAGTTGCTGGCGGCTAGGGAACTAGAAGCGGATTCCACCAGTCCGGACACAAGCTCGGATACAAGTCGGGACGCCAGCCAGGATTCGGACAAGTCCAGCGACACCATGTTTGAATCACTGCGCAATTCCGGTGCGGCCGTGTCGTCCAGTTCGGGTCGGATGGACGCCGACAAGGAAATTGAACTGTTGCAGATCGAGCGTGACCGGCTTTCCAAGTATTTGCTACCTAAACATCCGAAGATCATCAAGCTGGACGAGCAGATTGCCCACGCCCAAAAGCTGGTTGAATTCTATCACAAGCAAAATCACGAGCAGATCGCCGCCGCGCGCGAAGTCTTGAAAATCAAAATTGATGGCGTTCAGGAATTCATCAACGAGTGGGAAGCCAAAGTGGCTAGCGCCAACGAGCGGATTGCCACCGCCGACACGCTTAAGCAAAATGTTGCTCGTAATCAAGTGATGTATGACCGGCTGTCCGCGCTGTTGCAGAACGTGGACATCAGCCGGAACATTGATCAGGAAACCCTGGCCATTCTGGAGCCGGCCTCGCCCGCGACCCGTTCATACAAAGAGGCGAAAACCATGTTAAGCCAGTCCGCCATCGTCGGACTCGGCCTTGGGCTGGGGATTATTTTCCTGATCACCATCCGCGACGACCGTTTTAACTCGCTTGTGGAAGTCACCGAAAAATTCGGCGACAACGTCGTTGGTCAGGTGCCGGAAATCGCCGAGTTGTCCGAGGCCGGTCCGCTGGTGCTTTTGCAAGACAACGATGACCGGCATATGTTTGCCGAATCCTACCGCAACCTCCGTTCCGCGCTGCTTTACCTGCTGGTGGATGGCAAGCGTCCCCGGGTTTTGCTCATCACCAGCGCGGTGCCCAACGAGGGCAAGTCCACCGTCGCCACCAATCTGGCCCGCGCTATCGCGCTGGGCGGATCAAAGGTGCTGCTCGTGGACGCCGATTTGCGCCGGGGACACATTCATGAACGGCTCGGACTGAAATCCAAACCTGGCCTGAATGAGTTGCTGCGCCAGCCCGAAGTTCCTTACGACTTTTTTATTCAGGCGACCGACCTGCCGAATTTTTTCTTTCTTTCGCGCGGCAGCGTTTCCCGGAACCCCGGCGATCTGTTTTTGAATCCGGCCTTTGACCAGATGCTCGCCCGATTCCGCGAGCAATACGACTACGTCCTCATTGACAGCAGCCCGGTGTTTGCGGCGGACGACTCATCCACGCTCGCGCCCAAGGTGGACGGCACTTTGTTCGTCGTGCGCAGCCGTTTTTCCCACGCCCGCGCCGTGCGCGAAGCCTTGGAACTGCTCTTCCAGCGCCAGGCCAAGGTGCTGGGACTGGTTTTGAACCGTTCGGATGCGACCGCGCGCTCTTATTACTCTTACAAGTATGCCGAGTATTATGCGGTCAACACCGAGATGGAGGACAAGGATACTTGAAACACAATTTTTAATTCCTCCAGTGCGGGCGGCACGATGAGGAATCTTAAAGCGGCGGTAGAAAATAGCCGTCGTCGGCAACGGGAGTTGGAAATTGAATCTGCTCCCCGGAAAAACAATGAACATGGTGACCATAAGACTTGTAGATTGCAGATGCAAAAAAGCATTTGCGAATTGACCGGGACGGAGTCTGCCCTTTGATGATTGACCTCGTTTAAACCAGCAAAACAGTTTTTTTAAAATTCAGTCAAATTGCAGGAAAAAATGTCATCACACCCAACCACCAACTCCAAACCAGCCGTTGACACTAGCCACGCGCCGCCTGCTGACGAGCGCTGGAGCACCATCATCACGCCGCACCGCGGCTGGCTCGACTGGCGTCTCAAACAGCTCTGGCGTTATCGCGATTTGATTTCGCTGTTCGTCTGGCGCGATTTTGTTTCTGCCTACAAGCAGACCATTTTGGGTCCGCTCTGGCACATCATCCAGCCGCTGCTCATGACCATCACGTTCACCATCATTTTCGGCCACGTCGCCAAATTGCCGACCGACGGCATCCCGCCCTTCCTGTTTTATATGTCTGGCATCGTCTGTTGGAATTACTTCGCCAACAACCTGACGAAAACTTCTAGCACGTTTGTGGGCAATGCGGCGTTGCTTGGAAAAGTTTATTTCCACCGACTGGCCATCCCGATTTCCATCGCCATTTCCAACCTTATTTCCTTCGGCATTTCGCTCGCAATCTTTCTGGTGTTTCTCGTCAGCTTTTATTTCCGGGGCGTGGACATCCATTTCACGCGCTGGATTTTTTGCACGCCGCTATTCCTGCTGATGCTGGCGGGTTATGGCCTTGGCGGCGGCATCATCGTTTCGGCGCTGACGACCCGTTATCGCGACCTTGCCAACCTCGTGGCGTTTGGTGTCCAACTTTTGATGTTTGGATCATTCATCATGTATCCGGTTTCCCAAGTTTCAGCGAAAAATCATTGGATTGCAGAACTCAATCCGTTGGTGCCCATCATTGAAGGTTTTCGGCTCGCATTTCTTGGGGCGGGAACCGTGGATGTGGCGCAGGTCGCCACTAGCTTCGGCATCATGATTGCGGTGCTGGCCGTCGGCCTGATGCTTTTCACCCACGTCGAGCGCACATTCATGGATACAGTCTAATTATGTCCACCGTCATTTCAGTAGAAAACGTCACCAAGTCCTATCGTCTGGGACAGATTGGCGGCGGCACGTTGAAGGAAGATTTTTCCCGCTGGTGGGCGAAGCTGCGCGGTTTGCCTGATCCGCTACTCAAGATCGGCGAGGAACACCACGCGCGTCATCTAGGCGAACAGTTCTGGGCGCTGGACAACGTCAGCTTTGACATCCAGGAGGGCGATGTGGTGGGCATCATCGGGCGCAATGGCGCGGGCAAAAGCACGCTGCTGAAAATCCTTTCGCAAGTGACCACGCCGACTTCCGGCCAGATTAAGATCAAAGGCCGGATCGCCAGCCTGCTGGAGGTGGGCACTGGTTTTAATCCCGAAATGACCGGGCGCGAAAATGTTTTCCTCAACGGCGCGATCCTTGGCATGACCAAGGCCGAGATCCGCAGCAAGTTTGACGAGATCGTGGCCTTTTCCGAGATCGAGGAATTTATTGATACGCCCGTCAAACGTTATTCCAGCGGGATGTATGTGCGGCTGGCCTTCGCCGTGGCTGCGCATCTGGAGCCGGAAATCCTGATTGTGNNAGTAAATTGTGCCAGCACTGCGTGCTTTTGGACGGCGGCCGACTCAAGCTTTTTGGCCCGACCGCTGAAATCATCCCGCATTACCTCAAGAGCGGCAAACAGACCGATGGCATCCGCATTTGGGGCGAAGGAGAAAACACACAAGACCCAAGATTGAAATTGCGCGCGATGCGGATTTTGGCACCCGACGGAACCGTTGTCGGCCACGTTGACATACGTAAGCCATTCACCATCGAAGTGGAGTATCAGATTCTGGAAACACTGCCACAATGTCGGATTAATTTGAGGGTTTTGACTTCGGATGGCACGCTCGCCTTCTCGACGGCAGATAGCATTGATCCGAATTATAACGCTGGGGCGCGTGCCGCCGGATCTTATCGCACACGCTGTTTCATTCCCGGCAACCTGCTGAATGAAGGTTATTACAGCTTGACGATGGGCGTCGACATACCATTCAAAAAAATTCTTTTTATGGAAGAAGCGGCTCTAGGATTCTCCGTTGAACAAACCAGTGACTTAAACACGCGCTTCCCGGAAAAATGGCCCGGAGCCGTTTGTCCGCTTTTGGAATGGCAAACCAAGCCGCTTGATTAACAATCATATGTCTTACTCTATGCGGAGTCAGTCATGAAAAATGGCTTGAACTTTTTGAAGCAATTTCACCTTGTTGGCTAAAAACTAGATGCAATGAGCATATTTTTTGCACCTAGACGCATTGCTGGAAAAATCCGCAATCAAGCCCGGCTGCTACTCAAGGCATCATCAACTCTAAAGGCAAAAAATGTGCTGTGGCAGCGTAGGCTACTGCATGACCGGACATCCCGTTTTTTAGCGCAAAGTGATCAGTGGAAACCGGAGACAATGGTAGCATGGCAACTCTGCCAGTTAAACGGCTTGCTCCAGTACGCGCTGAAAAATTGTCCTGGCCATATGCGGAAACTAACGGCAGCGGGTTTCGACGGAAAGCTAGAACGATTGGAAGATCTCGGCATGCTTCCTTTCTTTACAAAGAATGAACTGCGTGCGCAGGGTGACGAATTTACAGCCACTAATTTCCCGTCGAATTCCCTCCGGGCAATTACTTCAGGTGGCACCACTGGCACACCGACGCGCTTCATGGTAGAAGCAAAAACTTACGATGCGCTTTTCGATGCTTGGCGGCACACGATGTGGCGTCGGGCGGGCTATATTCCCGGCAAACGTTGCCTGGATATCACCTGGGCATTTACCGACGGTAGGCCGCTTATTAATTCGGACAAAAAAAATCATGTTTATCTCTCTATCCATGACTTAGATTATGGAACGCTTAGCACATGGTGGCAGCGCGTCAAGGCTTTTCAACCGGAGTTTATAATCGGATTTCCATCAACGGCGACGGCGCTGGCCAAACTGCTGCCAGCGCTCGGGGCGTTAACTGAAGTGCGCGCACTGTTATTAGCCTCCGAAACATTGACGGCGGATCAGCGTGCGATTATAGCGGCGGCCTTTCCCCATGCGCGGATCTTTCAATGGTATGGTATGTCGGAAATGGCGGGTTTTGCCTCAAACTGTGAATATTCCGATGCATTCCACCATTGGCCGCAATCTGGCATAATCGAAGTCATTGATGATGATGGTCGCCCAATTCAAACGGCAGGCCAATCTGGCGAGATTGTATTGACGGGATTTATCAATCAGGTGACGCCATTCATCCGTTATCGAACCGGCGACCGGGCAACTCTCGGAGACTATTGTGCAAAATGCGGTCGTATGCACAAATTGCTCACAAACATTGAGGGCCGAGTGGGAGATTTTCTGTTGGGCGAGCGAGGCCGAGTGGTGCCGATCTCGGCGCTTAATTTTCATGGCGACGAATTTCGCCATGTATTCGCGCATCAGTTTATCCAAGACGAACCGGGGCGTGTGTTGTTACGAATTGTGCCGAGACTAGGTTTCAATAACGGGGATCACTCTGCAATCAACCAACTGGTCAGTGGAATACTCGGTTCAGACATCACCTTCCGTATCGAACAAGTGGAGATGATTCCACGAACTCCGCGCGGCAAGCAGCCACTAATCATTCAGCGTTGTTCGCAAAACTCATGAACTTGGTTTTTGGTGCCGCGCTTTTTTAGAAAATCCGACCGTGACTTTATGAGAATAGGACTGCTTACAACATTGGATACAAATATCGGAGATGATTTTATTCGTGAGGGACTGATGCACGTTATTAGTCATCTGAAGTCTGGCCGTTCATGCGAATATGTTGCCATCAATAAACACCAGCCGCACACGGTTTATCCACGCTGGCATCCGATAAGATTTAGCTACGCAAAAGGATTCCGCCCAAGCCGCATGAAGGAACCGTTGCGAATAAAATCCGAACACTGGTTGCCGGTATTAGGGTTCAGCCGTTTCGATGCTTGTGACATTATTCTGCAATGTGGAACTCCAATCATCTGGGATGGTTGTCGCCATAGTGAATGGGCGAAACCTATTTGGCGGGAAGTCATGGCGCGTCTGGCACGCAAAGGCAAGCCGGTGTTAAACCTAGGCGGCGGATCGAGCTATCCGTGTGAACGGCAGCCAGAAACTTTAGTTGGACATCCAGACCAAGAATTTATTGCTGTCATGCTTGAAGCTGCCCGCGTTACTACAGTCCGTGACCGGCTGGCAAAAAAACTTTTTGCATCACTCGGATATGAAACTCAACAGTTATGTTGCCCAGCCATGCTGGCGGGGCAGGCCTTCACTAAACCGGCCGAGCCTACGCGCAAGGTTCTCATTAATTATATGTCCGGCGGTGGACATTATGATTATGGACAGGGGATTGATGCGGGCGTTTGGGAAACTACAATGAGGCATTTGGTGTGTGAACTTTGCCAACAGAATTGGAAACCTGTCTTTATTGCGCATAATGAACCGGAATTGAAACTTGCGCGGCAGATTTGGCCGGATCTTCCGTCGGTGCTCCCAACGAGTCCGCGTGATTATTTTGAAACCGTTCGCGATGCGGCCTTCGGTATTTTTAACCGCCTGCACGCCAGTGTTGCCGTTGCTGGCTTGGGCATTCCATCTATGGCTTTTGGAACCGACACGCGCAATCTCATGGTTGAAACACTCGGCCAACCAGTTTTTTATATTAAAGAGGCCACCATTGACCGCGTCCTTCCGGCATTAAATGCACTTGTAAGCCAACGTGATTCGGAATCGCGCCGCTTGCTCGTTTTACGAGAAAACACTTTCAAGCTTTATAAAGACACTCTGCGATCTTTTTTCTGACTTGTTTTGGCCGTAGTTTCAACACACTTTTTTAACAAAGAGGAAACGACCGGGTTTAAAGCCTGTTGCGTGTGATTCAATCGAACCCCGGGTTTTTCTAGGGGGAATCATTAAAGGTGAAATCTGATGTTAAATTTATTGCCCGCAAACTGCTTGACAGGGTTGACAATCCCCGGAAGCTCCGGCGGGTGGGGGAACTGTGCTTTTGGCTGGCTGGATTTCGCAGACGCGTTAACCGGAGTCTCCCGCCGGAAAATATTGTCGTAATCAAATTGGATCGGCTGGGTGATGTCGTGCTGAGTGCACAATTATTGGCCGGATTGCGACGCGCATGGCCGCAAACCCGCATCACACTTTTGGTGCGGGAATCGCTGCTGGATCTGGCGCGTCTTTGTCCAGACGTGGATGAAGCCATCGGTGTGCCGGTGGACGAGTGGCTCATGCTTTTTGATCCCAAGACAAAAGCTTATGGCTGCTGGCAACAGCAAGTGGCGAAGTGGCTTAGATATTGTCACCAAGCTAAACTCTGGCGAAAGCGTTTTGATGCCGTTTTAGTGCCACGTTGGGATACAGATTATTATGGAGCCGTTCCCCTAGCTTACCTGATCGGTGCTTCGCAGCGTTGGGGGGTAATTGAGACGGCCACACCGGATAAGGCCATTGCCAATCAGGGATTTGACCAATTGCTTACCCATGTCATCGCAGGCCAAAGTGTGCGCCATGAATTTTTGTTGAACGAATCCTTTCTACACGCGCTGGATATTCAGTCGGGCGAAAATCAAAAGCTCATTTCATGGGTAAAAGAACCCGACCGGAAAAATGCGATGGAGATGTTGCGCTCTGTGGGTGTTGATTTTTCAAGAAAAGTCATCGTGGTTTGTTTGGGCGCGGGGCTGGCAAGAAAAATGTGGCCCGTTGAAGCTTACGCTAGCTTGTGCCGGACGGTGTTCGATTTTGAAACGATTCAACTCGTAACGGTGGGAACCGCCGCCGAAAGCGACTTGGGACTCCAATTAAAAGAAAAAATTGGGAGTATCGTGATTAACTTGGAGGGCAGACTGCCATTGAATTTATTTCCGGCTGCCGTGTCGCTGGGCACTCTTTACATCGGCTCTGACACCGGCACCATGCATCTGGCGGCGGCGGCGGGATTGCCTGTATTTGAAATTTGTTGTCATCCATTGGATGGCGCACCTGATTGGCCGGAATCACCACAGCGGTTTGGTCCGTGGTCCGTTCCCAATCGGGTCGTCCAGCCGAAGCAAGCCAGTGCGCCTTGCAAAACGCATTGTGCCGCCGCCGAGGCGCATTGCATTCTTGGAGTTTCGGTTGAAAAAGCAACGGTTGCCTTGCGTTCGCTGCTAGAAGAAACTGGCATGAAAGGCATTTGCCGGGAGCCATGATGCCTGCAATTTCTTAAGTACCCGCGCAAAACAAAAAAGGAATTTATGTCTGCCGCTCAATCTGAAAAATGGCCGCCAAAACTGTCCGGGAAAACAGGCTGGCCGTGGGAACCCGTGGCTGCGGCATCTTCAACTGGCGGTTCTTTGGAAAAATTGCCGACGATCAGCATAGTGGTGGTGTCATTCAATCAAGCGGCTTACTTGGAGGAAGCCATACGTTCGCTTTTGCTACAGGACTACCCGCACCTCGAAATATTTGTGGCCGACGGCGGGAGCCGCGATGGCAGTGTCGAAATCATCCGGCGGTATGAACCGTGGCTGGCCGGCTGGTTTAGCGAGCCGGATCGCGGCCAGAGCGATGCCTTGAACAAGGGGTTCAAACGGGTCAAGGGTGAAATTTTAAACTGGCTTTGCAGCGACGACCTGCTTCAGCCCAGGGCGTTGCATCACGTTGGCGAATTTTTCCGGGATCATCCGAATGCGGACGTACTGGCGGGCGGCGGACGCTGGCAGTATGATGCCAGCCCGGAAAAATCCCACGATTGTCCGGTGAACGAAAGTGTTTTTGCCGCGCTGCCCATCCGCAATCTGGTGTTCCAACCCAGTTGTTTTTTCCGGGGCCAGGTGTTGCAAACGGCCGGTCCCATTCGTGAAGATTTGCACTACGCCATGGATTGGGAACTCTGGTGCCGCTTTTTGAAGAGCGGCGCGCGCTGGGCTTTCACGGAAAAAGTGTTGAGCGTGTATCGTGTCACCGGTGATAACAAAGCCTTTAGCGGCGGAAACAAGATGCTCCGGGAAATGGAAGGTCTCTACCGCAAATACAGCACCGGGGATTTTTCCCTGATCTACTGGTTCCGCTATCTCTGGCTGCCGCTCATCCGTCGTTCACGCCGGAATCCTCACAGTCTGCCCAGCCGGGTCACCGGTTTTCTTGCCCGCATCTTATTAAGCGTATTGCGGCGCGCCTACCGACCTTCGCGGTGCGATGAGCTTCGCGGTCAGTATCTGGATTACGGCATCTATCAGGAAGAAATCAATGCCAGCAAGCAGGTGCGAAGTTGAAAGGCCGCCTCAGAAATCAAATGGTAACTTGGATTGCTGATACAAAATTTTGCACATGATTTCCGCTCAGATCAGCGTAATCATCCCTTGTTACCAGATGGGGCGTTTTGTCGGCGAGGCGCTTGAATCGGTCGGGTCGCAAACGTATTCCGGCTGGGAAATCATTGTTGTGGATGATGCCGGGCCGGAGGATGGAACCCGTCAGATCGTCGCCGACTTTGCCAAGCGGTTTCCTGACCACCGGGTGGAATTTCTGCGTCACGAAACAAACCGTGGAGTGGGCGCGACCCGAAACACAGCGATGTCTGCGGTGAAAGGCAGTCTGTTGGCTTTTCTGGATCCCGATGATTGCTGGTTTCCCAATCACTTGGAGCTGCATCTGCGAGTTCGCGACAATAAACCTGGAATCCTTGTTTCCGCCAGCGGCGTCAAAATGTTCACTCGAGACAAGCGTGAGACCGGTGGCGGTTTGTGGTTCACCTCGCCGTGGGAAGCGGAAATATTTCCGTTTGGTCTCGCGATGCGCAACAGCATCATTCCTTCCGCTTCGGTTGTAGCGGCCGAGGCGGCCAGCCAAATCGGCGGATTCGAGACCGCCCCGCAATTGCAGCGCGTCGAAGACTGGGATTTCTGGCTGCGGCTGGCGGAGATCGAAGCAACTTTTGCTTTCATCCCGGAAATCACGGTCGCCTACCGGAAACATCCCGGAGGGGCGACGACGAATACCAAGTTGATGGAGGAACGGGTTCGTGCGCTGATGGTGAAACATCATGACCGGTGGCCGGCCCTCGCCGCCGGGCTTTTGCTTCGACAGCATTATCGCATGGAAAATTTGGAAGGGCGTTTGTTGGAGTTTGAATCCGCCCCGTGGGCTCGCGTCTCCCGCAGGATTTATCGCAGTTGGAAAAAACTTCGGCGCGCCGTCGACTCAAACGCAAGTAAGTTCAGGTTGGTTTTAAATCCTAAAAAAGATAGATGAATTACGATGTGTTGATTGTGGGTGCGGGTTTTTCCGGGCTGGTGCTTGCGGAACGGCTGTCGTCACAGCTCGGCAAACGCTGCCTCGTGGTCGAGCAGCGCGACCACATCGGCGGCAACGCCTGGGACGAATATGATGACGCCGGCGTTTTGATCCACACTTACGGGCCGCACTATTTTCGCACCAACTCGCCGCGCATCCGCGAATACCTGTCGCAGTTCACCGGCTGGCATCCGGTGGACTATCGTATCTTGAGCCACACCGAGGGACGTTACTGGAGTTTTCCCATAAATCTCCAAACCTTTGAGCAGATGCTCGGTCGCCCGTCCACGACGGAGGAATGGGAAAAGTATCTGGCCGCGCATCGCATCGCCATTTCTGCGCCGGCCAATTCCGAGGAAGTCATCATCTCGCAAGTCGGCTGGGAACTTTACAACCGTTTTTTCAAAGGCTACACGCAGAAACAATGGGCTTGCCATCCCAAGGAACTCGATGCCTCGGTTTGCGGGCGCATTCCCATCCGCACCAATCGTGACGACCGTTATCTTTCCGATTCGTTTCAGGCCTTGCCGAGCGGCGGTTATCATCGGATGTTCCGCAAAATACTCGCGGCCTCGCCCGGTGTGCAGGTTTTGTTGCGGACAAATTACCGTGAAGTTCTGCCGCACGTCAGTTGGAAGCAAATGATCTATACCGGGCCGATTGATGAATACTTTGACTGCAAGCTGGGTGCGCTGCCGTATCGCTCGCTGCGTTTTGAGCGCGAATCTTTTTCGGCGGAACAACTGGAAAGCCGGATTCCGATTTCCGGCAAGCGCGGTTTCTGGCAGCCGGCCATGCAGGTGAATTATCCGAACGAAAATGATTTCACCCGCATCGTCGAAGTGAAACACGCCACCGGCCAGAGCTGCGACAACACCACCATCGTGCGCGAGTATCCGCAGGCGTTTGGCCCCGGAAAAGAAGCCTACTATCCGATTCCCGCGCCCGCGCCGCGACAGCTTTACGCGCAGTATGCAGAGATGGCGGCGACTTTGCAGAATGTCAGTTTTGTCGGGCGGCTCGCGACCTACCAGTATTACAACATGGATCAGGTGGTCGGCATGGCGCTTGCGGAATTTGACCGGATCAAAAAACGGGAGACGGGAAACCAGTAGGAATTGGAAAGGTGACGATGGCGCGTTTTTTATTCGTATCCACGATGGATGTTTTTCCTTGGGGCGGCAGCGAGGAATTGTGGAGCCAGGCCGCCGAACTGCTGTGCGACGGACATCAGGTCGCGTGCAGCATCCACGACTGGCCGGAACTTCATTCGCGAGTGCTGGCAATTCAAAAACGCGGCGCAAAAATTTATCCGCGCCATTCTGCGCCGTCATCCGTCGCGCGGCTGGCGAACTGGTTTCTGCCGCAACGATTCAAGTTTCCGCCACCGAATCCATTCGATCAATGTTTCAACGAGTTTCGACCCGAGCTGGTCATCATTTCGCAAGGCGGCACGGCGGATGGGCTGCAAGCCATGCGTGCGTGTCAGGGGCACGGGGTGCCGTATGTGTTGATCGTCCACGCGGTGCCGGAAGCGGTTTTTTGGGCGGACGACCGGCAGATCGCGGAACTCGCGCCGCTCTACCACGCGGCGCGGCGCGTTTATTTTATTTCCGAACGCAACCGGCATTCTCTTGAAATACAGTTCGCCGCGCGTTTCACCAATGCCGCCATCGTCCGCAATCCTTTCAACGTCAGCTATCAGGCCGATCCGCCGTGGCCGGAAGCAAGTGAACCCCTGCGGCTGGCTTGTGTTGCCCGCTTGGAATTTTACGCCAAAGGCCAAGACTTGCTGCTCGACGTTTTCGCGCAACCAAAATGGCGCGAACGCGCGGTGCAGCTCAATTTCTTCGGCAGCGGGCCGAATCAAAAAATCCTTCAGGCCCGCATCGCGGCGGAAAATTTGAACAACGTCGCCTTTCGCGGTTTCACTTCCGATATCGAATTCGTCTGGGCGGAACATCATGCGTTGGTGCTGCCTTCGCGACAAGAGGGCTTGCCGTTCGTTTTGGTCGAGGCGTTTCTCTGCCGGCGACCGGCGGTGGTTTCGCCAGTCGGTGGCAACGCGGAAATGGTTCGTGACGGCGAAAACGGTTTTGTGGCCAGGGCCGCCACGGCGGATTTATTTGACGAAGCCTTGGAACGTCTCTGGCAAAACCGTTCCTCATTGGCAGAACTCGGGAAAAACGCTCGCGCGACGGTGGAACGGCTGGTTCCGGCGGAACCATCGAAACGGTTCGCCGAGGAATTGGTTTCGCTGGCGGCAGACCGTTAAATTTTTTACAAACGAATGAGCCGAATCGCATTCATTTCAACCATGTATGGAGAGACATGGGGCGGCAGCGAGCAGCTCTGGGGCGCGGCGGCGCACGTTTTGCTCAAAGCCGAGCATCGGGTTGCGGCCGGTGTGAATCACTGGCCGGGACCGCGCCGCGAATGGGACGCGCTGCAAGCCGCCGGTTGCGAGCTGCATATCCGTGAATACTTCCCGCGCCTGCCCGGCCGTTTGCTGAATCGTTTTTTGTCCACCGCTCAAAAAATTCCCGCTCCCAATGCAACCCATGACTGGCTGAAAAACTTTCAGCCTGATCTTGTCGTGGTCTGTCAGGCGTGGACCGATGACGGTTTGGAAATCATGGAAATGTGTCGGTGCCATCAATGGAAATTTGCGAGTATCGTGCAAGCGGCGTCAGAATATCAGTGGCCCGATGACGCGCGCGCCTTGCGCTTGCGGGAAGTGTATCAAGCCGTCTGCGGTGCGTTTTTTGTCTCGCGGCATAATTGGCATTTGACCGAGAAACAGATTGCCGACCCGATCGCGCGCGGCGAAATCGCATGGAACCCCTTCAGCGTGGATCATCAAAAACCTTTGTCGTGGCCGGACGAAAACCAGAGTTTCAAGCTCGCCTGCGTCGGGCGCTTGCAGCCGGATGCGAAAGGCCAAGACATCTTATTACAAGTTCTCGCGCAGGATCGTTGGCGGCAACGCCCGCTCACCGTCACTTTTTTCGGCAAAGGCGTGAACCGCCAGCAGATTGAACGACTGGCCGCCATGCTCGGCGTCAAAAAAATCCAGTTCGGCGGTTTTGTTTCCGGCGTCAGTGGAATCTGGAAAGATCATCACGCGCTGGTTTTGCCTTCGCGCAAGGAGGGACTGCCAATCGTGTTGCTCGAAGCCAGCCTTTGCGGCCGGCCGGCCATCTGCAATCGCACGGCGGGCGTGCCGGAAGTTCTGGACGATGGCGTGACCGGATTTTTGTCCGCCGCGCCGGAAGTGGATTTGTTTGCCGAAGCAATGGAACGTGCATGGGAAAACCGAAGCCACTGGCGTGAAATGGGTTTGCGCGCGGCTGAAAAAGTGCGCGCGCTTGTCCCCGAAAAACCGGCGGAAACTTTTGCCGCGCGCTTGGCGCAACTAGCTTCGATGTAAAAAATTTACGTGGAAAATTCACTGTTAAAAAAATCAGCGCCGCCGCTCGTTTCGGTTTGCATCGTGACCTATAAGCGCGATGACACGCTGATTGATTCGGTGCGCCAGTTGTTGGATTCGACTTTTCTGCCGTCAGAAATTCTTGTCGTGGACAACGCGCGCTCAGCGGCGCTCCCGGAACGCTTGCGCGAATTTGCCGTTCCCATCGAATTGCTTTATCCCGCCGACAATGTCGGCTGCGCCGGTTTGAATCTGGCGTTCGCAAAAGCGACCGGCAAATATATTTTCTGCTTTGACGATGACAGTTTTCCTGCGCCAGACTGCATCGAAAAGGCCATTCGCGCCTTTGAGTCCGACCCGACGCTCGGCATGATTGGCTTCAAAATGCACGACCCGGAAACTTGTCTACCGTGGCACGATCCGTGGTGGAATCCCGACTGCGCCGTCGCGTGTCCCACGGTTTTTTGTCCGGGCTGCGGCCTCGCCTTCAGGAATGATTCGCGGTTGCCGGTGGAATTATGCGTGCCCGACATTGTTTCCCAGGCGCATGAATTGAGCATGGCCGCCGAAATTTTGCGCCTCGGCTACCGCATTGAATTTCGCCCGGACTGCGTGGCCTTTCATCCCGACACCACCAAAGGTTATTCCGGCGAGAAAGCCCGCAACGGCAACCGCAACCAGTTGCGGTTTTTGATTCGCTACGCCGACGGCGGCAATCTGACGGTGCTTTTATTCTCCCAAATTTTTTTGGCCGCGACGCGGCGGCCTAATGAAATGCGTTTTGCGTTCGATTATTTTTTATCGGTGCGGCGTCGCGCGTTGCCCCGCCGGATCACACGGCAGTTCCGTGAAATTTTTTCATGGCACGCGCATCCTAAGCTGGGCCGATTGTTATGAGCCTGCGCGTGATCGCCAGTTCGCCATCGCTGGAATTAAGCGGTGCCAATATTTTGGTCGCCAACCTGCTGGATCAGCTTCAGCGCACTGGAATTGAAACCGAGTGGATCGTGACCGGCCACCATCCGACCGACGATGCGGCGTGGCTTGGTGCGCGGCAGTTCAAAATTCATCGCTTGCGGCTGACGCGGATTGCCGACGTGCAGTTGCGGCAAAAATTGCTGTTGGAATTTTTGGAGGAACGCGCGCCATGCGTTTATCTTCCCAATTTCGATTTCGACATGGCCTGCGCGACCCCGGCGCTTTCGCCAGCCAACCAAGTCGTTTTGATCATGCATTGCGATGATCCGGTTTATTACAAGTTTGCGGCGCAGCACGGAAAACTTTTCAACGCCATCGTTTGTGTCAGCGAATTTCTGGCAAAAAAACTTGGCGCCGCGCAGCCAGAGTTGCGGGCGCGCATCGTCCACATTCCGTTTGGCGTGGAGCCGCCCGCCGGATTGCCCGCGCGGGAAAAATTGCCGGGACAACCGCTGGCAGTGGCTTATTGCGGGCGGATTGCTTTTCACCAGAAGCGGGTTCAGGATTTGGCGCAGATCATCAACCGCTGTCATGCGGAAAATCTGCCGGTCAGATTTCAAATCGCCGGCACGGGGCCGGATGAAAAAGTTTTCTTCGAAAGCATCAAGGAGCCATTGGCCGCCGGAAAAGTTTTGCGACTAGGTTTTTTGCCCAACCCGGATGTGCTTAAATTGCTGGGTAAATCAGATGTGCTCGTGATGACTTCGGACTTTGAAGGCTTGCCGGTGGTTTTGCTGGAAGCGATGTCGCGCGGCTCCGTTCCGGTCGTCACCAAAATCGAGAGCGGCATGAGCGAACTCGTCCGGCATGGTGAAAACGGTTTTCTGCTGCCGGTGGGCGATGTGAAAAGTTTTGTTGAAGTTCTGGCGAAGTTGTCCGCTGATTCAGCCTTGTTGCTGCGCCTGCGCCAAGCTGCCTTTGACCGGATAACTTCCGGCGGTTTCACGCTGGCGCGCGCGGCGGCGGATTACCGAAAACTTTTTGAATCGTTGGCCGATGCCAAATGGCAGGTGCAACGGAACGGCCCGGCCATCATCCCGGAACACTACCGCATGCGCCGGAGGATTTTCAAACGGCTGAAAAATCTTGCGGGCGGGGCGTGAGGGATTCGCGATTAAACACGGCATTAATTTCACTGTGCTCCTAAAGAAATATTTCTCAAAAACGGTTCGTAAAACGCTCGGTTCAATCGCGCGAATAAGTCCGATCAAGACCAACCGGTTTGGCCGGCCCGACCGGATTCTTCAGGTTGCTCCATGGTTACAGACGCCGGCACAAGCGCCGGTTCCCCCGTATGTCGAATCGGTCAATGTGCTTTCCGAACGAAGCGTGCGAATCATTGCCCCGCCAAAAAAAGTCCGAGATTCCGACGTCAACCCTTGGGAATGGTCCCGCCAGTGGACGCCCCGCTCGCGCCGGGTGGTTATTTTGAAACGCGCCCGGGTGTGTCATCCGCACACGATAGTTGCGCCGGACCAGGCGATACTTTGGGAATTATCTCCGCTGTGGAACATAACTCCGGCGGAACATCCTCTGCTGCGCTGCCCGCTACTACCGGCGGAATTGTTTTTGAAGGGCCGGACGCTTTGCTTGAGTGTGGATTCCGGGGACAATTATTTCCACTGGCTTTTGGATTTGTTGCCCCGGCTAAAAGTGATCGAGGACGCCGGTCTGAAAATTTCCGGTTTCGATCATTATCTGGTGAACGCCGTGGACAAGGGGTTTCAGCGCGAATCCCTGTTGCGCTGGGGCATTCCCCTGGAAAAAGTGGTGGCCACCAATCATCACCGCCATCTGGTCACGGAAACATTGGTGGTTCCGTCAATGGCGGAACAAAGTGGGCTTTTCGACGCCGCAGACCTCACTCGCTTGCGGGAAATTCTTTTGCACCACAACCACAAAGGCCGCCAATCTTTTCCCAAACGTTTTTTCATAAGTCGGCAAAACACCAAAGGCCGGAATCTGGCGAACTTCGCAGAGGTGGCGGCGATTCTTAAAAAATATGGTTTCGAGACGGTTCAATTAGAGACGCTGGCTTTCCCGGATCAGATTGAATTGTTTTCCGGCGCACAGATGATTCTTGCCGCGCATGGTGCGGGCCTGACCAATTTTCTTTTTTGTCGGCCCGGGACAAAGGTTCTTGAACTGGTAAATCCCAACTATGCCCACCAAATGTATTACTATTTGGCGACGGTTTTGGGTCTGGATTATCACTACCTGATTGGCTCGGTTGACAACCAGCAAACAGAGCCGGTTTTTCAAGACATCAGCATTGACGTCAAGTTGGTGGACTGGCAATTGTCGAAGTGGGTGCAGGACAGCCAATGAAGTTTTCAGCCGATCGACACTTGGCCAACCCGGTTTCATGATTAAGCTCGTAAAATTTTACCGCTCGCGCCGACTGGTGCTCATCGGTTACGACTTCCAAAGCGAGGGCGGCGCGTGGCGCTCGATCTACCGGTATTTCCGCGCGGTCGAGGCGCGCGGGCAAACCGTCATGCTCATTGACCGGCGCAAGCAGGGCACTTTCCGGCAATGGTTGTGCGCCGTGATCTTCAGCCCGAAAATTTTGTTCAACGGCATGGGGACGTTTTCCCGCTGGGAAGGAATTTTTTCGTGCCTGCTGCGTAAGGACATTCTGATTTACCTTCACGACACGGCTTACATGGTTGAAGGCTACGCGCGGCAGCATCCGTGGAAATTTTATTTGTTCAAAAAAATTGTCCGGCGCAATCCTGTTCTGTGCGTGTCCGAACAGATGCAGGAATACTATCGCAGAGAATTTGGTGTCACCCGCAGCCATGTCGTTCGCGAAGCCGTGGCACTACCGACGCCGCCGAATTTTGATCCCAATTTCCGCCACATCGTCATGGTCGGCTCGGTGGACGAACGCAAAGGCGTTAAAATATTTTCCGAGGTCGCGGCGTTGGCGGCGGCGAAAAATTTGCCGTGGCAATTTCACTGGGTCGGCGCGCTGGCCAGCCAGTCGCTCGGCAAACTTTCAGAAAATGTTAAATGGTGGGGCTGGCAGGACACGCCGTTGGAATTCACCAGCCGCGCGGATTTGTTTTTTCTTTCTTCAATTGACGATCCTCTGCCGCTCGCGTGTCTTGAAGCGATGGCGCTGGGCAAACGCTGCGTCGTTTATCGTCAGACCGGCATCGCCGAGATGATTGAAAATATTCGCGGCTGCGCTGTGTTTGAAAATTATTCCGCCACTGAAGCTTTTGGCACGTTGGAAAAAGCTCATTCCGAGACGCCCGACAGCGCGCGGCTGGTTCAAATTACTTCGGACAGTGCGTCCGTGTCGGCGCTCGTTGGCAAGATTGAAAAAATCATCAGTCTCTGACGGGAAAATTTTGTCATGAGAGTTTTAATCGTTGAGGAAGCGCTCAAGAATCTGCACGGCCACTGGTTTCAATATATCAGCGACATCGTGAATGGCGGACGCGAGGCCGGCCACGAAATCGAGGTAGCCGTTCACAAAGACGCCTGCGCGGAAATTTTGCAGGCATTGCCGTGCCGCCCGATCCTCAACGCCACGGTTTTTGAAAAGAACGCCGCGCCCGCCGGAAAACTGGGCGGCCTCAAACGCGTGTTCATCCACAACCGCTCGTTGTATCGCGACTTGGACAAATTTTTTTCAGCCGGAAATTTTTACGACATCGTGATCGCGACGACGCCGCGATTGGATCATCTGCTGGCCTACCGGCGTTTGTTTCGGCGTCACAAAGACCGGGGCTTCCGCAAGCTGGCACTGCTCTTCATTGAGTTGGTCGGGAGTTATAGCCCTGATTTTTCGCAGATCAAATTCTCGCCGGCCACCTTGCCCCTAAAATTCGCGCTGCTTTCCTTCCGGCCTTTGCTGAAAAGCGGGCAATTTGTTTTCATCACCGAGTCGGAAGGCCTGGCCTGGCAATACGAAAAATTTTGCGGGATTCAATTTCCATTGGTCCCCCATGTGGTGAGCCTGCCGCCGCTGGAACCGTTCCGCACCGCTCGCGTTGAGGCGGACAGCAAGCAAGCGTTGTTTGGGTCTTACGGAATCACTCGTTATGACAAAGGGCTGGATTTGCTTCAGGCGGCCATCAAATTGTTGAAGCAGCAAAATGGCTGGCAGGCTCCGCGTTTTGCCTTGCAATGGATTCAGGACTATCAGATGCCCGACGGCACTTGGGCGCGCAAAGACCCAGCCCTGATGGAAGATAAGACGGTTGATTATTTGTCCGCCTTCTCGACTTCGAGCCAATACTATGAGTGGCTGGCGCGCACAGATGTCATGGTGTTGCCTTACCGCGTCAATTTTTACCGCGACAAACTCTCGCGGGTTTCGATTGACGCGGCTCTGGCGGGCATTCCATTCATTTATCCGAGAGGAACCTGGATGGAATCATTGGCTAAAAATCATGGCGCGGGTGTGCCGTTTGAACCTGAAAATGTGGCGTCGCTCGCCAGCGCGCTTGGCGAGGCCGTGGCAAATCTTTCCGAGCTTAAAGCCAAAGCTTCCGCCCGGCAGGCGTCTGCGCGCGCGGCGTTCTCGGCCAAGATTTTTTTGGATACCATTGCCGGGCTGCCGGGAAAATCTTCTTGACCATAAAATGAGCCAGCTTCTTCGCGGACCGATGCGGGATTTTTTGCGAACTGCCAGAGATGGCGGCTTCCGCAGTGCTTGGGAATTTCTATTGAGCCCGCGAATCCGGTTTATCCTGCCCGGTTTGGCGCGGGCGTTCGAGCCTGCCGCCGTGGAAGTTCATGTGCTTACGGGACGTTCGCGGTTGACGATGGCGTTTTGGATGATGGCCAGCTGGATCGTTGCCACGCGGCGTTCTTGGCGGTTTGTCATCCACGATGACGGAACGCTCCGGCACGAAGAGGTCGCCGGATTTAAAAAACTCCTGCCAGATTGCCGGGTGGTGCTCAATTCTGAATCCAACCCCGAAATCAGCGCGCGCCTGGCATCACATCCTTTGAGTCTGAAATGCCGCAACCTGCATCCGTTTGGAAAAAGGTTGTTTGATTTCCCCATGTTTGCGACCGGCAACCGTTTTATCTCCATTGACACCGATGTCCTGTTTTTCAGGACGCCCGAGCGTTTGATCCGATGGTGCGGCGAATCCGATCCGGGCTGTATTTTTTTTGAAGACATCAAGGATGCGAGCCTGCTGGACACGGATGAAGTGCAAAGGTTGTTTGGAGTGCCGTTGGCGCAAAAAATCAATGCCGGTTTGTTTGCCATGCCGAAAGCCGCGCTGTCTGTGGAAATCATCGAAGCGTGCCTGGCCAGAACTTCCATCCTGACCGGCAACCCGTGGTTCATGGAACAAACGCTTCACGCCGTGGCGGCTTCGGTTCATGGCCGGGTCGAACTATTGCCGAAGGAATACGTCATGTCCTTGAGTCCGCAATGTCCACCGGGAGCGCTGGCTCGTCATTATGTTGGCGCCATCCGACATTTGTTTTATTCCGAGGGGATACCGCGCGTTTCGCAAAATCTCGGCGAGTGGCAACATTCTTGAAGCTGCGGCCAAGATTATTACTGGCTGATCCGCAAAGAAAAAATGCACAGACATTATTGTGAGCCGCCTTCCAAAAATTCTAATTTTCGCGCCGAACGCCACCGGCGGACTGGCGGAATATACGTTTTATCAAGCCAGCGCGCTGGAGAAAGCCGGCGCCAAAGTCATCTGCCTGACTTCTGCCTCTTTTCTAGCCGGACGGCGGACATCATTTGAACAGATCATTTGTTTGAGCGATTCTCCGATGGCAAAAGGTTCTCGCCTGTTGCGTCGCGTCAAAATGGCGTGGCACATCATCCGCGACCAGTTTTTGCTTGCTGGAAAAATTCTGGAACACCGACCCGATCTAGTGCTGCTGGACTCTTACATGGAATACCTCTCGCCATTCTGGGTCTGGCCGCATCTGATTTTGGCAAAACTCTGGCGTGTCCATTACGCCGCCAATTTGCACGACCCAGTGCGCAGTTATGCCATAGGCCCGATTTGGTGGCACAAATTATCCGTGCGGCTGGCGTATCTGCCGCTGGATTTTGTGCTGGTGCATGAAAACTTGGCGGAACCTTCGCCCGTGCCCGCCGGGGTTCGCGTCGTGCAAGTGCCGCATGGGTTATATGAAATCAGCGGCCCACCGGCCAGCGCATCGGAAATCCGCCAGAGCTGGGGCGTAAAGGCGGGGCAAAAAGTTTTTCTGGCGTTTGGCTTTGTGCGCGATGGCAAAAATTTGGATCTCGTTTTACGCGCCCTTGTTAACGTGCCTGAAGTTTTTTTGGTGGTGGCCGGGGCTGTGGCTTCAAACAAGGACAAGTCATTTGCTTTTTACCGCGAACTGGCCGTTGAACTCAAGGTGGCTGACCGTTGCCGGTTTTTTGAAGGATTCGTGGCGGATGATGATTTGGGAAGGTTTTTTGCGGGAACGGATTTTGTCCTGTTGACCTATGTTTCCACGTTTCACTCGCAGAGTGGCGTTTTGAATATCGCTGCGCGAGCGCGCAAACCAGTGCTGGCTTCGGCGGCACCAAGCGCTTTGATTAAATCAGTGGGAAAATTCGCGCTGGGACTTGTCGTTGCGCCGGATTCCACCGCGGCCATCGCCAGCGGTATGCGGAGCTTGATTGATACACCGCTTCAACCTCGCTGGGATGATTATGAGGCGGCAGCGGCGTGGGCGGTGAACGCGCGCGGCGTCTTGGAGGCGGCCGGCTTCGCGAGCCTGACCTCCATGGAGCCATCATAGCCATTCAAAATTTTCAAAGGTGATGCTTCCACGATCATTTTACATCAGTCCGCTTCAATCCGACCTGCTCGACGTGTTCCGCTGGCTGGCGGCTTTTCTGGTGGTGATTGAACATCTGCGGAGCCTGATGTTTGCCGATTACGGCACGCAGGGCGGAATGGGAGTTGTCGGGAGGATTTTTTATTTTTTAACCGGCTTTGGTCATTCCGCCGTGATGGTTTTTTTTGTGATGAGCGGATTTTTGGTGGGCGGCAAGGTGCTACAGCGCCTTGCGGAAGGAAATTTTTCGTGGCAAAAATACGGCGTGGATCGCTTCAGTCGGCTTTACGCAGTTTATTTGCTCGCGCTGCTGCTGGGCGGTGCGTTCGACTATTTTGGCTATCACCACTTCAATCAATTCGGACTTTATGACCAAACTTTTCCCGGCCAGATCGCGGTCATCAACCACAACTTCCACCAGAATCTTTCCACGCCAGTTTTTGCGATCAACCTAGCCATGTGCCAGACCATCCTCGGTCCGGTGTTCGGCAGCAACGGGCCGTTATGGAGTCTGGCGAACGAGTTTTGGTATTATCTGGCCGCGCCAATTTTATTCCTGCTCTTCTGCCAGAAAAAAATCGGCGTCCGCGCGCTTGGAGCCGCCGCGCTGGCGGGAATCGTCTGGTTTTTGCCGTCTTCAATTTTGATTTATTCCGTCGTCTGGCTGCTGGGCGCGGCACTTTATTTTTTTAACGAGCGGCGGTTGTTGCCGTTGTGGTTTTCATTGGGTTTGTTCGCCGCGTGCTTCAGCGCGGCGCGGATGCAATGCATTTCCGTGCCGTTCGTGGCGGATTTTTTGATTGCAATTTCTTTCGCGCTGGTCATCAATTCCGCCGCCGGATTTTCGCGGCAACTGGTGGGGAAAAATTTGAGCCGGTCGCTGGCGGGTTTCTCGTATTCGGTTTATCTCTGCCATTTTCCGTTTTTAGCGCTGGCGCTTTCAATCTTATTTCAAACTGGTGTCATTGGCTTTCGCGGCCGGCCGACGTTGCCGCTGGCGGCGATTTTTTTGGCCGTTTTATTGGCCGTCTATCTGTGGTCTTATTTTATCTCATTGGGGACAGAGCGTCAGACGCCGCGCATCCGGGCATGGCTGAACCGGTGTTTTACGCGTGCCGGACTTGATTAGTGCGCAGCCCGATGGTATGAGAAGTGCTTGAGAGTAGCCGACGAGGACTCCTAAATAATTCGAGCCTATGAATTTGAAAAATCTTTTAAGCCTGATGCGTTGCGCGATGCTGGCCGGAGGCTTGATGATGGGGCTGGTTCATCCGGCGCACGCCGATGTTTATGTCACAAACTATGGCGCAAAGGGTGATTTGTTGACATTGATGAACGTGGCGTGTGTCAGCAATTCCGCCACGATTTCCTGTCCTTCGGCAAATTTCAGCAATGCGGACGTCGGAAAAATGGTGGAGGTGTTCGGCGGCGGCTTGTATCAGAACCCCAGTAATCAAACTCTGGTGGCGACCATCGTGTCAGTGCAGTCAGCCACCAGCGTCACGCTGGCCATTCCGGCGGGCATCACGGCTACGAATCTTAACGCCGTTTACGGCACCGAAAATGGCGCGGCGGTGAGCGCCGCCGTAGCTGCGGCCGCCACGCCGACTGATACCATCATCTTTCCCGCCGGAAATTACCTGTTTGTTCCGCCCGCACAGGCGAATTACAATTATAAAAAATACGGCTCTAACCACGACGCCTTCAACTCGGTCCGGGTTGCTCGCGGCGGATTAACTTTTCTTGGACAAGGCAATGTCATCCTGATAGGCATGGGCGGCTGGACGACTTATTACGACACTAGTGCCGGCTACAATGCTTCTGTGCGCGCCACTTTGTTTCAATTCACCTCCCCGATGACTAATAATTACCCGGTAGTTTTCACTAATTTGACGTTTTACGGCGGCGATGTCGGCTATGTCGGGAATCTGGCCTACCCGCCGGCCGGTAGCACTGGTCTCGGCTGGGATGGAACGCACCACGCCATCGCTATCATCAATGGCAACGGGGCGACCACGTTTCAGGTAGTTGATTCATTTCTGATTGAGAATTGTATCTTTCACGGTTGGCGTGGTGAAATGATCATCGGCACGGTCGCTCCTGCCAACGTATTCATGACCATCACCAATTGTGAGTTCTATGACGGCAACGCCACGGCATTGAACATCCCGATGGCTCACAACTGGGTTTCAAACTATTTCCATGACACCTATGAGATTGAGGAATTTTATCGTTCTTACGCGACCATGCCCTCCTATTTTCAGGGCTGCACCTTTTCCAACATCATTGGCGCTGGATTCATCGCCCTGAACGGCGGTTACTACGGCAATCCGACCTACACGATCAAAAACAATAATTTCATGCGCGGGCAATATCCCATCTTTACCGCACCCACCAGCGAACTGCTTTTCATCAGCAACAACCTTACCACCTCGCAGGGTATTGCGCTGGGTGTGATGGGCTATCAAGGCAGCACCATCAACAGCAATATTTTGGTGGCATGGAACACTTTCAACGGCGCGCAATATGCCTTGAGCATTTTGGGCAATGGAAATAATTCCTCCGCCAGCATCTATTTCTGCTCCAACCAAGTCAATAATGCGTGGGGGATTGGCACGGGTTATGGTTGGTCCACCAACGTGTCCGTCTTCAACAATGCGGGCGTGAACTGTGGCCTTTTCTACGAAAATCAGTTGCAAGGGCAGTGGCTGCTTGACACCAGCAACCAATATAACGGCCAGGCTTTGGGAGACAGTTTCACGGCGACCAATATGTTCACCTACGCGCACGGTTCACTAGGCCAAATGCGCAACGGCTTGGCCACGGCCAAATACGGCTTGGACGACACGCAGCCCTTGAAGATTCCTGCAGGTGCGATGATGGTGATCAGCAACGCTTCGCCCAATACTTATCCCCTGTATCCCAACGCCGCCCTGTCGGGGACACCAGTGACGCTGGCCAGCGGCCAGACCGCCACTTTCTATTGGAGCAACGGCAGTTGGGCCACCAATTCATTGTCGAACTTATCCGCACCGCCACCGCCTTCCCCGCCCACCAACCTGCATCCGCTGCTGAACTGATCGAATGCTTTGGGCGCGGCCAGCCAGTTGCAATCTCTGGCCGGAATTTTACGGTGGAAAATCATGACGGCAAAAAGAACCGGGATTCCACCACGACGCACTCATTCAAGCCGTTTCGTTTTGGCTGCAACGCTCAATCATCTTGCATTTATCCTTTTCCATGCGATCCGAATCCAAGCCCGTCGAAAGAACCGTTTGGATAGATGTCTGCAAAGGCCTGTGCATCGTGCTTGTCGTCTATGGCCACATTTCCGGCGGACTTGCCGCAGCGGGGACATTGGCCGCCGACTCGATGTGGATGAAGCTGCGCGACTGGGTCTATCTTTTTCATATGCCGGCCTTTTTTGTCCTGTCCGGAATCTTTGCGCCCAGACTGTCGCAGCTTTCCGTCCGTGGATTTCTGGCGGGCCGGCTGCGCACGATTTTTTATCCGTATGCGATTTGGACCGTCATCATCGTCGCATCACAATTTGCGATGATCCGGTTCGTGAACAATCCGCCGGAACTTTCGCGCGCCCTGTATTTCCTGGTCGAGCCCTACGGCTACGGACTCTGGTTTTTATACAGCCTGTTCCTCATCTCCGTGATTTTTTACAGCCTGGCGCGCTGGCGAGTTTCACCACTCATCATGGTTTTTCTGGCCGCAACCCTCTCGCTGCTCGCCAGCCGTGATTTTTTTGGCGGTTGGCCGATTTTTAACACAGCCATGAACTTTTTTATTTTTTACGCCACGGCGGCCTGCGCGCGGGAAAAAATCTTTAAGCTCTTTTCACAAAAAAACTGGCTGGTGCCGCTGCTGGCCGGCAGCGGCCTTTTGCTCGCGATGACTTTATTTTATCTGACGGGATTTGGCGCGACTTGGCTGTTCAACCTGTTGCTCGCCGGACTTGGCATCACCGGCGTTGTCTGTCTGGCCAAAGGTCTCGCGCAAACTTTCGTCAGCCGGTTCTGGGCGTTTCTCGGTGTTTTCTCACTCGAAATCTATCTCGGCCATCCGCTTTGGGGAACCATCGCGCGCATGTTGCTAATCCATGCGCGGATTACTTCTCCGGTGGTTTTGGTGTTTGGCGGAGTTGTGGTTGGAATCGTCGGTTCTTTGCTGGTCGGCGTTTTGTGCCGGGCTTGGAATTTTCCGTATCTATTCAAATGGCCGGCCAACGCCGCCGCTAAATCCTGAACTCGCGCAAAAATTTAATTGTGTCTGCCAGTTCCGAAAAAAATCCCGTCTGGATTTGCAGCCAGATTGGCGCGCGCGAACATTTCGCCGTTCCGCGTACCTTGCATCAAGACGGCAAGCTGGCGACGCTTTACACCGATTTTTGGGCCGGCGCGATTGTCCGGAATTTTTCATCCGGCAAACTGCGCCCGCTAGCGGCGCGGTTCCATTCTGATTTCATTAACCAGTCAGCCTTGGTGCGGTCATGGAATTTCCGCTCGGTCGCTTGGGAATTTCGCCTGCGCCGGAAATTCGCCCGGCGTCCATACCGCGGATTCATCGAAGTCGGCCAGCGTTTTGCGCGCTGTGTGCGCGACGATTTGAAACGCCGGACGGACTTGAACCCGAATTCAATTTTTTTTGCCTACGACACCGGCGCGCTGGAAACGCTGGCGTGGTGTCGCGAACAGAAAATAAAATGCGTGTTGAACCAGATGGATCCTAACCGCGTGGAAGTGGAGCTTGTGCGCGCGGAAGAAAAACAATGGCCCGGCTGGGCGGCGCAACCGATTCAGGTGCCGGAGGAATATTTTATCCGGCGCGAACAGGAATGGGCCTTGGCCGACCGCGTGGTGGTCAATTCAGAATTTTCCCGTCAAGCCTTGATTCAGCAAGGTGTGTCGCCGGAAAAACTGGCGATCATTCCGTTGTGCTACGAGCCAGAAGCCAGAAGCCAGAAGTCAGAAGCCAGAATTTTCAAATTGAATCAGCCGTTGCGCGTGCTGTTTCTCGGCCAGGTGATTTTACGCAAAGGCATCCAGTATCTGCTTGCGGCGGCGCGGCAATTGGAACGCGAACCGATTCATTTTGACGTGGTCGGGCCGATCGGCATTTCGCGAGCAGTGATTTCGTCGGCGCCAAGCAATGTGACGTTTCATGGGCGCACCGGACGGGATGAGGCGGCGGCGTGGTATCGTCGGTCACACATTTTTGTGCTGCCGACTTTGTCCGACGGTTTCGCCATCACGCAACTGGAGGCGATGGCCCACGGCTTGCCGGTCATCGCCACGCCGAACTGCGGTGAAGTGGTCAGTGACGGGGTGGATGGTTTTGTCGTTCCCGCGCGCGAGGCCGGGGCTCTGGCCGAAACTTTCCAGCGGTATCTCGCGCAGCCGGAATTACTGCGTTCGCAGTCCGCTGCCGCCTTGGTGAAAGCCAGACAGTTTACGCTCGGTCGGTTGGCAACCAACTTGGCGCAGTTGGAAGCTAGTTTTAAATAAGTGTTTTTGTTCTATGAATTTCAGTTGAATCTGTCTTTCACCGGCCATCTTTTGTAGAATTGCCATTGGTCATCTGTGTTTGAATTGTTATCCATATTGCCCATCGCCTTCTGGGTGGTAGTGGCACTGATCATCGGTGGCGGCATCTGGTCGCTGCGACGCATCAACGACGGCACGGGCCTGCCATTGCTGGCGGTGTTGGGCACGACGACGGCGTGGTATGTCGGCGACGCGTTCTACAATGATTACGCGAACCATCACGCCAAGATTTTTGATGCGGCCACGCTGGCGTCAGCGTGGTGGCAGGTGGCGTGGTTTCTCTTGTGTTTTCTGGTGCTGACGCCGCGGGTTCACGCATGGATGAACCGTCCTTACCTGAACCGCCGCAGCGGGGTTGTCGAGTTGTTCAAGCTCGGCGTGGATCAAGCGGAGATACAAAAGCAGCTGAACGCGATGTTTCAAGGCTGCGTGCTGGTTTGGACGCTGCTGGCGGTCATCGCCCTCATCATGCTCAAGGGGGATTTCGTCTATTATCTTTTTCCGTTTCTGGGTTTTAAGGCGAGTCCGTGGTCGCACGGGCGGATTGGTGCGGGCTTCGACGCCTTTTCCGTCATCGCCGTCTATCTGCAATTGCTGACGTCCACGATGTTCGGCGTGGTGGCGGCGCTGGCCACGGATCGGCGCATTCGCAGTCAGGCGATAATTTTCTGCCTGCTGGCGTGGCCGTTTTTCATCTTCGACCGCGCCCGCAACGCGATGCTGGCCATGGTGATTCCCGCCATGTTGAGCTGGGTCTTTCTCCGGTTGCGCGGCGGCATGGTGAAAAAAATCCTCGTGCTGCTCGCCTGCTTCCTGATCGTGAACACCTGGATGAAATTTGTCATCGCCAACCGCTCCGGCGGGACCATCACCGAGGCCTTCAAACAAAAAGGCTTGAACATCGCCGACCAAAAAAAAGTCCACAACGAGGGCTTGAATATGTATGAAGAATTATGCTGGATCAGCACCTTCATTGATAACGGCAAATACAAGGTCAACTGGGGGGCGCGCTATTTTGCGGAAATTGTGAACCCGATTCCGCGCGGATTGTGGCACGGCAAGCCCATGATCGGGCTGGACTACGCCATCGCCCGCGGTTTTGGTCAGGCCGATGACACGCAAGGCGGAGTGAACACCACCATTTCCACCGGCTTCATCGGACAGGGCGTGGTCAACTTCGGTCGCGTTTTGGGGCCAATGGCGGCGGCGTTGCTGATGAGCCTTTGGGTGGCGTGGCTGGCGCGGCTCGATTTGAACATACACGCGCTGGGGCGTCTGCCGTTGTATAGTCTGGGAGCCATTCTTACTTTCAATCTGGGCCGGGACATCACGTTGATGAATTTGTATCCCTTTGTGTTTGGTGCGCTGGCTGTCTGGTATCTTGAATCCCGCATCGTCCGGCCGGAGCGCGTTACAACGACAGTGCAACCGGCCAATCAGCCGCCGCCAACTGGCCGCCAAGCTCTGCCTTTTGCCCGCCGCACCAATGCGGGCGGATTCGTAAAACGCAATGCCAAGTGACCGGCGCATATCCGAATTAGACGTTCTCCGCGCGGCGGCCATTTTTGGCGTCGTGGTGATTCATTCCAGTTTTGGCGGGCGCTTTGATCAAAAGACCATGGCCGTCCAAGCGGGGCTGGCGAGATTTTTTGACTGGGCGGTGCTCGCTTTTTTTTTCAGTTCCGGCTTCCTGCACGACCGAAACGCGCCGTTCATCACCACCTTGAGGAAACGGGCGGCGGCGTTGCTCATCCCGTTCTTTTTGTATAACGCGTTTTACATCGTTTGTTTCTTGTTGCTGGAAGCCGCAGGCTGGTTGCCGGCGGGAACACTGAAGGTTCATCTTAATTCATTTGACGCGGCGATGTCTTGTTCGCCCGCTTTTCAACTCTATTTCCTGCCCTACTTGTTTGTGATTTCAACCGGCGTCGGCGGACTCGAAAAACTGATGCATCGCCACTGCCGCTGGAGTTATCTGGCGATGTTCAGCCTGATCGTGATGTTTTATCTCGAACACGGATATCCCCAAATGTCGCACGGCTCAAATTCTAGCAATCTGCCCATGTATCTTGCCGCTTTTTTAATCGGCATCGCCAGCCGGCCATTTCTGGAAAAACCGCTGGCCGGGCTGCAGACTTTCTGGACGGCAATCTTTTTGCTGGCAAGCATACTGGCGCTCTTCCGCTTTTGCGAAGCATCATTGCTGGTGCCTCCGTTCTTGACCGCGATGGCGGGAGGAATCCAGTTTATCCGTAATTCCGGCCTGCTCCAATTTGTCGGTCGGATGGCTGGAAGCATTTATCTGTGGCACACCCCGCTCATTTTGCCGGTCTTGGCGAGAATTCTGTCAGGTTGCGGGGTTCCGTCCTTGGTGAACTTTTTTGGCTCCATCGTTTTGACTTTGACAATCTGCATCTTGTTACGGGTAGGTTTGGATGCCATCTTTCTGAAAATGATGAAACGCACCACGCCAAGGTTTTTAACGCTCTGAACGAAAGCGCGTAGATTTCTAACCAGCAATTTTTTCCGCAGCAAAATTCTTTTATTCCATGCTTCCCGCTTCCCGTCTTGATGATCTGCCCGGCACAACACGCGTTGCGGTTTTGTTCCAGCGCTTCGGCCCGTATCATCACGCGCGCCTGAATGCCGCCGGCAAGTTGCTGTCGGTTTGGGGCGTGGAAGCGTGCGCTATAGAGAACACCTACGCTTGGGACAAAGTCGAAGGCGCGTCCGCCTTCACGCGCGTCACGCTGACCGAACGCGATGCCGGCGACCGGCAATGGCGGCACGAACTCCATCGCAAAATGTGGAAAGCGCTCGACGAAATCAAACCGCAGGTTGTCGTCGTCCCCGGCTGGTCGTTCACCGACGCCTTGAGCGCGCTTTGGTGGTGTGCAAAAACGAACACGCCGTCCGTCGTCATGTCTGAAAGCACTGCGTGGGACGAGCCGCGCGTCGCGCGGAAGGAATGGGTCAAAAGCCGTTTGGTGAAATTAAATTCCGCCGGACTCGCTGGCGGCACGCCGCATCGCGACTATCTTGTCCAACTTGGCCTCGCGCGCGAAAAAATTTTCCTCGGCTACGATGTCGTGGACAATGATTATTTCCAGCGCAAATCTGCGGAAGCCAGAAGCCAGAGGTCGGAAGTCAGAAGCAAACTTGGCCTGCCGGAAAATTTTTTTCTGGCGAGCGCGCGCTTCGTGCAGAAAAAAAATCTTTTCGGGCTTATTCAGGCTTATGGCCGTTACCGCGCCTTGGCGGAAAAATCAGGAACTGAAAAAGCAAAAATCTGGCCATTAGTTTTGCTTGGCGACGGCCCGCTTAAAACCGAAATAAAAAAATCAATTTCCGAACTTGGGCTTGAAACTTTGATTCATCTGCCCGGCTTCAAACAATATGACGAGTTGCCGGCATATTTCGGCCTCGCCAGCGCGTTTGTCCACGCCAGCACGACGGAACAATGGGGTCTCGTCGTCAACGAGGCGATGGCCTCCGGCCTGCCGGTTTTGGTTTCCAACCGCTGCGGTTGCGCAGCCGATCTGGTTTCGCCGGGCGTGAACGGTTTTCAATTTGACCCGAACAACGTGGATCAGCTCGCGCAACTGCTGCTGAAAATTTCTGCCGGCAATTTTCCGCTCACCGATTTTGGCGCAGCCAGCCAGCGCCTCATCGCTGACTGGGGAACCGAACGGTTTGCCAGCGGCCTGCGCGACGCCGTGGCCGTCGCGCTGAACAATCCGCGTCCGCGCGCCGGTCTTTTTGACCGGCTGCTGCTGCGCTTGCTGCTAATCCAGTGAACAAAAAAATTTCCACCGCCCGGTTTTTTTGAAATGATCAAGTCGGCACATTTGACAGCCTCGGTTTCGCGCAAAGCCGGCGGCCTTTTTGAAGCAATCCTGCGGCTGGTGCAGTCGCAAACCGATTCGCAAATAAAAGTTTTCGGTTTGCGGGATGAATTTTCCGACGCCGATTTACCGGCGTGGAATCCGGTTTCGGTCGCCGCGTTCAAAACCACATGGCCACGGGCGATTGGCCGTGCACCGGAATTGCTCGAAGCGCTGAACAAGTTTGCGCCGGACATCTGTCACACGCACGGCTTATGGCTGTATCCGAGTATCGCCACGAAAAATTACAGCCGTAAAAATAACCGACCTTATCTGATTTCACCGCACGGGATGCTCGATCCGTGGGCGCTGAAAAATTCGCGCTGGAAGAAATTGATCGCCGACGCGTTGTTCGAGCGGGCGCATCTGCGCGGCGCGCGCTGTCTGCGCGCTTTGTGCGTGTCGGAAGCCGATTCCATCCGGCGGCTGCAACTTCAAAATGACATCGCCGTGATTCCAAATGGAATTGATTTGTCAACCGCTGCCGTTCCGTCCGAGCCGCCGTGGAAAAATTTTGTTGAGCCGGGGAAAAAAGTGCTGCTTTTTTTGAGCCGGATTCATCCGAAGAAAGGCCTCGTCAATTTGCTGAAGGCGTGGGCGAAAAATCAGAAAACGGAAATCAGAAATCGGAAATCGGAAGAATGGGTTTTGGCGATTGCGGGCTGGGATCAGGGCGGGCATGAATTGGAACTTAAACAACTGGCGACGGAACTGGAGCTAGTCTGGTCGGATGTCCGCACGCCGGGTCCGAAGGGAAAATTTCCGGGCGTGATTTTTTTAGGGCCGCAATTCAACGCGGCCAAGTCCGCGTGTTATCAGCATTGCGACGCGTTTGTGCTGCCGTCGTTCAGCGAAGGTTTGCCGATGGTCGTGCTGGAGGCGTGGGTGAATGCCAAGCCGGTGCTGATGACGCCAGAATGTAATTTGCCGGAAGGATTTTCCGCCGGCGCGGCGCTGAAAATGGAAACGACCGAGGCAAGTTTGGTCGTCGGACTGAATGAGTTGCAACGCATGACGGATGCGGAGCGGGTGGCGATGGGCAATCGCGCGCGGGAATTGGTGGTGGCGCGTTTCACCTGGTCGCAGGTTGCGCGGCAATTGAGCGCGGTCGAGCAATGGATTTTGGGCGGCGGCGAAAAACCGGATTGTATCCTGCGCGCTTGAAGGCATGGGCGAAACTCTTACAATCTGCCACGACATGAGCGAGTCAAAATCTCCCAACGACCACGGCGAGTCTGTCTTCGGCTCGCAAACGGTGGATTTGTCGCGTTACTCGCCCGGACAATTTAATCGCGGCGCGGGCGTGATGAAGGAAGGACTTTGGCTCGTCATTAGTTTAATTTTATTCCGGCTGTGTCCGTTCAGTTTTTCCGCGTTGAAATGTTCGGTGTTGCGCGCGTTCGGGGCGCGCATCGGCCGCAACGTCACCATCAAGCCGCAGGTAAAAATCACTTTTCCGTGGAAGCTCGCCGTTGGCGACCACGTCTGGCTGGGCGAGGAATGCTGGCTGCTGAATCTGGAGCGCATCGTCATCGGCAGCCACGTCTGCATTTCGCAGCGCGCGTTTCTTTGCACCGGCAGCCACAATTTCAAACGGGCCACGTTTGATTTGATCACGCAGCCGATCGCATTGGAAGACGGCGTTTGGATCGGCGCCAGCGGCTGGGTTGGTCCGGGCGTGACGCTCGGTTCCCACGCGGTTTTGACGGCGGGTTCCGTGGCCGCAAAAAATCTGGCTGCGAATGGGATTTATCGCGGCAACCCCGCAGAGTTGGTGCGGCAACGCGTCATTTCTTGAATTTCAATCCGGGAAATAAATCAAACATGGACAAGCCTGAAACAATCTCCGCCGCGCCCGAAAGAAACCGCGTCATCTTGAAATGGGCGTTGCTGATTTTACCATTGGGCTATCTGTGGTTTCGCCTGATTGACGATCTGCGTTTGGAATGGGCGACGAATCCGCAGTATAGCTACGGCCTCGTGGTGCCATTGCTGGTGATCGGATTGCTGCTGCGGCGCTGGCAGCACGCCAAAAATCAAAATTGTTTTTCGGTGGCGGAAAATCCGTGGCTGGCCGTGTGGTTTTGCGGCGGCCTCGCGTTTCTTTATCTGCCGACGCGGCTGGTTGAAGAAGCCACGCCCGAGTGGCGACCGGTGCAATGGCTGCTGGCGGTTGAAATCGTCGGCCTGACCCTTTACGTTGTTTATCTCGCGGGCGGAAAAGGCTGGCTGCGGCAATTGGCGTTTCCAATTTTATTTTTCCTGGTGGCAGTTCCGTGGCCGACGCCCATCGAGGCGCCGATCATCCAGGGCTTGAGCCGCATGAACGCCGCGCTGGTCGTGGAAGTGCTCGGCTTTCTGGACGTGCCCGCGATCCAACACGGTAACGTAATCGAAGTCAGCACGGGCATGGTCGGCATCAACGACGCGTGCAGCGGCATCCGTTCGTTCCAGTCCAGCCTGATGATCTCGCTTTTCCTCGGCGAATTTTATCTGTTCAACTGGCGGCGGCGGCTGGCGCTGGTTCCCATCGGCTTCGCGCTGGCGATGTTTCTGAATCTGTGCCGCGCCTCGTTGCTCACCTGGATCGCGGCGAAAAAAGGCGTCGGTGCGATTGCCGAATACCACGACGAGGCCGGGCTGACCATTTTGTTCGTTTGCACGACGTTGCTGTGGGGCGCGGCGTGGCTGCTGAACTGCCGAAAGGTTCCAGATGGAATCCAAAAAATTGCGCCATCAGGCAATGTTCCGCCGTCCGTGGCCGACCGCAAAAAAATCCACCGCCGGCGGAATCGCCTTGGCCTCATTTTGATCGTATGGCTGGTGGTGGTCGAAAGCGGTGTGGAACTTTGGTATCAGATTCGGGAAGCGCATTTGCAACCCGGCCCAAGCTGGTCGGTGAATTTCCCCGAGGCCGATCCGACCTACAAAGATTTGCCGCTGACCACGGAAGAACACGAGCTGCTGCGTTTCGATCAAGGCCAGCAGGGACAATGGCAGGAAGCCGATGGCACGACTTGGCAGGTTTATTATTTCAACTGGTTGCCCGGTCGCGTGGCCGGTTACCTGGCCAAACGCCACACGCCGGACATTTGCATCACGGCCAGCGGTTTCAAGATGACCGCCGGGCCGGAACTGACCGTGCTCGAGGTGAACGGCGTGGAATTGCCGATGCGCCACTACATTTTCGACAGCTCCAGCGGCCCGCTGCAAGTTTATCAATGTCATTGGGAAGCCGGCCTCGGAAAAGAGAATTACACGGCGGACGAATCGGCGCGCTACAATCTCATCCGCGGCATCTGGGCCGGACGCGGCAACAAGGGGCAAAAAGTTTTGGAGATCATCATCACCGGCTACAACGATTCCGCACTGGCGCAACAGGCGTTGGTGCGCGAGTTGCCCAAGTTGATCAAGGTGGAAAATTAGGCCATGCGCATCACGCTCATCAACCAGGCCTTTCATCCCGATGTGGTTTCCAGCGGTCAACACCTGACGGACGTGGCCGTGGGTTTGGCGGAACGCGGTCATGAAGTCACGGTCATCACCAGCCGCCGCGCCTATGACGATCCGGCCAAAAAATTTCCGGGCTTTGAAATCTGGCGCGGCATTAAAATTCATCGCGTGTTCAATACTGGCTTCGGCAAAAAAGCCAAGTGGCGGCGCGCGGCGGATTTTTTATCATTCCTGATTTCCTGCGGCGGGCGGTTGCTGCTCTTGCCGAAACCGGACGTGGTGGTGGCGCTGACCTCGCCGCCGCTGGTCTCGGTGATCGCCGCCAGCTACGCACGTTGGCGCGGCGCAAAATTTTGCTACTGGATCATGGACTTGAATCCGGACGAAGCGATCGCCGCCGGTTGGTTGTCGTCCGATTCGTTCGCGGCCAAATGGCTGGAACGCCTTTCGCGTTTCAGTCTGCAAAATGCCGCCGCCATCGTAGTCCTCGACACCTTCATGCAGAAAAGAATTTTGGCGAAAGGCATCGCTGCGGAAAAAATCACCGTGATTCCACCGTGGTCGCACGATGCCGAAGTGCGGTTTGACGCAGCCGGGCGGGCGCAGTTTCGGAAGGCGCACGGCTTGGAAAATAAATTCGTGGTCATGTATGCCGGCAACCACAGCCCGTGTCATCCGCTCGACACGGTTCTGGGCGCCGCCAAAGAACTTGCCGCGAATCAGACGGACATCTCATTTTGTTTTGTCGGCGGCGGCTCGGAGCATCGGCGGGTAAAGTTATTCGCGCAGGAAAACAAGTTGGCGAATGTTCACTGCCTGCCATATCAACCACTCGACCAACTGGCTGGCGTATTGTCGGCGGCGGATTTGCATCTCGTGGTGATGGGCGATCCGTTTGTGGGTCTGGTGCATCCGTGCAAGGCTTACAATTTGCTGCGGGTGAACGCCCCCATTTTATACATGGGGCCAAGGCCTAGCCACATTTCTGAAATACTAGAACAGATTAACGGCCAGTTGCCGAGCGGCTGGTCGCCGCACCGAAATCCGGCGGCGGCGGTCAAAACAATTCTTGAATTGAAGCAGGTCGTGTCCCAAGCTCAACGCAAGGATGGTGAACATTTGGACGGATGTTTTTCCCAAGCCGCCCTGCTTCCGCGCATGGTGAAACTGATTGAATCCATCAACCAAAAAACTGAACCACGATGAGACTGGCATCTAATTTGCATCCTTGCCTCCAATATGTTTGGTGATTTAGACAAGTATATCCTCGTTTTTTTGGTTGGTTTGACCGTGACTTACCTGCTCACGCCGGTTGTGCGCAGCGTGGCCATCCGGTTTGGCGTCGTGGATTTGCCGGACGCCCGGCGTCCGCACAAACGCCCGACTGCGCGTGGCGGCGGCGTAGCAGTGGTCTTGGGCGTGCAGGTCGCGTGTCTGGTGGCGGTTTTGTTTCCGTGGCCTAAAGTGACCGGGGCGCTTGATTTCGGCTGGTGGGAAAAATTTGCCTTGGCCTCGCTGGTTTTGCTGGTGGTGGGCGTCGTTGATGACGTGCGCGGCATGAAGCCGTGGATCAAACTTGGTGGACAAGTTGCCGCCGCCTTGTTGATGTGGTTTTCAGGAACGCATTTCGGTCAGTTGCTGGGCCACGATTTGCCCGCACCGGTGGATTGCGCGCTGGTGGTGATCTGGCTGGTGGCCATCATCAATGCGTTCAATCTGATTGACGGGCTGGACGGACTGGCGTCGGGACTGGCGATCATTTCTGCCGTCGGCTTGTCCGGCATTTTGATCATGCAAAAGGCTCCCGGCGAAGTCTTGCTGCTGCTCGGTTTCATTGGCGCTTGCTTGGGATTTTTGCGCTACAACTTTCATCCGGCGACGGTTTTTCTCGGCGATACGGGAAGCATGTTCATCGGTTTCACGCTGGGAGTGGTCTCGCTGCAAACCTTCAACAAAAATACGTTCCTGATTTCCCTGACGATTCCCATCATGGTATTGGGTGTGCCGATTTATGATGCGCTGCTGGCCATCTGGCGGCGGACGGTGCGCTCGTGGATGAACGACGGCAAAAGTCCCGGCGTGAAGCGCGGCATCATGCAGCCGGACGTGGAACATCTGCATCATCGCTTAAGTAAATCCGGCTTGAGCACGCAGCGGGTGGCGACGTTTCTTTACATCGTCAATGGCGGGCTGGTGACAGTGGGTTTGTTGATCATGCTTTTTCAGTCGCACGCGGCGGGAATTTTTTTGATCGCGCTGCTCGCCGGTGTGTATGTGTTGATGCGGCAGCTCGCCGTCATTGAACTGCGCGAAACGGGCCGGGCGCTGTTGATGGGATTGAAACGGCCAACGCACTCCACTTTCAAAGCCCTGGCCTATCCGGTCTGGGATATGACCTGGCTGGCCGGTTCGCTGGCCTTGATCATGTGGTTCATCGAGGAACAGCGGGTGGATTTCTGGCACACTTGGTTCATGGATCTGCCGGTCTGGGTGACGCCGACTTTTTCGTTGCTCGCGCTCTCGCGCACTTATGTGACGCACTGGCAGCGGGCGCGGCTGCGCGATGTGCTGATGGTTTTGTTTTGGCTGCAGACGGGAATTATTTTCAGCCTTGGCCTCGCGCTCGTCATTGATCCGCTGGCTGCTGGTAAATGGGTGCTCCGCGCGGTTTTAGTTGCGGGCATCAGCCATCCCGTGATCATCAGTTCGCGCTTGGTTTATCGTTGCATTGAAGAACTGGTGTTTTGGCTCAAGCGTCATGGCGATGCGGCAGTGGAGACGGAACGAGTGCTGCTTTACGGGGCGGGCATCCGGGCGCAGTTGTTTTTGAAGGATCGCGCGATGAAAACTTCCCGCCATCCCGACACGCGGCAGATTTTGGGATTTATTGATGATGAAAAGGCTTTGTATTTTCAATGGGTCTACGGCTTTCCCGTGCTGGGCGGACTCAAGGAACTGCCGCGATTGATTGAACGCCGCAAGATCAACCGGGTCATCATTGTCTCGGAACTCGTGCCCGAAAGCCGCGTCGCCATTCAGGAAATCGCGGCGCAGAATAAAATCAAATTGAGCGAGTGGGAGCCCGAAGAGCATGAGATTGTTTTGCCGGCGGCTTGAAGCTATTCAAACAAAGTTTTTTCCGATACCATCTCGATCAGATAATTATGCGCAAGCCAATCGTCATCATTTCCTGTTGCATCGCCGCCTTGTTGGTGGGTTACAGCGGCTATCGGAGCTATCAAGTCTGGAAGCAAAGCCACTTGCTCACCATGGCCAGGTCATTTGCCGCCCGGTCTGACGCGGCCAATGAAGCGCTCTGTTTGCAACAGGCTTTGCACTTGAACCCCCAAAATGTGGATGCCTGCCGCATTATGGCGGATCTGGCGGACACGACCCACTCTGATGGCGCGCTGTTTTGGCGGGAGCGGGTCTTAAAACTGAATCCGAAATCGCTGCCGGATCGTTTGGCACTGACGCAGACCGCCCTGTCGGTGAGTGATTATCTCACGGCTTCCAATGCCTTGGCGGGCGTGGATGCCGACGGTCAGAAGACCGCTTTGTATCAAAATGTCGCCGGCGTCGTCGCTGCGAGCGTCGGTCGGCTGGCGGAAGCGGAACTGCATTTTACCGAAGCCGTCCGGCTTGAGCCGGACAATCCCACGCCACAATTAAATTTGGCGGTGTTGCTCCTGCACAGTTCCAACACGCTGGAAGTCGCCGAGGCACGCACCAGTTTGCGGCAGATCAGCCAGAGCTCGACCAATCTTGAAGTCCGCAGTCAGGCGCAACGCGAACTGGTCATGGATGCCTTGCACCGGGATGATATCCACACCGCCTTGGTGTTCGCCGAGGAATTGGCGCAGCCGACGAACGCGATTTTTTCCGACCGGCTTTTGCGCCTCGAAACCCTGCTGCAAGCCAAAAGTCCGGAATACCGGCCAGTGCTGGCCGCCTACGAACGTGAAGCGGCAATTTCTCCGACGAAATTATCGGACATGGCCGCCTGGCTGATGCGGAGAGCCACGCCGACCGAGGCATTGTCGTGGTTGCAAAGCCTGCCGCCGTCAGTTCAAACGAATCAGCCGGCCGCGTTTCTCGTCGCCCAATGTCTGTTGCAGTTGTGCGACTGGCATGGATTGCAGTCCACCATCCAGAATGAAAACTGGAACGATCTTGAATTCGTCCGCCATATGTTTTTGGCCCGCACCCTGCGCGAACAGGGTTTGACGGAAGCCTCGGCGGACGAATGGGTCGTGGCGTTGAAATTCACCAGCGACCAGAAAGGCCCTTTGGTCTCGCTTTTTCAACTGGCCGCCGGTTGGAACTGGAACAGCGAGGCGGAACAGACACTTTGGATCGTGGTGAACAAATATCCGGAAGAGCAGTGGGCACCGCCGGCCTTGACGCACGCCTTGATTGCGGGCGGGCGGACGCGGCCATTGTTGGAATTATTCGGCATCATGGCCAAGCGGTTTCCGTCTGACATTGAAATGAAAAATAATGTGGCCTTTGTCGCCCTGCTTCTGAATGCGCAGGAGCTTGACCCGTATGACCTGGCCAGCGAGGTGTATCAAAAAGCGCCGCAAAATCCTTCCTATGCCGCGACCTATGCCTTTTCGCTTTATTTACAGGGAAAATACTCGGAAGCGCTCAAAGTCATGCAGCAAATCGCCCCGAAAGAATTGCAGAACCCTTCGGTCGCCGGCTATTACGGTATCATTCTGAAAGCCAATGGCAATCCTGAAAGCGCCAGAGCTTATTTGAAACTCACGGCCAAGGCTCAATTGCTGCCTGAGGAACAAGCTCTTTTTCAGCAGGCCATGATGAATTGAGTTTGGGTTTGGCAGCCAAGCCAAACCTAAATTGAAACCATCGCACGGATCGCAGCATTTTTAATTGCGGTTCGTTGCGGTTTCCGAAAGCAGGCTGGTCAAACCGACCAGCCTGCTTTTTTATTGGCTGGATTGATTGAGAAATTATTGCTGGCTTTGAAAGGCAAGTTAACAGCGTTTGTGATTGAGGCTTCCTTTCCTATTCAAGTAAAAAAACAGGCCGGTCAAATTAATGACCGGCCTGCGTTGTGAATATTTATGAAATGCCGATTAGGACATTTTGTTTTTGCGCAGGATGCGAACGGTGCTCACACCGAACGGCAACAGCAACAACGCACCGGCAACCACCGTGCTGGGTTCGGGCACCGCAGCAGTGAAACCCAACTGGGGTTGGGCATAGCCGCCGGGACCGGTCAAGTTTATGGCGTAAACAACACCACCCGCAACACCCGTGTCAGCTCCTGTGATGGTTGAATCATTCAAACCGAGGGCAGTTTCAGCCAAGGTAACAAATGTGTTGTCCGCGCCAAAATTTTGCCCTTGCAACCACCAGATCGCCGCCTGAAGCGCATTGGCTGAAGCAGCACTGCCGTAGGTGTAGCCTGCCAGCGTGCCGAGTCTAAACTGGCTGTAAAGATAGGCCGTTCCGATGGCAATCGAAGTGCCGCTGGGCTCAATGGTGCTGCTCGTTGAGTAATTATATGTAGTTCCGGGATGAAACAAAACATTTTCGGCCAAGCAGAACGTATCAAACGTTCCAAGTCCGCCGGTTGTCACCGCCGTGAAGGCGCCACCGCTGTTGGCGTTGCCGTAATCTTCAGTGAGGGTGATGGTGCCAATGGTTGCCAGCGCATTTGATGCAGTCAATACGGTTGCAACGCCAAGCAGCGCGCAACAGGTTTTTATAGCTTTTATTTTCATTTTCATTTTTGTTTTTTACCTTTTGTTAAAGATTAATTCTGGCTCGACGTCCAAGCCACAATCCGTCATTCAAACATTTGGTTGGGTGTTGTTCCTTTACGTTTGTTTATCTGTTGGAGTCAACCTCCAATCAGAACTGTCGTAAGCTTGCCGATTGGCGCTTTTTCAATCTATCAAGTAATGGGACATCTTTATCCGCTTTTGGGACACGAGCCGTCGCCGCTCGAAACTGTGGCTTAATTTGCTAAATTTGCGGACGGCTTATTGTTGTTGACGTCGTCTGGTGATTGCGGAAAAGTGAAATAAATTACTGTTCGTATTTTTAATGGCTGACGGCATGAGGTTTGATGGCTATTCTAAAACTAGGAGACGAATGTAGTTCTTGACGCAAATTTTTTTATTACTCCAGTCGTTAAATCTGACGCAGCCATGAAAGAAACCAACAAAATTGCCAGCGCATCATCGCCTGAATCTTTGAAGGGTGACTTGGTTTCATTGACAGAATCTGCGCGCCAACCCCGTTTCTCGAGTCAGGACGTGGCGGTTAAATTTTCCGATAGGGAATGTGTGCATGAGCTGATCGAGGCGCAGGTGGTGCGGAGCCCTTTGGCGATCGCGGTGGTTCATGGGGATGAGGAGTTGAGCTACCGGGAGTTGGAAGAGCGAGCGAATGCGGTGGCGGAACGATTGCGGCGAGTGGGGGTTGGGCCGGATAAATTGGTGGGGATATATGTGGAGCGGTCACTGGCGATGGTGGTGGGGATGCTGGGCGTGCTGAAGGCTGGCGGGGCGTATGTGCCGCTGGATCCGAAGTATCCGGCGGAGCGTCTGGGGTTCATGCTGGGGGACGCGCAGCCGGTGGCGGTGGTGACGCAGCGCAGCCTGCGGGAGCAGTTGCCGGCGCATGGGGCGCAGGTGGTGTGTGTGGATGATGAGGCAGAAGCGGATGCGGGTTCACCGCCGGTGGTCGGGCGGCGGGCAGAGGCGCATCATCTGGCGTATGTGATTTACACCTCGGGTTCAACAGGTAAGCCCAAGGGCGTGGGGATTGAGCACCGCAACGCGGTGAATTTCATTTATTGGGCGCGGAGTGTGTTCAGCGACGCGGAGCTGGCGGGGGTGCTGGCGGCGACCTCGATCTGTTTTGACCTGTCGGTGTTTGAGCTTTTCGTCACGTTGAGCTGGGGCGGCCAAGTGATTTTGGCGGATAACGCCCTAGAGTTGCCGCGTCTGGCGGCCAGAGCGGAGGTTACGCTGATCAACACCGTGCCCTCGGCGATGGCCGAGCTGGTGCGGAGCGGGGGCGTGCCGGCGGGGGTGCAGGTGGTGAACTTGGCGGGGGAACCGCTGGCGACGGCGCTGGTGGACCAGATTTACGGGCTGAAACACATCCGGAAAGTGCATGACCTCTACGGGCCGACGGAGACGACGACGTATTCGACGTTCACGCTGCGCCAGCCGGGGGCGAAGGCGACGATCGGGCGACCCTTGGCCAACACGCAGGTGTATGTGCTGGACGAACACCGGCAACCGGTGCCGGTGGGGGTGGCGGGGGAACTTTACATCGGCGGGGCGGGCGTGGCGCGGGGTTATCTGAACCGGCCGGAACTGACAGCGGAAAAGTTTTTAGCCGACCCGTTTGGTAAGGAACCGGACGGGCGAATCTACAAGACGGGTGACTTGGTGCGTTACCAGCCGGACGGTCAACTGGAATTTATCGGGCGGATCGACCAGCAGGTGAAGATCCGGGGCTACCGGATTGAGCTGGGGGAGATCGAGGCAGTGCTGCAGCGACACCCGGCACTGCGCGAAGCGGTGGTGGTGGCGCGGGCGAATGCGGCGGGCGAAAAAGAACTGGTGGCCTACCTGACCGGGTCGTCCGTGCCGGCGGTGGGAGAACTGCGGGCACACCTGTTGAAAACCCTGCCCGACTACATGGTGCCGGTGGCGTTTGTCACCTTGAGCGCCTTGCCGCTGACACCCAACGGCAAGATTGACCGCCAGGCGCTGCCCGCGCCGGCGGGAGAGCGGTTTGCGCGGCTGACCGAAGCGCCGGCCACGGCGACGGAACAAAAGCTAGCGAAACTTTGGAGCGAACTGCTGGGGGTGGAAAAGATTGGGCGGCAGGACAACTATTTTGAACTGGGCGGGCATTCCCTGCTGGCGGTGCGGATGATCTTCCGGCTGCGGGACGAGTTCGGGGTGGAGCTGCCGGTCAAGGCGATTGCGGAACATCCGACCATCGCGGCGTTAAGTCTGGTGGTGGAGGCTGCCGGCCAGACGGCGGCGATTCGGCTGCGACCGGAAGCGGCAGGGGCGCGGCGCCAAGCCTCGTTCAGTCAGGAACAACTTTGGTTCCTAGATCAATTGGAACCGGGAAGCGCGGTGTATAACGTGCCGTTGAGCCTGCGGCTGCGCGGGCCGCTGGATCGGGGGGCTTTGGAGCAAAGTTTGAATCATCTGCTCCGGCGGCATGAAGTTTTGCGGACGACGTTTGTGGCGGAGCAGGGTGCACCGGTGCCGGTGGTGGCGGCGGAACTAAAACTGGAACTGCCGCCGGTTGATCTGACACACCTGCGGGAAACTGAACGGGAAAGTGAAGTGCAGCGGCGGATGCGGTCGGCCGCGGCGTTG